>CALSAF010000066.1:0-22102 GCA_943372805.1 Rhizobium sp. Q54
AGAAGACCGGGTTATCCTTCGACTGTTCCGTCACCTTGGCAAAGTCGAAGTCGAGCGGCTCCGAATTCTTCCGATAGAGCATCATGAAGCGCACCGAATCGCGGCCGACTTCCTCGACCACTTCGCGCAGCGTGACGAAATCGCCCGAGCGCTTCGACATCTTCACCGGCTCGCCATCGCGGTAGAGCTTGACCAACTGGCAGAGCAGCACGGTCAGCTTCGACTTGCCTTCCGAGACGGCCCGGTTGACGGCCTCAAGCCGCTTCACGTAGCCGCCATGGTCGGCGCCGAGAACATAGATCATCTCGGAGAAGCCGCGGTCGAACTTGTCCTTGAAATAGGCCACGTCGGCGGCGAAATAGGTATAGGAGCCATCCGACTTCATCAGCGGACGGTCGATGTCATCACCGACTTCGGTCGAGCGGAACAGCGTCTGCTCGCGGTCTTCCCAGTCTTCCGGAAGCTGGCCCTTCGGCGGCGGCAGCGTGCCCCGATAGACATGGCCCTTGAAGGTCAGGTCGTTGATCGCCGTGCGGATCTTCGCGGCATTGTTCGCATGCAGCGTGCGCTCGGAGAAGAAGATGTCGTGATGGACATTGAGCGTGGCGAGATCGTCGCGGATCATCGCCATCATCGCGTCGATGGCCTTTTCCTTGACGATGGAAAGCATGTCCTCTTCCGGCATGCCGTAGAGCTTGGTGCCGTATTCGTCGGCAAGCGCCTTGCCGACCGGTACGAGGTAGTCGCCCGGGTAAAGACCCGCCGGGATCTCGCCGATATCTTCGCCCAAGGCCTCGCGGTAGCGCAGGAAGGCAGAGCGTGCGAGCACGTCGATCTGCGCGCCGGCATCGTTGATGTAGTATTCCTTGGTCACCTCGTAGCCGGCAAAGCCGAGCAGGTTGGCCAGCGTGTCGCCAACGACGGCACCACGGCAATGGCCGACATGCATAGGGCCCGTCGGGTTGGCCGAGACATATTCGACATTAACCTTGTGGCCCTTGCCAACCGAAGAGCGGCCGAAATCGGTGCCCTGGCGGATCATGGTGGCAAGCAGCCGCTGCCAGTAGGCGACCGAGAGGCGGATGTTGATGAAGCCCGGGCCTGCAACGCCGACTTCGGCGACGTCAGGGTCCTGCTTCAGCTTCTCGCCGATCAGGTCGGCCAAAGCGCGCGGGTTCATGCCCATGCCCTTGGCAAGCACCATGGCGGCATTGGTCGCGGCATCGCCATGGCTCGCATCGCGCGGCGGCTCTACGACGATGCGGCTGAAGTCGAGGCTGTCGCGCTTCTCGCGCACCGCCTCGATCTCGTCGAGCGCTGCTTTGATCCGGATTTCGAAATCGGCGAAAAGGTTCATGGCGTGTCCCTGCGCACGGGTGACTTGCACCCGTGTCCGTTCAGAATTTTGTCGGCTGCCTATCGCAATTCGGGAGTCCGGTCAAACAGCTCCCGGTGCGTGCGCACTGCATAGGTGTCGGTCATCCCGGCCAGATAGTCCCCGACATGGCGCGCCTTCTGACCGTCATTGAGGCCGGAAATATGGTTGACCCAGAAATGGCTCTTCATCAGCTTCGGGTCGTTCATATAGGCGTTGAAGAGGTCGGTGACGATCTCGGCGGCGGCAGCCCGGATGCGCATGATGTCGGGGTGCCGATAGATGCGGCTGAACAGCAGCTTCTTGATCGCCTTGTCGGTCTCGGCCATCTGATCGGAGAAGGTGGCGATCGTCATCGAGGCTGCCCTGATGTCCTCGACACTCTGCGGCTCGACCTGCTTCAGCCGGTCCTGCGCGACGCCGATCACATCTTCGACCATGCGGGTGATCTGCCGGCGCATGATCTCGTGGGTGAACCTGTCAGGGTCGAGATGCGGATAGCGGTCGCGCACCTCCTTCATCAGGCCGGCGAGGAAGGGCACGTCTTCCAGCATATCAAAGGTCAGATAGCCGGAGCGTAGGCCGTCGTCGATGTCATGGGTGTTGTAGGCGATGTCGTCGGCGATCGCGGCGACCTGGGCCTCCAGACCGGCAAAGCTTGCCAGCTCGAGATCGTGAATTTCGCAGTAGTCGCGGATAGGCTGCGGCACCGGACCACGTGTCCCCTGCCCGTCCTTCGTCAGCAGCGGACCATTGTGCTTCACAAGCCCCTCAAGCGCTTCCCAGGTCAGGTTCAGCCCGTCGAAATCCGCGTAACGCCGTTCGAGCTTCGTGACGATGCGCAGCGACTGGGCATTGTGGTCGAACCCGCCATAGGGCTCCAGCACCTCGTGCAGCGCATCTTCGCCGGTGTGACCAAAGGGCGTGTGGCCGAAGTCGTGAACCAGCGCCACGCCTTCCGCGAGATCCTCGTCGAGCTTCAGGGCACGTGCCAGCGCACGGGCAATCTGCGCCACCTCGATCGTGTGCGTCAGACGCGTGCGATAGTGATCGCCGTCCGGGCCGATGAAGACCTGCGTCTTATGCTTGAGGCGACGAAAGGCGGTCGTATGGACGATGCGGTCACGGTCGCGCTGGAAATCGGAACGGGTCAGGCTTCCGCCTTCCTCGAAAAGCCGGCCACGGCTTTTCCACGGATTGGTGGCATAGATCGCCCTTTCCCCGGTGCCGAAACCCAGTGCTGCTTGATCGATCGTCATGCGCGTGTCGCTTGCTCCCCATTGACGCAACTCTTGTGCCTTCATACCTATAGCGGACAAAGCCGCAAGGCGATGCGGCTTCCGAACCGTCTTCGGACCGCCACGCCGGATCAAAAATCGCGCAATTGCGTGACAATGCGGTGATTTGCTGAGACTAAGACCGTTTTCACCGGGCCTTGAACCCGGCAGGAGGCCAAATGAGCACCGAAACCGTTACCCTTTCCGAAGCCGCTGCGAAGCGAATCGCAGCGATCGTCGCCGCAGATGCCGAGAAGCAGGCGCTGCGCGTCTCCGTCGAAGGCGGCGGCTGTTCCGGCTTCTCCTACAAATTCGACCTCGACGGGCAGCCTGCCGGCGACGACATCGTGATCAGCCGTGACGGCGCAACCGTCCTGATCGACCCGATGTCGATCATCTACATGGCGGGCTCGGAGATCGACTTCGTCGACAACCTGCTCGGCCAGTCGTTCCAGATCAAGAACCCCAATGCGGTGGCGAGCTGCGGCTGCGGCACCAGCTTCTCCGTGTGAGTGCATGATGAAAATTGCCACCTGGAACATCAACGGCGTCAAGGCACGCATCGAGAACCTGTGCCAGTGGCTTAAGGACAGTCAGCCCGACATCGTCTGCCTGCAGGAGATCAAGTCGGTCGACGAAGGTTTCCCGCGCCTTGAAATCGAGGCGCTCGGCTATCACGTAGAGACCCACGGCCAGAAGGGCTTCAACGGCGTGGCCCTCCTGTCGAAGATCAAGCCCGACGAAGTGAACCGCGGCCTGCCCGGTGACGATACAGACGAACAGGCCCGCTTCATCGAGGGCGTTTTCTCCGTCGAAGGCGGCGTGTTGCGCGTCGTCTCGCTCTATCTGCCGAACGGCAACCCGTCCGACGATCCGGTCAAATATCCCTACAAGCTCGCCTGGATGGCGCGCCTCGAAGCCTTTGCGCGTGAGCGCATGGCGCTTGAGGAGCCGCTGATCCTGGCTGGCGACTACAATGTCATTCCCGAGCCGCATGATGCGAAGGACCCAAGCCAGTGGGTCACCGACGCGCTCTTCCTGCCGCAGACCCGGGCGGCCTTCCGCCGGCTGGAGAACCTCGGCTTCGTCGATGCTGTGCGCGCAACCAATGACGAGACGCCGCTCTTTTCCTTCTGGGACTATCAGGCCGGCGCCTGGCAGAAGAACAACGGCATTCGCATCGACCACCTGATGCTGTCGCCGGAGGCTTCCGATCGGCTGCGGTCGACCACGATCGAGAAACACGTGAGGGCCTGGGAAAAACCCTCCGACCACGTGCCGGTGGTGGGGCATTTCCACTTCTGAACGAACGGGCAGCGACCCTTCGCGTAACAAGCCCCATGCAAGTCAAGCGTCCTATCAGGAAGCCTGACGATCACGCGGGACTGCGCGCGGCGTGACCTCGCCGCATCCCGATCGAGCATGGGAGTTCAGCCATGGTATCCTCCGTCGCTTCAACGCAGCTCTTGATGAGCCAGATCTACATGCGCGTCTCCCGGGAGACGGCCGCTCAGAATACGGCTGCGACCGACACCAGTCCCACCGACTATTTCAACGCGTCGCTGGGCAATCTCATGCGCACCTATGGGGACGCGGCCGAAGGTGGAGACGACACCTATGACCAGAGCTGGCTAAGATCGAGCGCAGCGCAGGATGCAGACGTGGTGCAGGAGGAGATTTCCGACGATATCCGCACGGCCTCGTTCATGACGGGGTTGAAGGACCGCCTGCAGGAAATGACGCGCACCGGCGATGCGGTGAAGGCGAAGGAGATGCTGTCGGCGCTGGAGGACGGCACGCTTGTGGTGACGGATGCACCGAGCGGCCGCCAGGTCACGGCCTACCTGCCAGACGAGGAGAGCACTGATCGCGACGGCGGTAGCGTTGCCGTGAGCGACTGGTCAAACTTCCTCAAGAGCAATCTCAGCCGCGAGCGCACCGGTGGCTACCAGCTCACCGACAGCGGCGCCCATGTCGACAGGACAACGGGCAAGAGCGCGAGCTTCATTACTGTCGGCGGCATCTATGTCTACCTGACCTGGCCGGCTCCCGGGGCGGTCGGCTGAGGCGCATGAAAAAGGGCGCCTTCCAGGCGCCCTTGCAGCATCTCAAAAACAGCCTGCAGATCAGTCGCCCTGCTCATAGACCTGCGGCGCCAATGCCACGGCTACGCGGCGATCATCCTCGGAGGCGAGCGAGAAGGCGCGCTCCTGCAGGTCCTGCATCCAGGGACAATCCTTCGGATTACAGCGGTCCAATGCAGCCGTTAGAAAAGCGAGACCGCGCACAGTCTGACCTTCTTCGAAAAGCACGTTGCCGAAGATCGACATGGCACCGGCATGGCCGCTCTTGCGCGCCATGTTCAGCCACTTCTTCGCCTGCTGGACATTCACGCTGCCGCCCTCGCCGGCAAGAATCATGCGCGCCAGCTGGAACTGCGCTTCCGGCACGCCGAAGGTGGACGCCACCTGGAAATAGATCTGCCGCGCCTGGGCGAGGTCCGCCTTGACCGGAGTGTCGGGAATGCCCTGTCGATAGTAGCGAGCCAGAGACAGAAGCGCATTGACGAAGAAGCCGGTATCAGCCGAACCCGGCTCGACGCCCTCGTTCGCAATCTCGGCATAGATCTTGAAGGCCTCGAAGTCATTCTCGACCACGCCGTCGCCAGCCGCATACATGTTGGCCAGCGCCCAGCGCGAACCGGTATGGCCCTTCTCGGCGGCATAACGATAGGCCTCGACGGCCTCTTCCTTCTGACCCTTTTTGTAGGCGTTGAAGCCGAACTTGAAGAGATCAAAGGGACCGGATTCCTTGCTGACGCCGGCAGTTATGTCGAAGGCCCGGGCAGAAGGGCTCCACGACAGCAAAAGTGCTGCCGCCAAAAGCACTGCCGAAGACTTCCAGTCGCGTAGACGCATGGGCCCGCACATTTTCCAAGTCATTATGGACATCAGATGCTCCGCCCCGCAACTGCGGCGAGTTCAACTGCGCCCGAGTTCAAGATTACATCAAACCGATGAATAGACGGTTCATGAGCCATTGCTCGATCGGAGCCTCCGTCACGGCCCTTTGTCGTTCTTTGTTGCATGGACAAGAGAGTAGACTGGATTTCCGGCAAGACCGGGGCGGCCAAACACGCCCGCTCGCTTTGCCCCGTCCAACCTGCCGACCGCTCCCCAAAAGCGACCGAAGTCATTGCTATCAGCACCCTATTTTCGCCCCAGAGGCTCATGTGAAACTCTTAACGCCACCCACCGGAAACGGCGCCTGCCGCTCCTTCATCCACCGGTGCTCTTCGTTTGTGGCGGGAAATGGACAAATTCGGCACCCGCGTGGCTGCCAGCGAAGGATAGATGGGCTGTTGCAGAATCGACACATTCCCGATTGCTGAAAAACCGACGCGATGGGCCGAAACGAAAGAAGCCCGGACATGCCGGGCTTCTGGTTCTTCAGGCCGACAAGGCTCAGAAGCGTACCTTGAGGGACGTCGAGATTGCTGCAGCGATGTCAGTGCCGAAGTCGTAGGAAACGTCTTCGCCGTAGGTCACACCATCAACCGTAACCTCACCCGAGCTTCCCGATGTCAGGAGGCTCAGTGCACCGGCTACGCGGAATTCGACGTTTTCGGTCGGAGTGTAAGACACGCCCGTCCCAAAAGTCCATGTATCGGTCTGACTCCCGAAGCCCTGCGCAGTGCCCCGGTCCCAAGTAACGGAACCGGCGACGCTCCACTGCTCGTTCAGCTTGTGGCCTATACCGCCACTGACCGTCCAGCCGTCACGGTAGGCGAGTTCAAGCGATGTTCTTTCCGGTGTCGTGGTGCCTACGGCGTAAAAGGGAATTCGCTGCAACTGACTCCAGTCGGTCCACTTAACCGAGCCGAAGGCAAGCCAATCTGGAGCAATACCGGACTGCAGCTTAAACTCAACCGACTCTGGCATAGCAGACGATCCGTAAACATCGGCTGTCGTATTATTTACCTCCGAAAGATCAAGGGTCCCCGTGATGTCGTCGAGTTTTACTTCGCTGTTGTAAACTAGGCTAGCACGGAGGGCATACTCCGTGATCTCGTATGCCGCGCCGACGCGCCATCCCCAACCACTTGTTTCCAGGTCAAGACGACCCACACCGGTACCCGTTGCGAAGGCGGAAGGAATAACCAAGCGTTCTTTAAAACCATCGATTTCTTGGTAGAAGCCGCCCGCAATAATCCTTATCTGACCCGGACCGGCATCAAACTTATAAGAGCAGGTCAGGCCGTAATTGTGGCTATTGACCTTTGTTTCAATATTGTTGTTTGCACCGGCCCAGTTCGAACCAGGATTCGTATGGACGCCCCATGGCTGAGAGTAATCAGCCAAGCAGTCGACGTCATCGAAGATATTAGCCTTCAAGCCAAGACGGGGAACAAAATAGTTCTCGGTCTCATCCGCACTACCCGGCAACGAGTTAAGGTTACCCCCTTCTGTCGAATTGATACCTGTTTGCGTATCGACGACGTTCTCAAGCTTCCGCTGTGGCGCCACGTAAACCACACCGCTTTCGAACGTGTACTGGCCCGGATCGAACAGCAGGTCGATGTTGTAGCCGGCCCGCTCAAGACCGCCAGCCTGCGCGCCTCCCACGAATGCGCATGCAGCGATCAGGCCGAGGGCCGTTGTCTTCATCAAGTGGTTCGCCATGTCTCTCCCCAATTCCGGCAAAACTGTGATTTGCATAGTAGACAGGATTGGCGGAATGACAATCCGGTGACAGAGGTCACACAGGCGCAGAATTGCCGAAATTTTTACGTAACCCTTTTGACGTTAACGTCAAACACGACCCATTTTGGATGATATTTCCACCAGACGCGGGTAAGGGGGCCGGTTATGGATTTTTTTTCCACAAACGAGCGCTTGCGTTGCAAGCGCGCCACAGGCCAAGCGATGATGCGGATGATGTGATTTTATGCATTCGCCCTTCGCACTTGCAGCAAAATCCCGCACCACATCGAAATATGTCGAAGAATCGTTATAAATGGCATCAATATGGCCGGCCCCATCATGGCCAAACGCGAAAACGGAAAGGCCGGATCTGAAATCCGGCCCTTAGAAATTCATTCCTGACGCAGCAGAGACCTCAGCCAGCCTCGACGACCCGCTTCAGCGCCGTCTCGAGGCTCGCTTTCTGCACCTCAAGCTCTTGATAACGCTCACGTTCAGCCGCGACCACGTCCGGATTCGCGTTGGCCACGAACTTCTCGTTGTTCAGCTTGCCGGCGATACGAGCCATTTCCTGGTCAACCTTGCCGATTGCCTTTTCGAGACGGGCCTTTTCAGCACCGACATCGATCAGCGACCCAAGCGGCAGGCAGGCCGTGGCCTCGGCGACGACGATCTGGGCTGCACCCTTCGGGGCGACCTCCGCGACGCTGATCGTCTCGACGCGGGCGAGCCGCTTGATCGAGGCGTCATGGCGCAGGAGCCGCTCCTGCGTCACGCCATTGGCGCCGACCACGACGAGCGGAGCAACGGCGCCCGGCGGTACGTTCATTTCAGAACGGGCCGAGCGGATACCGGTAACGAGGTCGATCAGCCAGTTGATGTCGGCTGCCGAGTTCTCGTCGGAAAACTCAGGCTTCGGCCAGTCGGCATGGCAGAGCAGGCTGTCGCGGGTCGTGCCTTCGCGGGCCGTATGGACCCAAAGCTCTTCTGTGATGAAGGGCATGAAGGGGTGCAGCAGCTTGTAGGTCTCTTCCAGCACATAGGCCGCACAGGCCTGTGCTTCCTTCTTGGCGGCTTCGTCCTCGCCCATGAAGACAGGCTTCAGCAGTTCGAGATACCAATCGCAAAACTGGTTCCAGACGAAGCGGTAGAGGCTGCCGGCCGCATCATTGAAACGGTAGCTTTCGATCGCCTCGGTCACGTCGCGTTCGGTGCGTGCGAGTTCCGTCAGGATCCAGCGGTTGATGACGAGCGAGGTTGTTTCCGGCAGGAAGGCCGGATCCGCCTTAACGCCATTCATTTCTGCGAAACGCGTGGCGTTCCACAGCTTGGTGCCGAAGTTGCGGTAGCCGGCAATGCGGGCGGGGTCGAGCTTCACGTCACGGCCCTGGGCAGCCATGATGGCGAGCGTGAAGCGCAGGGCGTCCGCACCGTATTCGTCGATCAGCTCCAGCGGATCGATGACATTGCCCTTGGACTTCGACATCTTCTGGCCGTTCTTGTCGCGAACCAGCGCATGCACATAGACCGTATGGAATGGCTCGACCGGATTGCCGTCCTCGTCCTTCATGAAGTGCAGGCCCATCATCATCATTCGGGCGACCCAGAAGAAGATGATGTCGAAGCCGGTGACGAGAACGTCGGTCTGGTAGTACTTCGCCAGTTCCGGCGTATTGTCCGGCCAGCCGAGCGTCGAGAAGGGCCACAGCGCGGAGGAGAACCAGGTGTCGAGCACGTCCTCGTCGCGGGTCAGTATCTCGCCGGGCGCGAAATTCTCAAGCTTCTCCTCGACCCAGGCCTTCCACGGGCCTTCATGGGCGATGTAGTGCTGGATGGCGGCGTGCAGCGCCTCTTCTTCGGTTTTCTCGACGAAGACCTGACCGTCAGGACCATACCAGGCCGGGATCTGGTGACCCCACCAGAGCTGGCGCGAAATGCACCAGGGCTCGATGTTCTCCATCCATTCGAAGTAGGTCTTTTCCCAGTTCTTCGGGACAAAGCTGGTGCGGCCTTCGCGAACGGAGGCAATCGCCGGCTCGGCCAGCGTCTTGGCATCAGCAAACCACTGGTCGGTCAGCATCGGTTCGATGACGACGCCGGAGCGGTCACCGAAGGGCTGCATGATCTTCTTGTTCTCGACGAAGGGAATATCATTGCCCTCGGCGTCCTTGGTGGTGACGGCCAGACCTTCGGCATTGATCGCCTCGACGATCCGCTTGCGGGCCTCGTAGCGGTCAAGACCGCGATACTCTTCCGGCACCAGATTGATGTCGTCGACCTCGGCCTCGTTCGGCAGATGTCCGGACTTGGCGATGTCAAGCGCACGCGCCGCATAGACGGCATAATCCTCGCCATCGGCGCGCATCTTGGCCTGGGTGTCCATCAGACGATAGAGCGGGATCTTGTTGCGGCGGGCGACCTGGTAGTCGTTGAAATCATGCGCGCCGGTGATCTTGACCGCACCGGAGCCGAAGGTCGGATCCGGGTACTCGTCGGTGATGATCGGGATCAGGCGGCGATGCTCCTTCGGCCCGACCGGGATCTCGCAAAGCTTGCCAACGATCGCGGCGTAACGCTCGTCCGAGGGGTGAACGGCGACAGCGCCGTCGCCGAGCATGGTCTCAGGGCGCGTAGTCGCGATTGAAATATAGTTGCGTGTCTCTTGGAAGATGACGTTGCCGTCCTCGTCCTTCTCGACATAGGTATAGGTCTCGCCACCGGCGAGCGGGTACTTGAAGTGCCACATATGGCCTTCAACTTCCTTGTTCTCGACCTCGAGGTCGGAAATCGCGGTTTCGAACTTCGGATCCCAGTTGACCAGCCGCTTGCCGCGATAGATCAGGCCTTCCTTGTAGAGCGTGACGAAGACTTCGAGGACGGCAGCCGACAGGCCTTCGTCCATGGTGAAGCGTTCGCGCGACCAATCGCAGGAGGCGCCGAGGCGCTTCAACTGGTTGAAGATCAACCCGCCCGATTCTTCCTTCCATTCCCAGACACGCTCGATGAAGGCCTCGCGGCCCATGTCGCGTCGCGAGAGGTTCTGGCCGTTTTCGGCCAGCTTTCGCTCGACAACCATCTGGGTTGCAATGCCGGCATGGTCCATGCCCGGCTGCCACAGCACATCCTTGCCGCGCATGCGCTCGAAGCGGACCATGATGTCCTGCAGCGTGTTGTTCAGCGCGTGGCCCATATGCAGCGAACCGGTCACGTTCGGCGGCGGGATCACGATGGTGAAGGTGTCCTCGCCCGGCTTCGCATTGGCGCCGGCGCGGAAGGCGTCCGCGTCCTCCCAGGCTTTGGCGATTTTCGGTTCGACGGCGACTGAATCATAGGTCTTTTCGAGCATTTTGCGACCGGACTTTTCGAGTTCTGGATGTGGGTTGGTAAACAGGACTGGCCAATTCGAGTCAATAAAAAAGGCCGCTCTCGCGAGCGGCCCATGATCCCGAAAGGGACTTCTGTCAGCGTCGCGGGCCGCGGGCGACGCGTTCGATCTCTTCGCGCACGAGGCGCTCCACCAGCGTCGGCAGGTTGTCGTCGAGCCAGTCCTTCAGCATCGGACGCAGCATGTCCTCGGCCATCTCGTCGAGCGAGCGGCGCTCGGTGCCATCGAAGGCGGCGGCGAGATCGGAGAAGGAACGCGACACCTGTTCAACGGTCGCAGCAGACACCAGCGCCGTCAGATCACGGCCTTCGCCTTCGGTTTCCCGCTGCTGCTCGACGGACGACGGCGATGCCTGCATTTCCGGTTCGAGCTCTCCATAGGCCGGTTCGAAGGCCGCCTCGGCGAAGCTCGGCTCCGCAAATGTCGGCTCGACGAACTTCGGCTCCTGGCGCTCGACGCGAACCTCAACCGAGGCGATCCGCGCCATCGGAGCCGGGTCCGCAGAGCGATCCGTTTCGGGTGCTACACGCTGCATGGCATACGGCGCAGGCTCTGGCGAAAGTGCGGGACGCAATTGCTGGTCGCGCATTTCGGAAAGGCGGGCCGCCATCACAGGGGCTGCCGCACGAGCCTGCTGCTCGGCGGCTTGCGGTATCTCGCGGCGCGGCTGCACCACGGTTGCCTGAATAGGTGTGCTGGAAATAGTCGGTGCGTTGGACTGCACCGGTCGCTCCATGCGCTCGGAGGCAGAGCGGACACGTGCGGCCAGATCGGCCAGCGACACGCTTTTCGGTGCCTCGGCTGCCGAGCCGCGAGCCGGCTCCTCAACGGCCTCGACCTCGGCGCGCTCGCTCTCGCGCTGGAAGGCCGGGAAAGCAGAGCCTGCATCATTGGCTGCGACGAAATCACCGCCATCATAGGCATTGTCTTCTTCGCTCTGCTCGTAGTCGTCGGACAGGGCCGAGACATCCTGGGACAGGCTGCCGCCGTTCACCGGGTCATTGCTTTCGATGATCCGGCGGATCGATGCCAGGATTTCTTCCATGGACGGTTCACGCGCTACGCTTGGCTGAGCCATACTAATCCCCGTTGTCCTCAGAAACTGCCGGCCCGGGCGATTGCCCTTGGCCGATTCGCGCTCACCCTAGGATACGCGGTTGCGGAAAAAAATCACGCCCGGATCAGGAATTGCCGTGATGCACAACTTTGTTGCGCGGTCACGAAAAGGCCCGCGCGCGGCGGGCCCAGAATACTCGCTTCGGATCGACCTTCAGAAAACGAAGGCCGCCGCCTTGCGGAAGCCCGGCAAGGGTTTCACCGCGGCGTTGAAGTATTCGGTGTAGGAGGCAAGGCCACCGTTCTTGACATAGAGGCGCGCACGCGCGGCATTGCCATAACCGACGACGGCCACGAGACGGCCACCTTCGCGCAGCTGCGCCAGGAGAGCGTCCGGCAGCTCCTCGACGGCGCCATTGACGAAGATCACGTCATAGGGGGCTTCTGCGGCATAACCGCCTTCCAGCGCGCCGGATACGACAGCGACGTTGTCATAGCCGAGCTCGGAGAGTTTTTCGGTCGCCTTCGTCACCAGCGCTTCGTCACTCTCGGTCGCCACGACCGAACCAGACAGCAGCGACAGCAGGGCTGCGGCATAACCGGCACCACAGCCGATCTCCAGCACCACGTCATCCTTGGTAATGGCCGCGAGCTGCAGCAGCTTGGCGAGCGGAGAAGGCTCCATGATGTAGCGCGGAGGGTTGCCGTTCTGCGCCGGACAGACCTGCATGTCCTCGTCGATATAGGCGAGCGGCTTCAGCTCGGCCGGAACGAAGGCTTCACGCGGCACCGAGAGGAAGGCGTTCAGAACCGAATGGGACGTGACGTCCGTCGTCCTGATCTGGTTGTCCACCATCTTGGTGCGTGCTGCTGCGTAATCCATCATTTCATTCGCGCCCCGTGTCGACCGGCCATAGCGGCTATCCACCCGTCTTTAATTGCAGCCAGAGGCGCTTTCAAGCCGGTCGGGCCTTCGCATCACAGAATCTCGCGACGGCCAGGTGACGCAGCCGCGGGACGGGCGGATCAGTCGGCCAGCGTGTAGGTATCGTTTTCGCAGAAATCGATCTCGTCACGCACATCATAAAAGCTGTCGTCCTCGAAGACCGCGCGGATCTTGTAGACGCAGGCATCGCTGCCGTCGGCGATCGTCAGCTTGCGCGACTGCCCGCCATAAAGCCCCTTCTTCTTCAGCAATTCGGTACGCGTGCCGCCATCGGCGGGCGTGGCATGGAACTGCACGATCATGTTCGGTGTCTGGTTGTCGAGCGTGAAGGAGAGGTTGTCGGCAAGGGACGGCTGGGCAACGGTCGCAAAACCGGCGGCAAGAAAAAGAGAAAGTGTGACACGCATGACAATTGCTCCTGTTGGTACAAGAGCTAGCTCATGCGGGAGCGCGCATTGCGGCGCAATCGACCCGATCGGCCAAGATCGGGCACAACGGCCGCCTCTGGGCGATCGGCGCAGTTTTGGCCGATGACGGGCATGAAACCCTGTGGTCGATGAGGATATCGACCACGCAAAAAATCAGATTGCTGGAAAGTTTCGGATGGAGGCCTCGCCCGGAATTGAACCGGGGTACAAGGATTTGCAGTCCTCTGCGTCACCACTCCGCCACGAGGCCATCCGAGTAGAAAAGTGCGTGTGGTGGGCGGCATTTAGAACGGATCGAGAGTAAGCGCAAGGGGAAATTCAGCGATTTTCGAGCGCATATTGTGGATGGCGACGATCCCCTCGCCGGCCCTCGTCAACCGTCGCCGCGCCAGCGCCGGCGATCGAGGAGGCGGGTCGCAGCCATGGTGCTGGCCGCATCCGCCAGACGGCCCGGATCGGTCATGCCGGATGTGTAAAGACGGATCACCGCCCGACCGACAGCCTCGCGATGCCCATTGTCGGCACCAGGCTGAGCGACCGATGTCACGACCTGCATAGCCTGTTCGATGACGCGGAAATCTCTGGGCGTCAGGATCAAGGAACTCTCCGCCACGATGGAATGGGGCATTTCACCTCGTTTCTCCGGGAACGATCCGACGCGACGCGTGTTTTCGATCCCGAGTGAGTCTCAGCACCATAGGGCAGCGGCATGGGGCGGTCATTTCACTATGACATGTCCGACCCCAAGGCCGGCGATGATGCGAAACCGGCGCCTCAGTCTCGGCGCTCCGCCTTGGGCGCGTCCTTCCGCCGGCTCCACCACACGGCAATGCGACGACGGCGACGGCGGACGGAGGGAATGTCGTGCGAGAGAACGATCAGGCCGAGCGGCACCATCCAGAAGCCGAGCACCGGCAGGAAACCGAGAAAGCCGCCGCCAACCAGCGCCGTGCCGGTAACGATTCGACCGGTCCGCGACCGCGGGACCGGGATTTCGAGCCCGCCGAGCACGAGACGCCCCCGCGCGTGATCGAGGCGGTAACGGCGGTCGGGCATGCAAAAAACTCCTCGATTCCAGGGGAATTCGGTCCCCTCTCAGCGCTTCTGCAGATGGTGTGTCCCCATATAAAAACAAGAGGATGACATTTTTTTTGAAAAACCGCTTGGCAAACGGAGCGAGCATCAGTATTACCCCGCTCACACCGCGCCAAGCGGCTGTTCCCTGGTAGCTCAGCGGTAGAGCATTCGACTGTTAATCGACAGGTCGCCGGTTCGAATCCGGCCCGGGGAGCCATCTCATTCCAAGGCCCGCGCCTCAAACAGGCTGCGGGCCTTTTGTTTTCTGGTTCAGCTGCGGCACTACAAGATCTGGTGTGGCGGTTCCGCCTCTCCTCGAAACCCCCTCTTCACCTTTCGCTGTTATCTCCCCTTGTAACGAAAAGGCATGCAAGGAGGACGGCCGATGTGGCTTGAGCTTCACGACGGGGACGGCTTTCCCTTCTACGTCAACATGGACAATGTGGTGGATTTCCGCTGGTACGAGCGGGAAGGCTATACCTGCCTGCTGACGACCGCCCCGGTCGCCGAAAAGCTGCACCGCCTCTATGTGCGCGAAAACGCCCAGCAGATCATGGCCATGATCCGCGCCGAGCAGGCGCGTCGTGTCGCCCCGGGT
Source organism: Rhizobium sp. Q54 (assembly GCA_943372805.1). Classification (GTDB taxonomy): domain Bacteria; phylum Pseudomonadota; class Alphaproteobacteria; order Rhizobiales; family Rhizobiaceae; genus Allorhizobium. Next base: position 14,846 of record CALSAF010000066.1, read on the forward strand.
CGCTCGGCGGCCTGAAGCGCGCAGACAAACGACCATCGCCTGCGCCGTTCGACGCGCATATTCGTGATCGCCGCGTGATCCCTTCCCCGTCGCGCTTCGTATGGCGTTGAAAGCCAACGAAGAAGACATTGCATGCCCGACACCCAATCCAAGACGCTCATCCTCTGGGTCCGCAAGGACCTGCGGCTTGCCGACAATGCAGCCCTTGCCACAGCTGCCGCCGAGGGCTTCCGCATCCTGCCGCTCTATATCCGCGAGCCCAGCGAGACCGGCACCGGAGCGCTCGGCGCGGCTCAGGCCTGGTGGCTGCATCATTCGCTTCACGCCTTCGTCGCCTCGCTCAACGCACGCGGCTCGAAGCTCATTCTGCGCAGCGGCCCGGCCGAGACGGTGCTCGCCGAGCTGGTCCGCGAGACCGGAGCGACCGCCGTCTTCTGGAACCGCCGCTATGATCCGCCGGGCATTGCCATCGACAAGGCACTGAAGGCCAAGCTGATTGCCGAGGGCATCGACGTGCGCACCTTTGCCGGCCAGATCCTGCATGAGCCGACCAAGCTGAAAACCGGTGCGGGCGGCCATTTCCGCGTCTACACACCGTTCTGGAAGGCGCTGGACAGCTCGGGCGAACCGCCCGAGCCAATCCCCGCCCCGACCGCCCTGCCCGCGCCGCAGCACTGGCCGGACAGCGAGGCATTGACGGACTGGACCCTGCTGCCGACCAAACCGAACTGGGCTAGGGGTTTCGAGGCCGAGTGGCAGCCGGGCGAAGCCGGCGCGCAGAAGCGGCTGGCGGCTTTCGTCAAATCGGGCCTCAAGGGCTACCGCACGCGTCGGGACTTTCCCGGCGAAGCGCATGTGTCGATGCTGTCGCCGCATCTGGCGCTCGGCGAGATTTCGCCAGCGACGCTTTGGCATGCGACACGCGGGTTGCCCGACAGCTATCCGCTCGAAGATGTCATCCATTTCCGCAAGGAAGTCGTCTGGCGCGACTTCTCCTATCACCTGCTCTTCCACTTTCCGGATCTCGCAACGAAAAACTGGAACGCCAAGTTCGACGCCTTTCCCTGGCGCGACGCGCCGGACCTGCTTCAAAAATGGCAAAAGGGCCAGACCGGCTATCCGATCGTCGATGCCGGCATGCGCCAGCTCTGGCAGACCGGCTGGATGCACAACCGCGTGCGCATGATCACCGCCTCCTTCCTGATCAAGGACCTTTTGATCGACTGGCGCGAAGGCGAGCGCTGGTTCCGCGACACGCTCGTCGATGCCGACCCGGCCTCGAATGCCGCCAGCTGGCAATGGGTCGCCGGCTCCGGCGCCGACGCCGCCCCCTTCTTCCGCATCTTCAACCCGACCAGCCAGGGGGAAAAATTCGACCCCGAAGGGGCCTACATCCGCCGCTTCGTACCGGAGTTGAAGGACGTGCCGGACAGGTTCATCCACCGACCATTTGACGCGCCGCTGCTGGTGCTGAAGGAGGCGGGCGTGAGCCTCGGCAAGACCTATCCACTGCCGATCGTCGATCATGGCAAGGCACGGGATGCGGCGATGGCGGCGTTTCAGGGGTTGAGGGGGGAGTGAGGGAATTGCTGCTGGACACGAGAGGCGGAGCAATCCTTATATAGACGCCCCAGATATCAAGTACTGATGCTTTTGCTGTACCCCCACAGATTATCTAGCCCTACACCGTATATTAAAGGCAATTCCGTTTTCGTTGAGTGCCAGTTGACCGTGAGGGCAGTCGTATTCGGTCAATTGCGCCCCCTACCATGGGCGCAAACATCTCACGAGAGAAGCACAGATTATTGCTTCCGGCACATTGCCACCTCGTCCTTTACCTTACATTTCCAGCTTTGGCCGGAGGATCGGGTATCGGAAGCATCTACCGAGAAGCTTTGCATAGCGCCACCCACCGCCTCATCCGCGGCGGCGGCCTTTCGTTCCATTATAAGCGCAATGCAACTGCAATCGCAGCAACCGTAGTTACAGCATTTCGCCCATGCCCATTGTGGAGTCAGTGAGGACAGGATCACAGCTGAAAGAAAGAATACGCTTCGCATCGACGTCTCCTCAATATATAGGGAAATAGGCTTAACTTTCGACTGCAATCCAAGGATTCCAGATCCCACTTTGAGCCGCCACCTTGTACCAATGCAGAAGTTATGCTCATTTCAAGTGGCGATCAACATTTTACGCATTGAGGCGCGGGGGATTTACAGCATGGCAGTTCCTCAACCAGAGCCTCAGTCTAACGCAACCGCGCCGGCCGCTTTGGCCAAGACATGGGTTATGGTCGTTGGCGCTGTCCTCGGCGGACTGACACTTCTGTTTTTCATGGGGCTAGTGCTACTAGGCGTGGCAGGACATGAGGTTCCGTGTAACAGTATCTTTCTTGTGAACATTACGCTTAGCCTTGGGGCAGCGCTGGCTGTTGCCTTCCTGGGTGGTAACGCCTCAGCGACTGGCGCAATCAATATTCCGTTCTTTAAAGCTCATCCCCTGGCGATAAGCTTGACGGGTGGCGTCGCCATATTGGTGATCATGCTTTTCGTCACTTCTAACCTTTTTGGAAAAGAGAGTTGCGGAGAAAGCGTAAGACTATCCTGCCCGCAGGGGTTCCAAGGCTATGCTGTTGAAACGCTGAAATTCGGTTTCTGCTATCCAAGAGAGGGGTGGGAAGTGGACGCCGGCGCTATAGGCGTGAATGCGGCAGATATCTATCTTCGCTCATCCGACAATCGCGATATAGGCGTCCATTTCCATGTGTCGCTGGTTCCGAGTGCTTGGGCCAAGCGTCCCGAGGAGTACACAGCACAGACAGCAAAGACTTGGAGGCAGCTGGATGCATCGCTTGTCCAATCCCGCAGCTTCTTGGATGGCCGTACGGCTTACGGGTTTCATCTGAAGGTGAAGGACCGCAATGGGCACGAGCGCCCCACAAGTGTTGTTCACATCTACCTCGATCCAGAGCGGCTGCTTGAGGTCATCTCCACTTATTTTTCTGACACGCCACCAGCTATCGTGGATGACATGGAGCGGGTGAAATCTACGCTGACCTTTGCTCGAGTCTGAACCGACCTTGCAATTGCTTCCTGTACGCAATCAGGTACAATAGCTCCATGAAAACCACATCCTACAGCGACCTGCGCAAGAACCTGGCCTCCCTGCTCGACAGCGTGACGGAGGACCGGACGCCTGTGCTGATCACCCGTGATCGTGGCAAGCCTGCCGCCGTTCTGATGTCGGTGGAAGATTTTGCCTCCTATGAGGAAACGCAGCACCTATTGAAGAGCCCCCGCAACGCCGAACGCCTGCTCGAAGCGGTGCGGGACCTCGATGACGGCAAGGGCGAGGCGCGCGAGCTTTCGGAGTGAAACTGGTCTTCCACGCGCGCGCCTGGGAGGACTACCTGTATTGGCAGTCCACCGATCCGAAGATGCTGGCGCGCATCAATCAATTGATCAAGGAAAGCAGACGGTCTCCCTTCCAGGGCATCGGCAAGCCGGAGCCGCTGCGGGGCGAGTTGCGCGGCTGGTGGTCGCGGCGGATCGATCAGGAACATCGCCTCGTCTATCGCCCAACGGAAGATGCGCTCCTCATCGCGCAATGTCGGCATCATTATTGATCAGTTTGCGGGGAACGAGCGCATCGGTCTCTCATTCGCTGAATCCCCTCCCCGAACGCATTTTCCCTCCCCTTGGCCCACCGCGAAAAGCCATTCCTTGCCTTTGACGGTCCCGAGGACGAAAAGACGGGTTCATTCCCGCGCCAGCCGTTTCGCCCGCATAATCTTGTCCAGAAGGACAAATTCGTGTGGTTTTCCGGTTTTCTTCCCCGCGCTTTTGGTTCTAGTGTCCGCGTCAGACAAAAAAGGCAGACATCATGGCATTCCACCCTTCCGTGCTCGAGGCGATCGGCAATACGCCCCTCATCCGGCTGAAAGGCGCCTCCCAGGCGAGCGGCTGCACCATTCTCGGCAAGGCCGAATTCCTCAATCCCGGCCAGTCGGTGAAAGATCGCGCGGCGCTGTTCATCATCCGTGACGCCGAGCGGCGCGGGCTGCTTCGCCCCGGCGCCGTGATCGTCGAGGGCACGGCCGGCAATACCGGCATCGGGCTGACGCTCGTTGCCAAGGCGCTTGGCTATCGCACCGTGATCGTCATCCCGGAGACCCAGAGCCAGGAAAAGAAGGACGCGCTGAAGCTGCTTGGCGCCGAGCTCGTCGAAGTGCCGGCTGTCCCCTACAAGAACCCGAACAACTATGTGAAGATCTCCGGCCGTCTGGCCGCCGAGCTTGCCAAGAGCGAGCCCAACGGCGCCATCTGGGCCAACCAGTTCGACAACACCGTCAACCGCGACGCCCATATCGAGACGACGGCGAAAGAAATCTTCGAACAGACCGGCGGCGCTGTCGATGGTTTTGTCTGCGCGGTCGGCTCGGGCGGCACGCTTGCCGGCACCGGCATCGGGCTTCGCAACAGGAAGCCCGGCGTCAAGATCGGCATCGCGGATCCCGAGGGCGCGGCCCTCTACGAATACTACAAGAACGGCGAGCTGAAATCCTCGGGCTCCTCGATCACCGAGGGCATCGGCCAGGGCCGTATCACCGCGAACATCGAAGGCTTTACGCCCGATTTCGCCTATCAGATCCCCGATTCCGAAGCGCTCGACATCGTCTTCGACCTCGTCGAGAACGAGGGCCTCTGCCTCGGCGGCTCCTCGGGGATCAACATCGCGGGCGCCATGCGCCTGGCGAGAGATCTCGGCCCCGGCCACACGATCGTGACGATCCTCTGCGACTATGGCAACCGCTACCAGTCGAAGCTGTTCAACCCGGACTTCCTGCGTTCCAAGAACCTGCCGATCCCAACCTGGCTGGAAAAGCGCGCGGATTTCGACCTGCCCTTCGAGACCGTCTGATATCCATCGAAAGCCATGCCATGACCACCATCGCCCTCTACCGCGACGATTTCTATCTCTCGACGGCGGAGGCGGTGGTCACATCCGTGGATGAGGATGGCGCGGTCGAACTCGACCAGACCTGCTTCTATGCCGCCTCCGGCGGTCAGCCGGGCGACACCGGCTTCTTCGAGCGCGAAGACGGCAGCCGCATCCAGCTCGGCGAAACGCGCCACGGCGCCACCAAGGATATCATGCTGCATCGTCCTCTCGATGGTGAGCCCCTGCCCTCCCTTGGCGAAAAGCTCGTCCTGCATGTCGACTGGCCGCGCCGCTACAGGCTCATGCGCATGCACACCGCCTGCCACCTGCTTTCCGTCGTCTGCCCCTATCCGATCACCGGGGCTGCCGTCGGCGAAGAGGAAAGCCGGGTCGATTTCGACATGGGCGAAACGATCGACAAGGATCAGGTGACGGCAGACCTGATGAAACTCGTCGGCGAGAACCATCCGGTCTATCTCCAGTGGATCACCGATGAGGAGCTTGCGGCCAACCCCGGCATCGTCAAGTCGAAGAATGTCCGCCCGCCGGTCGGCCTCGGCCGGGTGTCCTTGGTCTGCATCGGCGAGAACTCCGCCGTTGACAGCCAGCCCTGCGGGGGCACACATGTTTCAGAGACCCAGGAGGTCGGTGCGATTCATATCGCCAAGATCGAAAAGAAGGGCAAGGAGAACCGCCGGTTCCGCATTCGCTTCGGAGCCCCGGAGACCTAAACCCAAGGAACGTCACGGGAGAAGTGCATGTCGGGTGAAAGAAGCCGTTTCGTCGTCTCGGCGGATTGGGTCGAAAAGAACCTCGGGGCGCCCGGTTTCAAACTCGTCGACGCCTCCTGGTATTTGCCCGCCCAGGGTCGCAACGGCGCCGTCGAATATGCCTCCGGCCATATTCCGGGTGCGGTCTTCTTCGATCAGGACGTGATTGCCGATACCTCGACCGGCCTTCCCCATTCGCTGCCCTCGCCCTCCTTCTTTGCCCAGGCCGTCGGCCAGCTCGGCATTTCCGCCGAGGACACGATCGTCGTCTATGACGGTCCCGGCTTCTTCTCGGCCCCGCGAGTCTGGTGGATGTTCCGTGTCATGGGCGCGCGGCGCGTCTATGTGCTCGATGGCGGCATCGACGGCTGGAAGGCGGAAGGCCGCCGTCTCGAAACAGACCTGCCGGAACCGGCACCCGTCACCTTCGAAGCACATTTCGACCGGGCCAAACTCACCTCCTTCGACCAGATGTCAGCCATTGCGGACGAGGGCGACAAGCAGATCGCCGATGCTCGCCCCGCCGGTCGCTTCACCGGCGAAGAGTCGGAACCCCGCGCCGGCATGCGCTCGGGCCATGTTCCGGGTTCGCGCAGCGTGCCCGCCGCCTCGCTGTCGGAAAACGGCCGCCTCAAGGATCTTGCCACCCTGCGCTCGATCTTCACCAATGCCGGCATCGACCTCAACAACCCTGTCGTCACCAGCTGCGGCTCCGGGGTGACGGCGGCTGTCGTGACGCTGGCGCTCGAAAGCCTGGGGCATACCGACAATTCGCTCTATGACGGCTCCTGGTCGGAATGGGGTTCGAAGAGCGATACGCCCGTCGCAACGGGCCCTGCCGAACCGCTCGCCTCGAAGACGTCAGGACCGCTGACGGCCCATGTCACACGGCTTGAAATGACGGCGCCGCCGAAGTCCAGCCTGCCGGTACCGGTCAATATCCAGACCGCCATCATGCGCACGCATGAGATCCCGCTCCCCTTCTACCGCTTCCTGCATCGCCAGGTGGGGGCCCGCTGGCATTGGTATGAACGCCTGCGTTTGCCCGACGACCAGTTGAAGGCAATCATCCATGCCCAGAAGGTGTCGATCTCGGTTCTCTATGTGAACGGGGCACCGGCCGGCTTCTACGAGCTGTCCCAGGAAAGCGACGATCTCGTCGAGCTGTCCTATTTCGGCCTTTTCGAGCACGCGCTGGGGCTCGGCATCGGCAAGTGGTTCCTGCTGCAATGTCTCTATGCGGCCTGGACCACCAATCCGAAGACGGTAACCGTCACCACCAATTCGCTCGACCATCCCCGCGCGCTGCAGCTCTACCAGCAATTCGGCTTTTCGCCGGTCGGCACCTATGACGCCCTGGTCGATCCGCTGACCGACCAGGAGCTGTTGGCGCTGATCAAGCGGGACGGCTGAGGGGGAGGCCCCTCATTCCTTGGGCTTGAGCTTCACGGCGCTGACCCCGTCATCGGCGTCAGCCTCGGCGTCGCCGGCCACGTCCTCGGCGCCGGTATCCTCCGCGCCCTGGTTTTCGAACCAGGTGGAGATC
>CALSAF010000067.1:0-22016 GCA_943372805.1 Rhizobium sp. Q54
TCACCTGGCAGTCCGCAAAGTTTGCGGCGATCGACCTCTCCTATCAACAAGCGCTGGACGAACTGGGCATCAAGACTGAGAACTCAGCCGCCGCGTAATACCCGTCAGGCCCTCCCCGCCGGATACTGCGGCAGTCCGTCGTTGATGTCGTAGAAGTCGCCCTTGTCGGCGCAAAAGATGTGGTAGCCGATCGCAAGTCCGCTGGGCTGGTCGAACGCGCCCGCCATGATAGACATGTAGTCCGTGCCGTCGGCCTGCCAGAAGAGTGCCGAACCACATGTTCGACAAAATCCGCGCCGGGCTTCTGCGCTTGCGCGATACCAGCCGACGTCTCCCATGCCTTCGACCTCAAGTCGATCGAGCAAGACATTTGTCGCGGCGTAGTAGAGCCCTGTCTGGCGACGGCATTGCGAACAATGACAGGCAATGACTTCGCGAAGCTCGCCACGTGTCCTGAAACGCACCGCGCCACAAAGGCAGCGCCCTGTCTTGTCGTCCATCACTTGACCTCCGAAACGAGAACCGGGCGAGCTTCGATGAAGCCCGCCCGGTCGTCAACCTCGCAAAGTTGAACCTATGGTTCAGCCGTTTGCAACCAGCATGCGCTTCTCGTCGCGACCGCTCTTCATCCGCTCGGCGAGCAGGAAGGCAAGTTCCAGCGCCTGGTCGGCATTGAGACGCGGGTCGCAATGGGTGTGGTAACGGTCTGCAAGATCATTGCCGGTCACCGCACGTGCACCACCCGTGCATTCGGTCACGTCCTTGCCGGTCATCTCGATATGGATGCCGCCCGGATGCGAGCCTTCCGCACGGTGGATCTGGAAGAAGCTTTCGACTTCCGACAGGATCCGCTCGAACGGGCGAGTCTTATAGTTGTTGAGCGTGATCGTGTTGCCATGCATCGGATCGCAGGACCACACAACCTTGCGGCCTTCGCGCTCGACAGCACGGACGAGACGCGGCAGGTGCTCGGCAACCTTGTCGTGACCGAAACGGCAGATCAGGGTCAGGCGACCAGCTTCGTTCTGCGGGTTCAGGATGTCGATGAGGTTCAACAGATCGTCAGCCTGGAGCGACGGGCCGCACTTCAGACCAATCGGGTTCTTGATACCGCGGCAGTATTCCAGATGCGCATGGTCGGCCTGGCGCGTGCGGTCGCCGATCCAGATCATGTGGCCTGATGTGGCATACCAATCACCCGACGTGGAATCGACGCGGGTCAGCGCTTCTTCGTAGCCGAGAAGCAGAGCTTCATGGCTGGTGAAGAAATCGGTCTCGCGCAGGCTCGGATTGTTTTCCGAGGTGATGCCCACGGCCTTCATGAAGTCCATGGTTTCGGAAATTCGGTCGGCAAGCTTGCGGTAGCGCTCGGCCTGCGGGCTATCCTTGACGAAACCGAGCATCCACTGATGCACGTTCTCGAGGTTGGCATAGCCACCCATCGCGAAGGCGCGCAAAAGGTTCAGCGTCGCGGCGGACTGGCGGTAGGCCATCAGCTGACGCTCGGGGCTCGGAATGCGGGCCTCTTCGGTGAACTCGATGCCGTTGATGATGTCACCACGGTAGCTCGGCAACTCGACGCCGCCGATCGTCTCCATGTCCGACGAGCGCGGCTTGGCGAACTGGCCGGCAATACGGCCGACCTTGACCACCGGCAGCTGCGCACCGAAGGTCAGGACGACGGCCATCTGCAGGAAGGCGCGGAAGAAGTCGCGGATATTGTCGGCGCCATGCTCGGCAAAGCTCTCGGCGCAGTCACCGCCCTGCAGCAGGAAGGCTTCGCCTTCGGCGACCTGGGCCAGCGACTTCTTCAGGCGGCGGGCCTCGCCCGCAAAGACCAGCGGCGGATAGGTCGAAAGCTGCTGCTCGGCAGCCTTCAATGCGTCGAGGTCCGGATACGCCGGAACCTGCTTGATCGGCTTCTGTCTCCAGCTGCTCGGGGTCCAATTCTGCGCCATGGTCGTCACCTGTCTGATACTAGCTGCGGCAACCTCCCGGCCGCATCGGATGGGGGCTTATAAACGGTTAATCGATCCTTGGAAAGCCGAAGTTTAGGGACTTTCGCAGGCCACTGGCGCACCTCCGCGGGCAGCACCAAACACCCCTCGGCAACCACTGCGGACACCTTCCTGGAACCGGGCGCTTGATATGACATGAACGTAAACGTAAGATATCGTCGGATCCGGTAGGGGAGGTTCGGCATGACACGGCACGAGACGGACAAATCCGAGATCGTCTTTGAGACGGCGGATCATTTTCCCCTGCATGGCACTCTGATCCGCGGCGCCGGCGACGGTCCACTCGCGCTGATCTCATCAGCTGCGGCCGTCCCGCGCGGTTTCTATGCACGCTTCGCAGAGCACCTCGTCGCCGATCATGGTTTTCGTGCCACCCTCACCTATGACTATCGCGGAGTGGCCGGGTCCCAGGCGCCCCCGGGCTGGCGCAGATCGCTCCTGATGCGCGACTGGGCACATTTCGACATGCCGGCTGCACTGCACAAGCTGGAATCCGTAGCGCCCGGCCACCAGACTGTTGGCATAGGGCAATCCTTCGGCGGACAGGTACTCGCTCTGGGCGGGCGCTCGCATCGGTTTGCGCGCTATCTGATGGTGGCCACGATGACAGGCTACTGGGGCAATACTCGTCCGCGTCTGCGCGTATTCAGTCAGATGAACCTGGTCGGCGTTCCACTCGCGACGCTGATGGGAAAAGTACCCGGTCGCATCGGCCTTGGCCAGACATTGCCGGGAACGGTGTTCCGGGAATGGGCCAGGTGGGGCCGGCATCCCGAATACTTCTTCGCCGATCCGACAATGGATGCCGCCCGCCGCTTTGCCGAAGTCGAGACGCCGATCCTGGCCATTGGACTGACAGACGACCCATGGGGCACGCCGAAAGCACAGCATGCGCTGTTGAAATACTACAACAGGGCACCGACCGAGATACGCTGGATCTCTCCCGATGAGGCCGACGGCACCGTCGGGCATCTCGGCTTTTTCCGGTCGACATTCAAGGACACGTTGTGGAAACCGGCCGTCGATTGGCTGATGCAGCGGTAAGCCTTTCGCACCGCAGCAGGGTTTCCCACATGATTCAGAAGCCCGCCCCGGGCTTTTGATAAGCAAAGCCTTGCAAAGAGAATTCGAAATGTCAGCATAGCGCCTCTGCGAACACCGCTGTTGCAGAATGAGACCTGCGCATGTCTGGCCGAAGGCAAGCTTCACGCAAGCCCCGGCCACTATCCGCGTTGATGGGGCGTAGTGTGGTGTTCGGGAAGTTTCGGCTTCCTGCGTTGATCATGAGGATCGTGTGATGGCGTATGATTGGACTGGTGTACAAACCCGAAGAAGCCGCAGGACCCGCCTTGTCCTGCTTTCCCTCCTCGCCCTTGCTGCTCTGTCGGCACCTGTCTTCGGGCTCGATCTGCTCTCCAAATTCTGACCAGCCAAGCCTCGCCAGACATTCGGCGAGGCCGTGCCTATAATGAGGATTGATCAGCGACCGATCAGATCCGCTCGCCGTTGCGAACCCGGTAGCTCGGCGCATACATCGTGACAAGCTCCTCGGCAGCCGTCGGATGAACCGCCATGGTGCGATCGAAATCGTCCTTGGTGCAGCCGGCCTTGAGGGTGATGCCGAGAAGCTGGGCCATCTCTCCGGCATCGTGCCCGAGGATATGAGCGCCGACCACCTTGCGATCGGCAGCATTGACGATCAGCTTCATGATCATCTTCTCGGCCCGCCCCGACAGCGTTGCCTTCATCGGGCGGAACTGGGCACGATAGACTTCGATCTCTTCGAATTTCTTGGCAGCGGCCTCCTCCGAGAGGCCGACTGTGCCAATCTCGGGTTGCGAGAAGACGGCTGTGGCGATCAGGTCGTGATCCGGCGAGGTCGGGTTGTTCCTGTACTGAGTCTCGATGAAGCACATCGCCTCATGGATCGCGACGGGTGTGAGCTGGACACGATCCGTCACATCGCCGAGTGCGAAGATGCTCGGGACATTGGTCCGGGAATAGGCATCGACAACGATGGCGCCGCGATCATTGGTCTCGACGCCGGCCGCTTCCAGACCGAGTCCCGTGGTGTTCGGATCACGCCCGAGCGCCAGCATGACCTGCTCGACCACCAGTCGCCCATTGTTGATCGTATCGACGTCGAGATTACCTGCCGCCGACTTCGTGACCTTCTGGATGTGATCGTGGCAGAGGATCCGTATGCCCTTGGCCTCCATAGCCTCATGCAGGCCGCGCCGCATGTCATGGTCGAAACGGCTGAGGATCTCCGCACCGCGATAGATCAGGGTGGTATCGACACCGAGCCCATGGAAGATATTGGCGAACTCGACAGCAATGTAACCGCCGCCGGCGATCAGGATGGAACGCGGCAGTTGCTCCAGATGAAAGGCTTCGTTGGAGGAGATACACAACTTGTGGCCCGGCAGCGAGGCATGCGGGTTGGCGGCACCACCAACGGCAACGACGATCCGCTCGGCCGTGACCTGCTTGCCGCTCTTCACCAGACGCACACTGTGCGGACCCGTCAATTCGGCGCGGGCTTCGAGGATCTCCACACCCGCATTGTCCAGCCCCTTGCGATAGAGCCCTTCCAGGCGCGCGATCTCCCTGTCCTTGGCGGCAATCAGTGACGGCCAGTCGAACCGCGTCTCGCCCACCGTCCAGCCATAGCCGGCCGCATCCTCGAAATGCTCATGGAACTGGGAGGCATAGACAAAGAGCTTCTTTGGCACGCAACCGCGGATCACACAGGTTCCACCGAAGCGGTATTCCTCGGCGATGGCCACCTTCTTGCCGAGAGAGGCGGCAACACGGGCACTGCGAACTCCACCGGAACCGCCACCAATGACAAAGAGGTCATAGTCGAACTGGCTCATGGGGGGTCTCCTCGCCTGCTAGGCTCTCGCTTGAACTGCGCCTGATATAGGAAGCGCCGTTGGAAAAAGAAAAGCCCGGGACCATGCCCGGGCTCAGAAATCAAGATTGATCGATCAGGGCTTCGGCGCTTCGGCCGCTGCTGGCTGCTGGGCCTGCACCTCTGCCAAAAGCGCGGCATTGGCCTGCTGCTCGAGGTCGCGGGCGATGCCGGCGGTCCAGATGTCGGCAGCCTTCAGAAGCTCGCGGGTCGCGATCGGACCATCCTTGAGAAGCTTCTTGCCGGTCTCGCTGCCGTAGAAGGCCGAGATCTGCTTGAGTTCCTCGGCCGTGAACGCCTTGGCGTAAACCAGTGCGGCCTCACGCTCGAGATCGGCTCGGCGCGCCGCCAGTTTCAGGGCTTCTTCCTCGACCTTGGCCGAGATCTCATCCTGCAGGTTCGGATAGGCCTGGATGAGCTGCGAGGTCAGTCGGTCCATGATGTTCGGCAGGATCGCATCGAAACGATTGGTAACACCGAGCGCGCTGATCGCCTCGCGTGCAGCCTGCATATGCTCAGCCGGCACCTCCTGTGCCTTCGCGGAAACCGTACCCAGCACCACGCTGCCGGCGATGACGGCGATCGAGGCGAAGCGGCCCATACCTTTAAAGCTGATCATGAAATTCTATGCTCCTGTTAGTTCTTCGGCTCCATCACCCGCGCACCAGCCGGTCCGGCGATGATCGCGAGCGACGCCAAGTTAATGAAAAGGCCGTGTTCCACCACGCCGGGGATTTGATTGAGCCGGCTTGCGAGTGCGTCTGCATCAGGAATGCGGCCAAAAGATGCGTCGAGGATCAGGTGGCCGCCATCCGTCATAAAGAGGCTCTCGTCGGAACGGGTCCGCAACGTCATCGAACCACTGAGGCCGAGCTCAGAGGCGAGGCGCTCGATCGACAGCCGCGTCGACACCTGACCGAACGGATTGATCTCGATCGGCAGCGGGAATGCGCCGAGCGTATCGACGACCTTCGTTGAATCGGCGATCACGATCATCCGCTTCGAGGCTGCCGCGACGATCTTTTCGCGCAGCAGAGCACCGCCGCCGCCCTTGACCAGCCGAAGCTGCGCGTCGATCTCGTCAGCCCCGTCGATGGTGAGGTCGAGTTCAGGCAATTCATCGAGCGACTTAAGCGGGACACCGAGTTCGAGGCAGAGCCGCGCGGTGCGCTCCGATGTTGGAACACCCTGTACCTGGAGGCCAGCGGCCACCTTTTCCGCCAGCAGGCGGACGAATTCCTCGGCGGTCGAGCCGGTTCCGATCCCGAGACGCATGCCGTCCTCGACATGCTCCAGCGCTGCAGCGGCAGCCTTGATCTTCATTTCGCGGGCGTCCATGCGCCGAAAGCTCCAGTCCGTTTCGTTGGATGCTGTTTACACGCCTCCTCTGCCGAACGAAAGCCCCGCATGGGCATGCAAAGTTGCCTTTTAAGGGAAATTCCCATAACCCCGACAGCATTCCCGATGCAGGCAAGGAGCGCCGTCTTGACCCCCACGACCATTGTCTTCGACCTCGACGGAACGCTTATCGACACGGCTCCCGATCTCGTCGAAAGCCTGAACCACACCATTGCTTCGAGGGATCTTGCCCCTGTGGGTTACGAGGACCTGACCCATCTGGTGGGACAGGGTGCGCGCGTCATGATTCAGCGTGCATTCGCCCTGCGCGGCGCGCCTCTTTCGGAAGAGCAGATCCCTGCCCTTCTGGAGCGCTTCATCGATCATTACGAGGCAAGCATGCCAGGCAAGAGCCGCCCTTATCCAGGTCTCATCGCCGCGCTCGAGCGTCTGCGGTCAGCAGGCTACATCCTGGCGGTCTGCACCAACAAGATGGAGCGGCTGGCTGGTCCGCTGATCGAACGCCTGGAACTGACTCCCTATTTTTCCGCAATCACCGGCGGCGATACATTCGCTTTTCGCAAGCCCGACCCCGCGCACATCCTGGCCACGGTTGAGCGAGCCGGCGGCAGTCCAGGCAAAGCCCTGATGATCGGCGACAGCGTCAACGACATCTTGGCGGCGAGGAACGGCAACATTCCCTCGATTGCTGTCCCCTTCGGCTACTCCGATGTTCCGGTCGATACGCTTGGGGCTTCGCATCTCATCCAGCATTTTGACGAGTTGACGGTCTCCCTGGTGGAACGACTGATGCGCTAACCACAGCCCCGAACCAAAATGGCGGACCAGAGGCCCGCCATTTTCTGCTGATGGAAAAGCTGAGCTTGGATCAGGCGCGCGGCGTGCGCGCGTCTGTCGTCGCCTTGAATGCCTTGGTCGTATGGTCGTCGCGACCATAAACGTCGTCGAAGTACTCAACGACGCCGTCCTTGTTCGGCCACGCCGTGAAATAGGATACATAGACCGGGATCTTCTGCGGCACCTGAACGGCCCGGTTCTGCCCCGACGCGATCTGCTTGCCGATTTCGTCCACCGTGGTGCCCATCACGGCTGCCGCCATCACGCGTGGTTCGGCAAGGCGAACACAACCATGGCTCAGGGCGCGCATGTCCCGATTGAAGTAGCTCTTCGACGGGGTGTCGTGCATGTAGATGGCGTGGTCGTTGGGGAAGAGGATCTTCAGTTCACCAAGCGCGTTGTCACCACCCGGCGGCTGGCGCACGTCGACGGCATGGGTCACGTTCCAGTCGACCTGGCTCGATGCAACCTTGCGGCCACCATAGGAAACCTCGTAGCCAAGGCGGTCGAGATAGGACGGATCGGCCCTGAGCTTGGGGAGCATCTCGTTGACGATGATCGACTTCGGCACGCCCCAATAGGGATTGAATTCGACGGTCTCGATCTGGTCCTGGAAGAAGTAGGTCTGATTTGCCTTCGAGCCGACCACCACACGCATCGAAAGCTGCTCCTTGCCTTCGTTAAGATACGAGGCCCGGAAAGCCGGAGCGTTGATGAAGACGTGGCGCGGCCCGAGATCGGCCGGCAACCAGCGGATCGCCTCCATCGCAACCTGCAGCTTGGCAATCTTCTCGGCATTGCTGTGGCCGGTCATCGCACGGATCGTGGCGGGCCCGACGACGCCGTCGGGCTTGAGCCCCTTCTCTTTCTGGAAGGCTTCGACGACGGCAACGAGTTCTGGTGTGTAAGCGTGGGTATCGGCATAAGCGGCAAGCGTTGCCGCATGCTGGCTCAGAACCGCCGCTGATGCGACCTGCTTGACGGCACCAATGACACGAACCAGCTCAGGATTGGTCTGGCCAGGCTTCAGGAGAGTCCCGGCGGCAATTGTGATGGGCTGCACCGGGGCCAGGGCATCTTCGGCCTTCAGCCGCGACAACTCGTCACGCAGCGCCACGAATTGCGCGCTTTTCGGATCACGATTGCGCAGATAGGCCGCAACATCCGGGCTCATCCGAAGCATGTCGAGCACCGGGGAGATGTTCACACCCTTGCGCTTGAAATCGTAATACCCGGAGATCTTGTTGGGGTCGATGCGGCCTCGCACAGTATCCTGCACATAGGTGAGCACCTTCGCCGACAGCGCCACCTCGAACGTCATCAGCTCGCGCTGACGCTTTTCCGCATCCACCGGATCGGCAGCCTCGGCCGGCATCGACACGCTATAATCGTCCGGCGACAGACCAACCGTGTCGGCAGCGCCGAGAGCGCCGATCATCGCGCGGGCGCGCTCGGAAATGCCCTGCTCGTCGGTCCAGATCAGCGGTTTGTTCGGATTGCCGTAATAAGCCTCGACAGTCTTCGCTACATCGTCGGTGGCCCGAACGGCAACCTCAGAAAGGAACCGACGGGCACCCAGCACCTCGGGCGTCGGCTGCGCCTCGGCAGACCCCGCGACAGGCTCCGAGACCGGCAGCTTGATCTTGATGGAACGCTGTGCCTCGGGCTTGTAGGTGTAGTAACGCGGACCGGCAATCTTCGGCAGAGGCTCGGGATCCCCCATCTCAAGACCACCTTGTGCCTGTTGTTCGAGTGACACCGGGGCCGACTGCTGCTTTGCCTGCCGTCCGGGACCGCCGCGCAGAAGATCGAGAAGGGTCGTTGCAGCGGCATCGCCCGGCAGGGCCCCGACCGCAGTAGTCGCTGCGAGGAGCGCGGTGACTACGAAATTTCTGTTTCTCGTCATTCTCTGTTCCATTTCCCGGTCCAAGTCCCGTCGGACTCGCGGCACGATGTGTCTGTTGCGCGGATCACTAGCCGATCGGCAATTCGTTGAAAAGTTGGACGATGTCACGCTCGCATCTCCACCGGCGTCAACTTTGTGTGACCCGGCGCCCGGCAAAGACTGCCACCGCCGCGCAAACTAAATGGAAACATTCGTTAAATTTTGATTGACGTTAACAAGTCGTGGCCGAAGGGTGTCGTTCTTCCACATCCAGGCCACTACAAATAGTCGTGACACGTGCCGCAAACGACACAGGCCGGCAGGCGCCTACCTCCCGTTCGGCATCGGCACCATTAGTTGACAACCTCCATCAAGTTATGCTGTTCAGCTTGTAAAGGCACCGCAAGCACCTAGATCCAGCAAGGCAGCGAGCAGCAGTCCAAGCCACCGTCAGAGGCAGGAAACCAGATGACTCACCGTACAGAAACCGACACCTTTGGCCCCATCGAGGTTCAGAGCGACCGCTACTGGGGGGCGCAGGCAGAACGCTCACTCGGCAATTTCAAGATCGGCTGGGAGAAACAACCACTCCCGGTGGTTCGGGCACTCGGCATCGTGAAGCAGGCGGCTGCTCGCGCGAACATGGCACTCGGCAAGCTTGAACCTGCACTCGGCGACGTGATCGTGACTGCCGCACAGGAGGTGATCGACGGCAAGTTGAACGACCACTTCCCGCTGGTGGTCTGGCAGACCGGCTCCGGCACCCAGTCCAACATGAATGCCAACGAGGTGATCTCGAACCGGGCCATCGAGATGCTGGGCGGCGAGATGGGGACCAAGAAGCCCGTCCATCCGAACGACCACGTCAACATGAGCCAGTCGTCGAACGACACCTATCCGACGGCCATGCATATCGCCGCTGCCGAGCATGTTGTCCACCACCTGCTGCCAGCACTCAAACACCTGCATGCCGCACTCGACGCCAAGGCCAAGGCCTTCGCCCACATCATCAAGATAGGCCGCACCCATACGCAGGATGCAACCCCGTTGACCCTCGGCCAGGAATTCGGCGGTTACGCCGCGCAGGTGGCCTCGTCGATAAAGCGGATCGAACTGACGCTCCCAGGCCTGTACGAACTCGCCCAAGGCGGGACGGCGGTCGGCACAGGGCTCAATGCACCGATCGGCTTCGCCGAAAAGGTGGCAGAAGAAATCTCCAAAATCACCGGCCTGCCCTTTGTCACCGCACCAAACAAATTCGAGGCGCTTGCAGCCCACGACGCCATGGTCTTCGCCCATGGCGCGATCAACGCAGCTGCCGCCGCGCTGTTCAAGATTGCCAATGACATCCGCTTCCTCGGCTCCGGCCCGCGCGCCGGGCTCGGCGAACTGGCGCTCCCGGAAAACGAGCCGGGCTCGTCCATCATGCCCGGCAAGGTCAATCCGACCCAGTCGGAAGCACTGACCCAGGTCTGCGCCCACATCTTCGGCAACAATGCCGCGATCACCTTTGCTGGCAGCCAGGGCCATTTCGAACTCAATGTCTTCAATCCGATGATGGCCTACAATTTCCTGCAGTCGGTGCAACTGCTCGGCGACGCCGCAGTCTCCTTCACCGACAATTGCGTCGTCGGCATTGAGGCGCGCGAGGACAATATCCGAAAGGGTGTCGAAAACTCGCTGATGCTGGTGACCGCGCTGAACGGCAAGCTCGGTTACGACCTCTGCGCCAAGATCGCGAAAACCGCCCACAAGAATGGCACGACGCTGCGCGAAGAGGCCGTCGGCGGTGGATACCTCACCAACGAGGAGTTCGACCAGTATGTGCGACCAGAGCTGATGATCGGCCCGCAGTGACGGACAAGACCGACACCCTCTGGAAACCTTGATCGGAGGCGGCTTGCGACCGCCTTCAATACTCGTCTTTAGAACCATTGCAAAATTGGAACACCGCGACTAGACCGGCAACCGAGTGACCTCTCGTTCCGGCTTCAAAAGGTGCTGCAATGGCTGACGATCTGTTCCCCCTCGGCGAGGACAAGACCCCCTACCGCAAGATCACGTCCGACTATGTCTCGGTCGAAACCTTCAAGGGTCAGGATATCCTGACCGTCGAGCCGGAAGGCTTGCGACTGCTCGCAGAGACGGCGCTCTCGGACATCAACCACCTTCTGCGTCCCGGTCACCTGAAGCAGCTGGCGTCCATCCTTGAGGACCCCGAGGCAACCGACAACGACCGCTTTGTCGCCTTCGACCTTCTGAAGAACGCCAATATCGCCGCCGGCGGTATTCTTCCGATGTGCCAGGACACCGGCACCGCGATCGTCATGGGCAAGAAGGGCCGCCGCGTCTGGACCGACGGTCAAGACTATGAAGCGCTGGCTGAAGGCGTGCGCGATGCATACGAGCGTCGCAACCTGCGCTACTCGCAGCTCGCGCCGATCAAGATGTTCGAGGAAAAGAACACCAAGACCAACCTGCCGGCCCAGATCGACCTCTACGAAGAGGGCGAGGATGCCTACAAGTTCCTCTTCATGGCCAAGGGCGGTGGCTCGGCCAACAAGACCTTCCTCTATCAGGGCACACCCTCGCTTCTGACCCATGACCGGATGATCGACTTCCTTAAGGAGAAGATCCTGACGCTGGGTACGGCAGCCTGCCCCCCCTACCATCTGGCGATCGTCATCGGCGGCCTCTCCGCAGAGATGACGCTGAAGACCGTCAAGCTCGCCTCGGCGCGCTATCTCGACGACCTTCCGACGGAAGGTTCTGAGAGCGGCCACGCCTTCCGCGATCTGGAGATGGAGAAGGAAATCCACAAGCTCACCCAGTCGATGGGTGTCGGCGCCCAGTTCGGCGGCAAGTATTTCTGTCATGACGTACGCGTCATCCGCCTGCCGCGCCACGGCGCCTCGCTGCCGATCGGCCTCGGTGTCAGCTGTTCCGCCGACCGCCAGGCCAAGGGCAAGATCACCAGGGACGGCATCTACATCGAGCAGCTCGAGACAGATCCGTCGAAATACTTGCCCGAGATCGACGACACCGCCCTCTCCTCCTCGGTCGTCAAGATTGACCTGAACCAGCCGATGAGTGCGATCCTCGGCGAACTGACGAAGCACCCGGTCAAGACTCGCCTGTCGCTGACCGGCACGATCATCGTCGCCCGAGACCTCGCGCATTCCAAGATCCGCGAACGGCTGGAAAAGGGCGAAGGCATGCCCGAATATATGAAGAACCATCCGGTCTATTATGCCGGCCCCGCCAAGACCCCGACCGGCTACGCCTCGGGCTCCTTCGGCCCGACCACGGCCGGTCGCATGGACAGTTACGTCGACCAGTTCCAGTCCTTCGGCGGCTCGATGGTGATGCTCGCCAAGGGCAACCGCTCACGTGCCGTGCGCGAGGCCTGCAAGACGCATGGCGGCTTCTATCTCGGCTCGATCGGCGGCCCGGCCGCCCGTCTGGCGCAGGACTGCATCAAGAAGGTCGAGGTCCTGGAATACCCAGAACTCGGCATGGAAGCGGTCTGGAAGATCGAGGTTGAAGACTTCCCCGCCTTCATCGTCACCGACGACAAGGGCAATGATTTCTTCCAGGAATTCAATCTCGGCTGATTATTCTCGTTTATGATGATCCTGCCGTTGCGGCATCAACCTTCCGCAACGGCAAATAGTCACTTGTTCTACAGAGACTTATCGAGAAATTCAGGACGACTGCAGAGTTTGTGCCAACGACTTTTCGTTGCGTGACCATTAAACTTTTTCAAATCATTTGCCGCTAATTATTCTTTGGACCCTTAACGTCTCAAGTGAAGATCACTGGAGCTGGCCGAATGACCACGGCGACACCGCCAAAGACGCAGATCCCGGACGTCGCGGCACACATCACCTATGCGATGCGCTCGATGGGGGTTGCCCCGATTCCGCGCAATTACGAGCTGTTTTACGAGGCCTATATCGGTTCCAATCCCTCGCTCACGCGCGAACTGGCAGCGCTCGGCAGCCGCGCCACGCAGGACGAACTCGATGCGCTCGGCGAGCAGTATTTCGGCCACCACCAGGGTCGTGCAATCGAGAACGTCCACTCCAAGTTGATCGGCGAACTCGACGGGCTCCTGCGCCTTTTGCAGCAGGAGCAGACTTCGTTGCAGAGCTACAATCGCCTTCTGGGCGAAACCTATCATCGGATCAATTCCAAGAGCACCAACAGCACTGACATCTTGCGCAATGCGATCAGCATCCTGACTGATGCAACCGGCTCGACCATGGCGCACGGTGCCGATACGGTCGTGCAGATGTCGCAGCGCTCCCAGGAGATGGATGAGGTCCGCCGCGAGCTCGATGAATACAAGCGGA
Source organism: Rhizobium sp. Q54 (assembly GCA_943372805.1). Classification (GTDB taxonomy): domain Bacteria; phylum Pseudomonadota; class Alphaproteobacteria; order Rhizobiales; family Rhizobiaceae; genus Allorhizobium. The sequence goes on from CALSAF010000067.1 coordinate 13,372, forward strand.
TCGCCAACACGGACTCGCTGACCCGGATTGCCAATCGTCGTGCCTTCGACGAACGGCTCGCCAATGTCTATGTCAGCGGGACGAAGCCGCTCGCCGGCCTCGTTCTGGCCGACATCGACAATTTCAAGAAGGTCAACGACGCCTACGGCCATCCGGTCGGCGACAAGATCCTCGCGACGGTTGCCACCGTCATCCGCAGCAATGTCCGCAAGGACTGCTTCGTGGCAAGAACCGGCGGAGAGGAATTCGCCATTATCGTCGAGGGCAACACGGCGGACGAGATATTCCAGGTGTGCGAACGCATCCGCACAGCGCTTGAAACGACCCCCTTCAAGAATTCGAAGACGGGCGTCAATTATGGACCCATAACCATCTCGCTCGGCTACGCCATGGCCGCCGACGCCGAGGATGCCGGTGAACTCTACGCAAAGTCGGACATTGCCCTCTACTGCGCCAAGAATGCTGGCCGCAATCGCACGAAGCCCTACGAAGACGGCATGAAGAAGGACTTCAACAAGAGCTGGCTGATCTACAAGCGTTAACCGCTCTGTCCACTCACCACATTGTCTTGGCGGCCCGTTCGGGCCATTCCCGATCATAACTGTCGCGATCGAAATCGGCCTTTGCCGATTTCAACATCTCGCCCGCCGTGGGCAGCCCTTCGGCCGCCACCTGGGTCGAAGCGCTCCAGAGTTCGGCACGCATCACCGCCCGCGCGCACTGAAAATACGCTTCCTCGATTGTCACAAGCACCACGCTGCGCGGATGACGGCCATCCATCTCGAAGCTGCCGAGGAGATCAGGCGCGACCGAAACGACGGCTCGACCGTTGATCCGCATCACGCTGCTGGAGCCAGGGATGAGGAACATCAGCGCGACACGCGGGTCGCGCACGATGTTGAGCAGGGAATCGATCCGGTTGTTGCCGCGCCAATCCGGAAGTGCGAGCGTCTGATCATCTTCGATCCGCACAACCGAACCGCGGTCACCGCGCGGCGAGCAATCCAGCCCTTCCGGGGCCACCGTCGCCAGCGCGACGAAGGGCGACCGCTCGATCATCCGCCGGTAGGCCGGCGTCAGATAGCTCGTCACCTTGGCGGTCGATGCCTCGGTGACGACGCCATAATAGGTCTTCAGTTCATCAACGCTGGTAATGATTGTCACGAATAGTCTCCGCTCTGCCCGCTCGCCACATCCTTGATGCAAACGGGTTAGGCAAGGCAGATGACCGTTCTATGACGCGGCCCGCGCTCCGGAAGGGAGGCTGGTCTCGGCGCCCATCAGGAAGGACGCAACCGCCTGGATGACCTCGGGCGCATTCACGATGCGGCGATGCCCGTGACCGTTAGCCCACAGGTGTCGGACATGCGGCGACACGCCGATATAGCGCTGCGCATGACCGACATTGACCTCCTTGTCGTCCTCGGCATGTACGACAAGCAACGGCAGGTCGATGCGTCGGGCGACACCAACACCGTCAAGATCCTCCACGCGGGCCCCGACCAGCTCCATCGCCCGCCCCCGCATCGCCGCGACCGCGCTGCGTCCGAGGCCAACCATGCCTGCAAAGCCGCTGAACACTTCCCCCATGCTCGATGGAGAGCCGATGAGAGCAATGCGCCCAGCCTGTAGTGGTGGCAGATCCTCGAATACGCGACCCGCCGCCATCATCACTGCAGCACCGCCAAAGGAATGGCCGACGACACCGTCGAAGCGACCAAAATGTCTCTCGGCAGCAACGATCGCCTCTGCCGCAATCTTCAGGTCAAGCCGTCGGCCTGTCGATGCGCCGTGCCCGGGCAGGTCAAGCAGGACCACCTCGGCCCCTGCCTGCCTCAGACCGAATGCGAGCTCCGTCAGGTACTCCGCGCGCGAGCCCCAGCCATGCACCACAAGGATACGCACCCTGTCGCCGATCGGGCTTTCATTCGGCCAATGATGGGCCGCCGCCATGCCCCGCGCGAGTGCCAGGCGCACCGTGACAGCCTGGCGCAAGCGATTGCGCCCCTTGAGGAAGACCTGCTTCGCCCTGGCGCCCTTGGGACGACGGCTCGGCGTCCGACAAAAGAGCTCAAAGGCCAGACGTCCGGCGAGCACCGGCGATACCTTCTCCAGCTGCGCGAAAGCCAGGCGGGTGACCTTGAGAGGAAAGGATGGCATATTCGGAATCCCACCAAATGTTCAATGCTGAACAATAAAGTACAAGAATGAACGAAAAGCAAGCCTTCCCCTGGGACCATCCCCGATTTCGCAGCTGGATATCGGTCGCCCGCGCCTGCCAGCTGATGCAGCAGGCGCTGGGTCGCGCCCTGGCGCCGCTCGACATCAAGCCACCGCATCTCGACATCCTGGTCAATCTCTATCGGTTCGAGGGCATCTCGCAGCAGGAACTGGCGCGCAAACTGCTCGTCGGTCGCTCCAACATGAGCATGCTGCTGCCACAAATGGAAAAACGCGGCCTCCTGGAGCGACGACCCGACCAGCGAGACAAGCGTGTTTTGAGACTGTTCCTGACAGACGAGGGACGGGGTCTCAGCGAAAAGGCCATGCGCATTCAGACGGAACTGATCGAACGCACCCTCTCGGCGACACCGATCGACGAATGCCAACGGCTGGCCGAGAACATGGACCTGCTCATTCAGCGCATGCTGTCATCCACCGACATGCTCGATTTCGAGATCAGCGAGGATCGCGGCTAAGCCGCTTCTCGACGAGTTCGGCTTCATAGGCGGCGAATTTTTCATCGCCGCTCTCGCCCAGTTCACGCAGATAGAGCCACGTGAAGATACCGGTGTCGTGGCCGTCGTCAAAGCCGATCCGCACGGCGTAGTTGCCGGTCGGCACCATCTGACGAATGGTCACGTGCCGCTTGCCCGGCACCGTAACCTTCTGGCCAGGTCCATGCCCTTGCACCTCAGCTGAAGGCGACAGGACGCGCAGCATTTCGGCCGGGAGGGCTGCGACGACGCCGTCATTGAACGTCACCGTCAACAGACGCTTGTCCTTCGACACCTTCAACTCGCTTGGCCAGATCTCGCTCATGCGACCCTCATTCCCGCCCATGTGACTGGCCGAAGACCTAGGACCAAGATATTCCGATTGCAAGCCGATTTCCGTTGGTTGGCCTGTGTCGGCTTGACGCTCCCGGAACTTGCCCCCACATTGCTACGGAAGCGGCAGGGTCCGGAAAGATATCGCTCGGTTTTCCGCCCTGAACCAGCATCGCAATAAATACGCAGGCAGACGACAGCTTGGCCTGTAAATGTCCGCCTGCTCCGGGGAGAGACTGTTGGACCACACACCCGCCGACTGGCGCAATGCAGAACCGCTGATGGACCGGGCGGCACCGATGATCGATCCCTTCGGACGTGCCGTCACATATCTGCGCGTCTCCGTGACCGACCGTTGCGATTTCCGCTGCACCTATTGCATGTCGGAGAACATGACCTTCCTGCCGAAGAAGGATCTTCTGACGCTGGAAGAACTCGACCGGCTCTGTTCCGCCTTCATCACAAAGGGCGTGCGCAAGCTTCGCCTGACCGGAGGCGAACCGCTGGTCCGCAAGAACATCATGCATCTCGTTCGCAGCCTTTCGCGACACCTGGGTAGCGGCCTTGAGGAGCTGACGCTTACCACCAATGGTTCTCAACTCGCCCGCCATGCGGTCGAGCTTGCCGCTTGCGGCGTCCGCCGCATCAATGTCTCGCTCGACACGCTCGATGCGGAAAAATTCAAGGCGATCACCCGCTGGGGTGAGTTCGACAAGGTGCTGGAAGGTATCCGCGCGGCACAGGCTGCCGGAATCCGGGTCAAGCTCAACGCCGTTGCTCTCAAGGATTTCAACGAAGACGAGATTGCGGACCTGCTGCGCTTCGCTCATGGCGAGGGCATGGACCTCACACTGATCGAGACCATGCCGATGGGCGAGACGGGCGAGGATCGCACCGATCAGTATCTGCCGCTCTCCCTGGTTCGCAGCAGGCTCGAAGAACAATTCACGCTCGACGACATTCCCTACAAGACTGGCGGCCCGGCTCGATATGTCGAGGTCAGGGAGACCGGGGGACGGCTCGGCTTCATCACACCCCTCACCCACAATTTCTGTGAAAGCTGCAACCGCGTTCGCCTGACCTGCACCGGCACACTCTACATGTGCCTCGGCCAGGACGATGCCGCCGACCTTCGCACGGCATTGCGCGCGTCCGAGGACGACGCCTATCTGGCCGCAGCAATAGATGAGGCGATTACACGCAAGCCCAAGGGCCACGATTTCATCATCGACCGTGCCCACCGCAAGCCGGCGGTCGCGCGCCATATGAGCGTCACCGGCGGCTGACAGCCGCCGGTGACGCCTCGCTCCTCAGGCAGACCGTCGATAGGCCCGCGTATCTGGTCGCAGATCGGTGCGGAAACGCGAGATCTTGTGCATGAGGATGTCGACACGCTGCCGAAGTCCGTGGATCTCGGCATTGTTCTCCTCGACCATGGCAGCGTTCTGCTGCGTGATCAGCTCGACATCGCGCACCGCATGGGTGACTTCGCTTATACCCGTCGACTGTTCACGCGTGGCCGCCGAGATGGTTTCGACGAGCGCCTGCACTTCTTCGACCTGATCGATGATCGAATTCAGGGCGACACCGGTGTTCTCCACCAGCTCGACGCCGGAACGCACCTGTCCGCCACTGACCGAGATCAGTGTCTTGATCTCCTTCGCCGCATTGGCACAGCGCTGGGCGAGATCACGTACCTCCTGGGCGACGACAGCAAAGCCGCGTCCCGCTTCACCCGCACGAGCCGCCTCGACACCGGCGTTGAGCGCCAGCAGGTTCGTCTGGAAGGCGATCTCATCGATGACCCCGATGATCGTCGAGATCTTCTCCGATGACCGACTGATTTCGGCCATAGCCTCGACGGCCTTCCTGACCACGACACCGGACTGCCGCGCATGATCCCGTGCCACCTGCACCGATTGCGCGGTGCGGCCGGCCCCATCGGCCGTAGTCCTGACGACATCACTCAGGTGCGAGAGCGCCCGCACACTCTCTTCGAGTGCCGCCGCCTGCTGTTCGGTGCGACGTGCGAGATCGTCGGCGGAAACCGCAAGATTTTCCGTCCCGGCATTGATGTCCGCGCTGGCGGCACGGACCTCCTCGAGGGTTGCACGCAGAGCTTCCACGGCCTGGTTGTAGGTCGAGGCCATCGCGACAAAATCGGCCGGCAGGTCATCGCGCATCGAGACATCAAGCTGTCCGTTGGCGAGTGCCTCGAGCACCGACGAGAGCGCTTCGAGCGCTGCCCGCTGATCAGCCTCGACGCGCGCCCTCTCCTGTGCCCGCTGCGTGCTTTCCTGTTCGGAACGGTATCGCGCAGCTTCGGCCTCTTCTTCCAGCCGCTTGTTTTCCAGCGCGGCATCCCGGAAGACCGTGACCGAGCGAACCATGTCTCCGATCTCGTCGCCGCGATTGCGTCCTTCGATCGGCACGGAAAGGTCCCCGCTCGCAAGACGTGACATCACACTGGTGATGCGCTTCAGCGGCGCGCGCAGTGTCTCCACCAGCATCAACCCGCCAATGATGGCCAACAGCGTGCCAACCACCATGGTGATGACCGAGATCGTCGCAGACCGCTCGCTATCCTCACGACCGATTTCCTGGGCCTGACTGACGAAGTTGCGCAGTGATTCCATTGCCGCGGACACGGAGGCGGTCGCGACAAGACGTTTGTCCTGCCAGTCCCGACCCGCATCGAGGCGGGCTTGCGAATTCTCCGTGATGACCGCCAGCTGGGGGCCGATCTTCTGAGGGAAGTCGCGCAACGCACTGTTCTTCGCGCCGAGTTCGGAGATCCGCGCAGCGACGGAGCCGAGGGCCTCCACTTCACCGACCACGACCGCACGGCTCGCGTCGTCGAGTGCGCTGAGCATCTGTTCGATGCGCAGTTCCAGCGTGGCAATGTCGAGCGCAGCCGTATCGACCAGCGACATCAACTCCCGTTGCTCGGCGACCAGCTTGTCGAGACTGACGAAACGGTCAGCTGCGACATCGCTGTTCTTGGCCGCCTGCAGCGTGATCTTCTGTTCGATTTCAACCAACTCGGACAGGACCCGCCCGAGTTCCTGCGCCTTCGCATCATCCGCTCCGGTCTGGGCAAGAACCGCATCGATCTTGCCGATCGCCGCTGCGACTTCGCCAATCAGAGCCTTGCCCTTGTCAGAGGCGATCGCCTCTGCCTTCGTCAGATCCTTCTGCATCGGGCCGAGATAGAGCTTGGCTTCCGCGAGCTGCTCCTCGGGTGTGAAGGCCATCTGCACGCCGACGCGCAGCTTGCCGAGCCGGTCCAGCAGCGTCTTGAAGGCGGATGCATCGAACAGGAGCTCCTTGGCAAAACGTTCCTTGGCAGCAAGATCGGTCCGAACGAAATCCACCTGCTTGACGATTTGCTGGCTCTCGGCCTGCAGCGCCGTGACGGCACCGGCGAGACCCGCATCGAGTGCCTCGCGTTTCGTCTTGGTCTCCCACAGAATTGCCGCCTGCTCCCGCATCTGGACCGGCAACCCGGTGAGAGCGCCCAGATCGGCGGTCTGTGCCTGCTTCTGGAGCACGCCTCCGAGAACGCCAAGCCCCTTCTCCTGGTTGTCGATCGCGGCGAGAAGAGCCTCCCTGCTCTTTTCGGTCGGCTCCAGGCTGAATTCCTGCAGACCTTGCTGCAGCGTCTCCAGATCGCTGATGTTGCCGATGGTGGCGCGCGTCACGGTCATATGTCCGTTGAGCGTTGTGGCCGTCCAATAGCCCAGGAGACCGACACCGGCCATGAGCAGAACGAGAGGCACGACGAAGAGCAAAACTTTGGTGACGATCCTGCGGCTTTGCAGGAGGCGATCGATAAAACTCATAAGACCCTCGGGGAGGTCGACACCCTGCGAGATCATCGCGCAGGATCGAAGGGGCGGAACCGCCTCATGCGATGCCGTTCGCGAGCTTGTTCCCGGGAGTTTGAACAAAGGTTAACCGACAACACCCGTTTTTGGCACTGCAGCATGCTTTGCCGGGGCGAAGCGACGAATTCAGGTTTCTCGCGCCTGCTGCTTGGTTTAGAACCTGCGAACACGCACGGGAATCGAGCATGGCATTATCTGAGAACACCCGAGGCGCCCTGCTGATGGCGATCTCGATGGCTGGCTTCACCTTCAACGACGCCCTGACAAAATCGGTGACCGAGGAATTGACGGTCGCGCAGATCATGTTCGTGCGCGGAGCGTTCACCGCCATGCTGGTCTATTTGGTCGCCCGGCGCATGGGAGCACTGGATCACATCCGCAACATCCTGCAGCCGCTGATTCTAATCCGGATCGCCTTCGAGACGGTTGCGGCCGTGGCATTCCTCGCCGCACTCGGCCAGGTCCCTCTTGCCAACGCATCGGCAATCCTCCAATCGCTGCCGCTTGCCGTAACTTTGGGCGCCGCACTCTTCTACAAGGAACCGGTCGGCTGGCGGCGCTGGACGGCGATCGGGCTCGGCTTCATCGGCGTTCTCGTCATCATCCAGCCAGGCCCTGAAGGCTTCACGCTGGCATCGCTCTATATCGTCCTGTGCGTCGTCGCCGCAGCCGGACGCGACCTCGTCACCCGCAGGATCGATCCAGGCATATCCTCGCTGACCGTCACATTGTTCACCGCCGCCTCCATCTCCTTCGCCGGCCTGCTCTTGGTTCCTGCATTCGGCGGCTGGCAGCCGATATCCGGCAGCGCCCTTGGCCGTCTGGCCTTTGCATCCGTCTTCCTGTTCGCCGGCTATCAGGCCATCATCATGGCGATGCGCACCGGCGAAATTTCCTTTATCGCCCCCTTCCGCTACACCAGCCTTCTCTGGGCAGTTCTGCTGGGCATGGTCTTCTTTGACGAAGTGCCGGATGTCTGGATGATCCTCGGGGCAGCCATTGTCATCGGCTCCGGCCTGTACACATTCTACCGCGAGAGCACGCGAAAGGCGGCACTCGCCCGGCGTGCCGATCCGGCGTCTCCCGGCTGATCCAGATCATCTGAGCAAGGACATTTGAGCGTGCCGCAGCACTCCCGCTTCCTCGACCGGACCACGGCCCCGCATATCGTCAGTCTCGTGGCGATCGCAGGCCTGTCGGCGTTGACGATGAACATCTTCCTGCCCTCTCTCCCGGCGATGGCATCCGATCTCGGTGTCTCCTATGGTCGCGTGCAGGTTCTGGTCTCTGGCTACATCGCCATGACCGCCCTGGTTCAGCTTGTGATCGGCCCCCTCTCGGACCGTTACGGTCGACGGCCTGTGATGATCGGCGCACTGCTCATCCTGCTTGCCGCCTCCCTGGTCTGCATGATCGCGACCTCAATTGAGATCCTGACCGTCGCACGCATGTTGCAGACAGCGGTGGTGGCAGGCCTGGTTCTCTCGCGTGCCATCATCCGCGACATGGTCCCGATGGAGGAAGCGGCCTCGATGATCGGCTACGTGACCATGGGCATGACGCTGGTTCCCATGGTGGGGCCGACGATCGGGGGGCTGTTGAGCGACAGTTTCGGCTGGCGGGCCAACTTCGCAGCGATATTCGCAGCCGCCCTGCTCGTGCTTTTCCTCATCTATCGGGACCTGGGCGAGACCAACCGCCAGAAGAG
>CALSAF010000068.1:0-21614 GCA_943372805.1 Rhizobium sp. Q54
CGCCCGCGCCCAGAGATTGACGGAGGAGCGGATGAACGGACGATGGCCAGCCGAAGTCAGCGGCCATGTCGCGGCATAATTCAGGGCTTCAAGGATCATGTCTTACCGATAGACGGAGCTGCGATGGCCGATCTCGACCACCAGCACGATGAGTTTGCCGTCCTGGATATCGCAGATGATGCGGTAGTCGCCAACTTTGTAGCGCCAGGGCGATCGTATCGGGGACGCCCCCCTCTGCCCTGCCGGGCATCTCCCCCACAAGGGGGGAGACCGGCTGAGCCGCTGGTCTTTCGCCCGCCTTTGGAGTGGGCTGAACCGTGCGGCAGACGCCGCGCCCCGCTCTCCCCCTTGTGGGGGAGATGTCGCGCAGTGACAGAGGGGGATCTTGTTCCATATGCGATAGTCCTGCTGGAAAAGCCGGTACGAGCCGAGCAGTGTCCTTGAAGGGGTTCTCCGAGGCTTCTGGGGCTATCGAGTTTGTCGATCGTTTTCCAAACAGACTGACGATACTCAATCGTCCAGGCCACGCCAGAACTCCTCGGAGCTGACAACCTTGTCCTCGCCACTTCTGATACGCTTCATGGCCTCATTGGCGGCAGCCAAGTCCTGAAGGTTTTCAAGTTTATGCTGGATCATCTGCCGCAGATAATCGTCCGGCTCAGTACCAGCATCCGAGGCATATTTGACCACCAACTGATGCATTTCTTCCGGCATCTCGAGCGTGACGCGCTTGTTCATCGGTCCAACCTCTGGTTTCGCGCCGGAATATACCACCGCCCCCGCCCATTTTCCAGCATCCGCCCTCGCGCCCGCCCGCCTTCGCCCTTGCCGCCAAATCCTTGATCCTCTAAGACACCGGCACCTTTTTGAAACGAAAATTCCGGTTGTCATCATGAGCGATAAGAACAAGAAGCCCCAGAAGCTGAAGGCCCGCCTGCCGCGCGGCTTCGTCGATCGCGAGGCTGCCGATATCCGCGCTGCCAACCAGATGATGGAGACCATCCGCGAGGTCTATGAGCGCTACGGCTTCGACCCGATCGAGACCCCGCTCTTCGAATACACCGATGCGCTCGGCAAATTCCTGCCCGATAGTGACCGCCCGAACGAAGGCGTCTTCTCGCTGCAGGACGACGACGAGCAATGGATGTCGCTGCGCTACGACCTGACGGCCCCGATGGCGCGCCATGTCGCGGAGAATTTCCAGGAAATCCAGCTGCCGTTCCGCACCTATCGCGCCGGCTACGTCTTCCGCAACGAAAAGCCGGGTCCGGGCCGCTTCCGCCAGTTCATGCAGTTCGATGCCGACACCGTCGGCGCACCGGGTGTCCAGGCCGATGCCGAAATGTGCATGATGATGGCCGACACGCTGGAGGCGCTGGGTATCAAGCGCGGCGATTATGTGATCCGGGTCAACAACCGCAAGGTTCTCGACGGCGTCATGGAAGCCATCGGCCTCGGCGGCGAGGAGAATGCGGGACGGCGTCTGGGCGTGCTGCGCGCCATCGACAAGTTGGACAAGTTCGGCCCTGAAGGTGTGCGTCTGTTGTTGGGTGAGGGGCGCAAGGATGAGTCCGGTGACTTCACTAAAGGTGCTGGGCTGAACGAAGAGCAACAGGAATTAGTGCTACTCGCTACGGGGCAAGCCTTTGACCTGTCAGAGGTTGCAAGGGCTGGAAGCCGAGATTTGACCGATATGCGTTTAGCATCGGACGGCACCCTCTACTATGATAACATCGTGTCAGCACGCTTTCTTGAAAGCCTCTCTCAAACAGAAGCTGGTCGGGAAGGTGCGAAAGAGCTTGTTCAAATTGCAGAGCTTTGCGCGGCCGCAGGGTATGGCTCAAAGCGCATTTTGATCGACCCCTCCGTCGTGCGCGGCCTCGAATACTACACCGGCCCCGTCTACGAAGCCGAACTCACCTTCGACGTCACCAATGAAAAGGGCGAAAAGGTCGTCTTCGGCTCGGTCGGCGGCGGTGGTCGCTACGATGGCCTCGTCTCGCGCTTCATGGGCCAGCCTGTCCCGGCCACAGGCTTCTCGATCGGTGTCTCGCGCCTGATGACGGCGCTGAAGAACCTCGGCAAGCTTGGACAGGACGACGTGCTCGGCCCGGTCCTCGTCACCGTCATGGATGGCGACGTCGAGAGCATGGGCCGCTACCAGCGCTTCACGCAACAACTGCGGGCCGAAGGCATTCGCGCCGAAATGTACCAGGGCAACTGGAAGAAGTTCGGCAACCAGCTGAAATATGCCGACCGCCGCGGCGCCCCGATTGCCATCATCCAGGGCGGCGACGAACGTGCGCAGGGCGTGGTGCAGATCAAGGACCTGATCGAGGGCAAGCGCCTCTCGGGTGAGATCACCGACAATGCCGAATGGCGCGAGGCCCGTGTGGCGCAGGAAGTCGTGGCCGAGGCCGAGCTCGTGGCGAAGGTCAAGGAGATCCTGGCCGCTCAGGCGGAAGATCGCCGTCGGGCGAAGGGCACACAGTATGATCCCAACCAGCAGCCATATAACGATGCCGATATCTGAGCGGGTGGCTTTTCCCCTCCCCAACCCTCCCCACAAGGGGGGGGGAGCCGCTCGGCGCATGTCGCCGATGTCGCGGCCTCCGTTTGCTGTGACCGATGTCAGTGTGTGGGGTAACCCCCCTCTGTCACTTCGTGACATCTCCCCCACATGGGGGGAGAGTGGCGCTTGCGCGAGACGTTGGCCCCAACCCGCTCTCCCCCCTTGTGGGGGAGATGCCCGGCAGGGCAGAGGGGGGTGCGGCATTCTAGGAGAATTGATCGCCTGCCACATGTCTCCTCCCCCCTTGTGGGGGAGATGGGCGGCAGCCCAGAGGGGGTCTTCTCCCGCAATAGCAGGACCTACCCAATGCCCCTGACCGACATGCCGGATTTCGCCGGCACCATCCTGCAGGAATTCACATCACGCGGCACGACCCGCGTCGACACACCCGTGATCCAGCCGGCCGCCCCCTTCCTGGACATGGCGGGCGAGGATCTGCGCCGGCGCATCTTCTTGACCGAGAATGAGCGAGGCGAAAGCCTCTGCCTGCGTCCGGAATTCACCATTCCCGTCTGCCTGCGCCACATCGAAACCGCGACCGGCACACCAAAGCGTTACGCCTATCTCGGCGAAGTCTTCCGTCAGCGTCGCGAAGGTCCGCAGGAATTCTATCAGGCCGGCATCGAGGATCTCGGTGACATCGCGGTCGCAGCCTCGGATGCCCGCGCGATTTCAGACAGCGTGGCGATCCTCACCCGCCTGCTGCCAACCAGGCCGCTTGCCGTCACCCTCGGCGACCAGTCCGTCTTCGAAGCTGTCGTCAAGGCACTTGGCCTGCCGGCCGGCTGGCAGAAGCGTCTGATCCAGGCCTTCGGCAATCCCGATCAGATCGACCAGCTGCTGCGCCGGCTGGCGACCCCGACGCCGGTGCCGGGTCTCGATCCGCAAGTGTCTGCACTGCTCGCAAACGGTGACCAGGAGGCCCTGATCGCCCATATCGATCAGACCATGCAGGAAACCGGCTATCTCACCAATGCCAGCCGCACGCCCGCCGAGATCGCACGCCGCCTGAAGGAAAAGCTGGAACTCTCGGAGACCCGCCTTGATGGCGCCGCCCTACTGCTGCTGCGCGAATTCCTCTCGCTGGAGCTGCCGCTTGGCGATGCCTCGGCAGCCCTTGCCGGTTTTGCTGATGCAGCCGGCCTGAAGCTCGGGCCGGCACTAACCCGTTTCGACGAGCGCGTCGCGGCGCTTGCCAGCACCGGCGTTGATCTCGACCTGATCACCTACCGCGCCGCCTTCGGCCGCCCGCTCGATTATTACACTGGCCTCGTCTTCGAAGTGGCGGTTTCAGGCAAGCCCGCAGTCCTTGCCGGTGGCGGTCGCTTCGACCGGCTTTTGACGCTGCTGGGCGCCGAGACGCATATCCCGGCCGTCGGCTTCTCGCTTTGGCTGGATCGAATTGAGACCGAGAGGAGCGCGTCATGACCATCACCATCGGTCTGCCCTCCAAGGGCCGCATGAAGGACGATGCCTCCGCCATCTTCGAACGTGCCGGCATGAAAATCGTCGCCGTCGGCAATGACCGCTCCTATCGCGGCCGCGTCGAAGGTTTTGACGATGTCGAGATTGCCTATCTCTCGGCCTCCGAAATCTCGCGGGAGATCGGCAATGGCACGGTTGATTTCGGCGTCACCGGCGAGGACCTGATCCGCGAAGGTCTGGCGGAAGCAGACGCCCGTGTTGAGATCGCGGCGCGCCTCGGCTTCGGCCATGCCGATGTCATCGTGGCCGTTCCCGAGGTCTGGTACGACGTCGACACCATGGCCGACCTCGGCGATGTCGCCGCCGAATTCCGCACCCGCCATGGCCGCCGCCTCGCGATCGCCACCAAATACTGGCGCCTCACCCAGCAGCATTTCTCGCGCCAGCACGGCATCCAGCTTTATCGCATTGTCGAAAGCCTGGGCGCCACCGAAGGCGCTCCTGCTGCCGGCCAGGCCGACATCATCGTTGACATCACCTCGACCGGCTCGACTCTGCGCGCCAATCACCTGAAGGTGCTCTCCGATGGCGTGATCCTGCGCTCCGAGGCCTGCCTTGTGCGGGCACGGAAGCCAGAGCATGAGGGGAATGCGATGATCGGTCGGATCGTAGAGGCCGTGCGTGGGGTTCTATAAGCCGGAGACGAGATTTGCCCCTCACCCATCCCCTCTCCCCGCTTGCGGGGAGAGGGGATGGCAGGCGTTGGCGGGTCCGCCCTTCTCCCCGCCTGCGGGGAGAAGGTGCCCGAAGGGCGGATGAGGGGCAGTTTGCGTACAAAAAAACCCGCCGGATCGCTCCAGCGGGTTTCTTTTTGCCTTTGGGGGCAGGGATCAGGCAGCCGAGCGGCGGGCGTCGATCGAGTAGGCGCCGGCGCCGACGATGGCGAGAGCGATGTAACCGCCGGCGAGCGTGATGTTCTTCATCATCATGATCTGGTTCAGCGTGTTGATCCAGCCGAGCGCGCCTTCCGGCCAGCCTTCGATGGCAACGGTGCCCGAATGGAAGACGAGACCGGTGAACACGCAGAAGAGTGCGATCGTCCAGGCCGTGATCTTGGTCTGGAAGCCGACGAGGATGAAGAGACCGGCGACGAGTTCATAAAGGCCGGCGGCATAGGCCAGCAGATCGGCTGCAGGCAGGCCGGCGCCCGAGATCATGCCGGCGGTGCCGGACGGATCGGCAAGCTTGCCGAAGCCCGACATGATGAACATGAAGGAAAGCAGAATGCGGACGAGAACAAGAAGGCCATTGTTGGTGGCGGACATGGGGGAACTCCGTTTAGCGTTGACGCTGAAACCCCCAGCCGTGGTGGTTCCAGAAACTGCCGCCTAGATGCATGCTTTTTTGTCGCAGGCATAGCTAAACAGTTTTTGACTGATCGTTCACAAAAACGAAACGATGAAAGCGGCGAGCTTGGCCGTCTTGCCCTTCCGTCACCGGGAAAGAGTGCCTACCTTTGTGTTTTACCGCCGACCAAAGGAGCCCAGAATGGATAGTCTCTCCGCATTCCCGATCACGGCCAAGTGGCCCGCCGCCAATCCCGAGATCATCCAGTTGTATTCGCTGCCCACCCCGAATGGCGTCAAGGTGTCCATCGCGCTCGAAGAACTGGGCCTGGCTTATGAGCCGCATCTCGTCGATTTCGGGACCAACGCCCAGAAGAGCCCGGAATTCGTCTCGCTCAATCCGAATGGCCGCATCCCGGCCCTTGTCGACCCCAATGGTCCTGACGGTAAGCCGATCGGCATCTTCGAATCCGGTGCCATCCTGATCTATCTCGCTGACAAGACGGGCCGGTTGATGCCCAGGGAGGGTGCTGCCCGTTATGCCGTGCTGCAATGGCTGATGTTCCAGATGGGCGGGGTCGGGCCGATGTTCGGCCAGTATGGCCACTTCCACAAGTTTGCAGCCGACAAGGTGGAGAACAACCCCTATCCGGCCCAGCGCTATCGTGATGAGGTTCGCCGCCTCCTGGGCGTCCTCGAGGCACAGCTTGCGAAGGGTGCCTGGCTCACCGGCGAAGACTACACGATGGCGGACATCGCCACCTGGCCCTGGGTCCGCTGCCTCAAGGTCTTCTATGATGGCGAGGCGGATCTCGGCCTGTCTGATTATCCGCGCGTTCTCGATTGGTGGGCGCGGGCCGAGGCGCGGCCGGCGAGCCAGAAGGGTCTCGCCATCCCGGCGCGCGACTGACATCGGCATTCGGGCAGGGCAGACAATGCGCCTTCCCGCACACCCGCGAGGTCACGCCGGTTCTTGTCTCAGGCCGGTGTGACCGCTGCAGTCGTTGGCAACTGGAAGCGCGGGAAGATAAAGAGCCCCACCATCCCGCCGGCATTTCCTTCGAAACCGGAGGATTCCCCGATGCAGAAGACGGGTTGTCGGTGCAGCGATGCGGAAACGATGGTCGTCGAATAGCAGAAGCGGGAGGGCTGGGTCGCCGCCTGCTCGAAAAGTCTGAGAATATGGCCGCGATCGACCTGCTCGTAGCAGCGCATCACCGTCAGCAGCCCGCATTCATGGTTGTCGAGTCCGTGCAGGGTCCGCGCCCTGTCCCCGAGCTTCAACAGTCCGTTCGCCAGGTCTCCAGTCCAGTCTTCGGACAGACCGAAGCGGCAGGCCTCCCGTCCGAGCAGGCCGTCTCCATCCTGTTCGCTCACCATGAAGGTGGTCGCGAGATCTGCATTAGCGATTTTGAACAAGGTGATCCCCAAGTCGATAGCCATCGCTGGCCCAAATTCTCCCGACCCCAGTTCCTGTGGTCGAAAACCCCATCCGGCCTGGACCGGCAGCACCTACAGGCGCGAGCCTGCTCATTTCCAGACGTACCGCGACCGGAGACGACCGCAGCGCGCTCTCTCTCCCGACCCCCGTCGAGAGAAAAGATGATGTAAAGGAGATAGACGCCATATTGCGGCCCGACCAATGGTCAGATCGAATACCGGTCTATGCGTCTCATCCCGGCTGCAATCACACCTGCCAAGTCCCTGCGAACACAAAACACCGTCAGGACTTTCAACCTTCCCCCACAAGAATGTTGAAGATGAACACGACTGCAGATACCGCGATTATCAGGTTCGATACCACGATTTATTGGCAGTGAAAACGCCAGATGTCCCATTTTGACACAGAACTGCTTCACTATTGAATATTATTAATATTAGATTTACCTAATATTAATAATATTCACCTTGTTCTACAGGGCGACGGCTGCCGCGCTGATCTTCTCTCTTCATCAGATACTATTTATATTAGCGTCACTTGTGTCAACTGTGCCGATGGCCAGTTGCAGGCTCCAATCCGTGCGGGGCGCCCTTTGAGCATAAAAAAGGCGGCCCGAAGACCGCCTTTTCGCAAAATGAACTGCATGATCCGCATGCAACAGGCAAGTCGCCCTCACATGAACTCCATGCCGCCCGTTCAGCGCGCTTGACGCGCTGAACCACTTTGAGTGATGGACCCGATGGTCAGACCCTAAGGTCTTACATCATGTCCATGCCGCCCATGCCGCCCATGCCGCCCGGCATGCCGCCAGCAGCTTCCTTCTTCGGAAGTTCGGCGATCATGGCTTCGGTGGTGATCAGCAGCGAGGCAACCGAAGCTGCGTTCTGCAGGGCAGTGCGGACAACCTTGACCGGATCGACGATACCCATGGCGATCATGTCGCCGAATTCGCCGGTCTGGGCGTTGTAGCCGTAGTTCTCTTCGTTCTTGTCGAGGATCTTGCCGACGATGATCGAAGCTTCGTCACCAGCGTTGGTGGCGATCTGGCGAACCAGCGACTGGAGAGCGCGGCGAACGATGTTGATGCCGGCTTCCTGGTCGTCGTTTGCACCCTTGACGGTGATCTTCGTGGAAGAACGCAGCAGAGCGGTACCACCGCCCGGTACGATGCCTTCCTGAACGGCGGCGCGCGTTGCGTTCAGCGCGTCGTCGATGCGGTCCTTGCGTTCCTTGACTTCGATCTCCGTCGAGCCGCCAACGCGGATCACGGCAACGCCGCCAGCGAGCTTGGCAAGACGTTCCTGCAGCTTTTCGCGGTCGTAGTCAGAGGTGGTTTCTTCGATCTGGGCCTTGATCTGGGCAACGCGGCCTTCGATGTCGGACTTTGCACCAGCGCCATCAACGATGGTGGTGTTTTCCTTGGTGATCGAGATCTTCTTGGCGCGGCCGAGCATGTCGAGGGTAACCGACTCGAGCTTGATGCCGAGGTCTTCCGAGATGACAGTGCCGCCAGACAGGATGGCGATGTCTTCCAGCATGGCCTTGCGGCGATCGCCGAAGCCAGGAGCCTTGACGGCAGCGATCTTCAGGCCGCCACGCAGCTTGTTGACGACGAGCGTAGCAAGAGCTTCGCCTTCGACGTCTTCAGCGATGATGACGAGCGGCTTGCCGGTCTGAACGACGGCTTCGAGAACCGGCAGCATGGCCTGGAGGTTCGAGAGCTTCTTTTCGTGCAGGAGGATGTAGGCGTCGTCGAGATCGGCGACCATCTTTTCCGGATTGGTCACGAAGTAGGGCGAGAGGTAGCCGCGGTCGAACTGCATGCCTTCGACGACTTCGAGTTCGGTTTCAGCGGTCTTGGCTTCTTCGACGGTGATAACACCTTCGTTGCCGACCTTCTGCATGGCTTCGGCAATGTCCTTGCCGACCTGCGTGTCGCCGTTGGCCGAGATCGTGCCGACCTGGGCAACTTCTTCCGAGGTCGAGATCTTCTTGGCCTTGGCCTGGAGGTCCTTGACGACTTCAGCAACGGCCAGATCGATACCGCGCTTCAGGTCCATCGGGTTCATGCCGGCAGCAACGGCCTTGTTGCCTTCGCGAACGATGGCCTGGGCAAGAACGGTTGCGGTCGTGGTGCCGTCGCCGGCGATGTCGTTGGTCTTCGAAGCAACTTCGCGGACCATCTGGGCGCCCATGTTCTCGAACTTGTCTTCCAGTTCGATTTCCTTGGCGACCGATACGCCGTCCTTGGTGATGCGCGGTGCGCCGAAGGACTTGTCGATGATGACGTTACGACCCTTCGGGCCGAGCGTTACCTTCACGGCGTCTGCGAGGATGTCGACGCCATGCAGCATCTTTTCGCGCGCGGTGCGGCCAAACTTGATTTCTTTAGCAGCCATTGTCAAAACTCCCGGGCGTCTAGCCCATTGGTGAATTGGTTAAAAAGGAAGAGGGGTTATCGTGCTGAAATCAGCCGATGACGCCCATGATGTCGGCTTCCTTCATGATCAGCAGGTCAACGCCGTCGAGCTTGACCTCGGTGCCGGACCACTTGCCGAACAGAACGCGGTCGCCGACCTTGACGTCGAGAGCGACCTGCTTGCCGCTTTCGTCGCGGGCGCCCGGGCCAACAGCGATGACTTCGCCTTCAGCCGGCTTTTCCTTGGCAGTGTCAGGAATGATGATGCCGCCCTTGGTCTTTTCTTCGGACTCGACGCGCTTGACTACAACGCGGTCGTGCAGCGGACGGAAATTGGTGCTTGCCATTGTCTAATCCCTCGATCAAATGACACTCGCGATCCCTGGAGGGCATCGCATCGGAATTTGTTAGCACTCCCCCCTGGAGAGTGCCAGCGAGGCTGAGATAAGAACAGCCTGCGGACGAGTCAAGCGCGTCGATGAAAATCATCCGCGCTCCGTGCTCTTTTCTGAGACGCCTCCAGCCGCCGAAGACGGTGGGGAGTAGCACCCCGATGCTGCGGGCCAATGCGATGGCCATGCAAGCCGTTGAACTGTTTGACAGTGCCATCCAGATCTGAAAAAGTTCAGTCGTGGAGTGCGCGAAACCTCCATGAGGCGCCATGCCGGAATTTCGCATCCGTCCTTCTCCAGACAACGGACCTCGACCATGGCACCCTTTGGCGCAATTTTCGCAGACAAACTCTTTCGCTTGCTTGGATCATCCCAGTCGCCCCTTCTCGTGGACGTGCGCGTCGACGAGGATATCGAAGCCGATCCCTTCCTTTTGCCCACCGCCGTACGCCGTGATTACAGGACGGTCGAGCGCTGGGCGACAGAGATCAAATCCCCGGTCGTGGTCATCTGCCAGAAGGGCCGAAAGCTCAGTGAGGGCGTGGCAGCCCATCTCCGCCTGCAGGGCATATCTGCAGAAATTCTGGAGGGCGGCACGCTGGGCTGGGCTGAGGCGGGCCTTCCGTGCGTTCCCTTGGCGCGTCTTCCGATTCACACCGGCGGGACGCTCTGGGTCACACGCCACCGGCCAAAGATCGACCGGATCGCCTGTCCCTGGCTGATCCGCCGTTTCGTTGATCCTTTCGCCCGCTTCCTCTTCGTGTCTCCCTCGGAGGTGGACGCCGTTGCCGAGAGGTTTGACGGGCTACCTTTCGATATGGAGGGAGGCTTCTGGAGTCATCGTGGCGAGCTTTGCACCTTTGACACCATGCTTGCCGAATTCGGGCTGGAAACGCCCGCGCTTCAGACACTGGCACGCATCGTCCGTGCCGCCGATACCAACCGGCTCGATCTCGCGCCGGAGGCCGCCGGCCTGCTGGCGGTATCGCTTGGGCTGTCGAGGCTTCATGCCAACGACCTTCAACAATTGGAGCAGGGGCTCGTGATCTATGATGCCCTTTATCGATGGGCACGTGACGCCATGGATGAAAAGCATGACTGGATCGTTCGCGGTCCGCGCGGTGAGGGAAAGCCATGAGCATTGCGGTCGGAACCCCGGACAAGATTAGCGACATCACACCGACATTTCCCGAACTCGTCTCCGCCTTTGCCCGCATCGGCCTGATGTCCTTCGGCGGCCCGGCGGCGCAGATCGCGCTGATGCACAAAATCTGCGTCGAGGAAAAGCGCTGGATCAATGAGGATCGCTATCTGCACGCCCTGAACTACTGCATGCTCCTGCCTGGCCCCGAAGCCCAGCAGCTCGCCACCTATATCGGCTGGCTGCTGCATGGCGTGCGCGGCGGCATCGTGGCGGGCCTGCTCTTCGTGCTTCCGGGGCTCGCGGTCATCCTCGGTCTCTCCACGCTCTATGCACTCTATCAGGACACGGGCCTCGTCGCGGGCCTCTTCTTCGGGCTCAAGGCGGCCATTCTTGCCGTCGTCGTCGAGGCCGTCATCCGCATCGGCAGGCGGGCGCTGAAGAGCGGGTTCCATCGTGGGCTGGCGGTCGCAGCCTTCATCTCGCTGTTCTTCTTCTCCCTGCCGTTCCCGCTCGTCGTGCTTGCCGCTGCCGCAATTGGCCTTGTCCATGCTCGGGGCGCACCTTCGGCGCCCGCCGCGATCGTGGAGGAGATGGTGGCGCGCCCACCCTTCCTGCGCCAGTTCGCGGCATTCCTCTTCGGGGTCGCCGTGTGGCTCGCACCATTTCCAGTCCTGTGGCTGTTCCTGCCGGAAACCGCACTTCCCGAGGTCCAGACATTCTTCTCGACGATGGCGCTCGTCACCTTCGGCGGCGCCTATGCGGTGCTCGCCTATGTCGCCCAGGTCGCGGTCGACCACTATGCCTGGCTGAAACCCGGCGAGATGCTCGACGGGCTGGCGCTCGCCGAAACAACGCCGGGGCCGTTGGTGCTTGTCCTCTCCTATGTCGGCTTCCTCGCCGGCTTCCGAGAAAGTGGTGCACTCGATCCGATCGTCGCCGGGCTGCTCGGTGGCGTGATCGCCGCCTGGGCCACCTTCATCCCGAGCTTCATCTGGATCTTCGCCGGTGCCCCCTATGTCGAGCGCCTGCGCGGCAATCGCCTGCTGAGTGCAGCGCTTTCGGCGATTACCGCCGCCGTGGTCGGAGTCATCCTCAATCTCGCCGTCTGGTTCGCGCTCCACGTCGTCTTCAAGAGTATCGAGCCGGTCGATCTCGCACGCCTCGGACCACTCACACTCTCCGCCCCACAGCCGGTCTGGTCTTCGCTTGACGGACAGGCGCTCTTCATCGCGGTGGTGTCCGCCGTCATGATCTTCCGTTTCCATCTTGGTGTCGGCAAGACCCTGATCGCCGCCGGTGCGCTGGGGCTCGCAGCCCGCTTTCTGCTCTGACGAACTCCGGGGCGGTGCCGCCATTTTCGACCTCCGGCGTGCTTGCCCCTTGCCTTGCCGCCCGTCCTTTGCCATGTCACCGGACACACATTCAGCAGTCAGGACAGATGATGACCCGCAGCATTTCCACCCTCGGCGACGTGACCGACGCGTATGACGTCATTCTCTGCGACGTCTGGGGCGTGCTGCACAACGGCATCGACGCCTTCCCGCTGGCGGGCGAAGCCCTGACGGCCGCGCGCGAAAAGGGCCTGACGGTGGTGCTGATCACCAATTCACCGAGGCCTGCCATCGGCGTCATTCCACAGCTGCGCGCCATCGGCGTGCTCGACACGGCCTATGACCGCATCGTCACCTCGGGTGACGTGACCCGTACGCTCATTGCTGCCGGCCCGCGCAAGGTCTTCCTGCTTGGCCCCGAGCGCGACCTGCCGCTCTTCGATGGTCTGGATGTCGAAGTGGTCTCGAAGGAAGAGGCCGATTGTGTCGTCTGCACCGGCTTCTTTGACGACGAGGTCGAACAGCCGGAAGACTACCGCCACATGCTGACCGACTTCGTTGCCCGCAAGGTGCCGATGATCTGCGCCAATCCGGATCTGGTCGTCGAGCGCGGCCACCGCATCATCCCCTGCGCCGGCGCCGTCGCCGCATTTTACACAGCACTCGGCGGTGAAACCCGCATCGCCGGCAAGCCGCACAAGCCGATCTACGAGGCGACTTTGGCCTCTGCCCGTGATGCCCGGGGCACCGACATCGACAAGACCCGCGTGCTCGCCATCGGCGACGGCATGCCGACCGACGTCAAGGGTGCCGTCGATGCCGGCCTCGACCTTCTCTACATTTCCGGCGGCATTCACGCGGCCGATTACGCGACGAAAGGCGTGACCGATGAGGCTCGTCTCAACACCTTCCTCGAACGGGAGAAGGTCGCGCCGCAATACTGGATGCACAGGCTGGCATGAGGCGGGACCTGCGATGACCGTCTTTCACCGGAACGAGAAGAAGGAACCACTGCCCGCCGCCCTTCGCGGTGGTGTGGTGGCGATCGGCAATTTCGACGGTGTGCATCGCGGCCATCAGGCCGTGTTGAGCCGCGCCCTTGAACGGGCGGAAGCCCTTGGGGTGCCTGCTCTGGTCCTGACCTTCGAGCCCCATCCGCGTACCGTCTTCAATCCCGACAAGCCGGTCTTCCGTCTGACGCCGCCGTCCTTGCGCGCGCGCCTCCTGGAGGCCATGGGCTTCCATTCGGTGATCGAATATCCCTTCGACCGCGAATTCTCGCAGCGCTCGGCAGAGGATTTCGTCCAGTCGATCCTGGGCGACTGGCTGGGTGCCCGCGAAGTCGTGACCGGCTTCGACTTCCATTTCGGCAAGGGCAGGGAAGGCGGCCCCGCCTATCTCATGCAGGCCGGCAGTCGTCACGGCTTCGGCGTCTGCCTCGTCGACGCCTTCCGCGACGAGGGGGCCGAAGTCATCTCCTCGAGCCGTATCCGTGGTCTGATCGCAGACGGCGACGTCGCAGAGGCTGCCGGTCTCCTCGGCTATCGCTATACCGTCGAGGCGGAGGTGATGAAGGGCCAGCAGCTCGGCCGCACGCTGGGCTTTCCGACCGCCAACATGCATCTGCCGCCGGAAGCGACGCTCAAGCCCGGCATCTATGCCGTCCGCTTCCGGCGCCCTGATGGCAGCATCCGCGATGGTGTCGCGAGCTTCGGTTATCGCCCGACCGTCACCAGCAATGGAGATCCGTGGCTCGAAACCTTCGTTTTCGATTTCTCCGGCGATCTCTATGGTGAGATCTGTTCCGTGTCGCTCTTCGGCTTCCTGCGTGACGAGTGGAGATTCGACGGCCTCGATCCACTGGTCGCCCAGATCCGCAAGGATGCCGACGAGGCCAGGGCACTTCTGTCTGGTGTGAGCCCGATCGGCACGCTGGACGCGACCATCGCCTTTTGAGCGGAACGGCGATGGTATCGCCGATGTGAATTGCCGCCTCGCTTTCACTCACATATGGGTAAGCCTATGTGATTGCATGCCCGCGCGTCTGGCGGGTATTCCTGGAGACAGCCTTGACCGAATTCACCCCCCTGATGTCCTTTGCCGGTGGCCTGCTGATTGGCCTCTCGGCGCTTCTTCTGATGCTCACCTGGGGCCGCATCGCCGGCATGACCGCCATTATCGGCGGCATCCTGCCGCCGCTGGGCCGGGATTGGTCCTGGAAGGCCGCCTTTCTTGCCGGAGCGATCTTGGCACCGGCGGCTCTTTCGATGGCCGGCCATACGGTCGAATACGCGGTTCCCGTCTCGACGACGGCCCTGATCGTCGGCGGGCTCATCGCCGGCATCGGTGTGACCTTCGGCTCAGGCTGCACCTCGGGTCATGGCATCTGCGGCATGGCCCGTCTGTCGCGCCGCTCGATGGCAGCCACCGCCACCTTCATGGCCTTCGCCGTCGCGACGGTCTTTCTGATCCGCCATGTCTTCGAGGTCACGATCTGATGCGCTTCCTTGTTGTTTTTCTGATCGGCGCCCTCTTCGGCACCGGCATCGTGCTCTCAGGCATGGCAAACCCCGCCAAGGTGCTCAACTTCTTCGATTTTGCCGGCAGCTTCGACCCCAGCCTCGCATTCGTCATGGCCGGTGCGCTCTCGGTCGCCGCACCAGGCTATGCGCTGCTCTTCCGGGCACGACAGAAGCCGATCTTCGACCAGTCATTCCGGCTGCCGCAGGCGAGCGCCATCGATGGCAAGTTGATCGGCGGCTCGGCCGTGTTCGGCATCGGCTGGGGCATTGCCGGCTTCTGCCCCGGCGCCTCGATCCCGGCCCTCGGCCTTGGCCACACGTCCGCCGCCATCTTTGTTGCCGCCCTTCTCGTCGGGGTCCTGATTGCCCGCAGGCTGGCCAGAGCAGACTTCTTTGCCGATGCTCTCGGCAGGACGGGCTAATCCGAGGTTGTGCTGCCATTCTGGCTGGCTTTCCCGGGTTTACTCGGACTTAACCCTCGCCCCACCTGTTCCCCTTTTCGGTATGGCGATTAATCAATAATATCGAAGTATCGTGCTTCAATCCGTCCATCGTTCATCGAAAGTGTCCCGAGCCGATGTTAGACGTGGTGACTGTTTTCACCTACAATGCGGTGATCAACCTTTCCGTGATGATGGTCGCCACGGTCGCGTGGGCACGCAATCCGCATCAGAAGGAGATCACCTTCTGGGCCCTTGCCGCCTGGTTCATGGTGATCGGCACGATCTGCTCAAGCCTCACCGAGCATGTTCCCTACAACATCATGGGCTATATCGGCGGCGTGATCTATGTCGCTCGAACCGGCCTCATCCGCCTTGGCTTCAAGCAGTTCTTCGGTCAATCGTATTCGCTGTGGCAGGCTTTCAGCATCGCGTTGCTCGTCTGCGTCGGTCTGGTTCTGGCCGAATTCCTGGAAGACCCGACGCCCGTCCGCATCGCGTTGATCTATCTCGGCTCCGCGATCAACCTCGCCCTCGGCATGCAGGATCTTTGGCGTGGCAAATCCGGAGAACATCTGCCATCCGGCCGGCTCGCGGCCATGGTCTATGCTGCCTATGCTCTGACCAGCCTGGCGATCGTCCCCCTGCCGATCCTGTATCCGATCCGCTTCGAGGGCACGACCCCGGTCTCCGATTGGCTCACCTATACCAGCATGTTGCTGCTCATCTTCAATCTCCTGGCATTCCTGATGGCCATGGTCCTGAAACTGGAACGGAGCGGCGAAATCCAGCGGCGGCTGGCCGAGCGCGACCATCTGACGGGCATCGTCAATCGCCGCATCTTCCTGCAACAGGCGGCCAGACTTGCTGCCCAGCCTGGCACCGCCATTGCCGTGCTCGACCTCGATCATTTCAAGCGCATCAACGACACTTATGGCCACAAGGGTGGGGATGACGCTCTCGTTCAGTTTGCCGAAAGGACCTTGCGGGTCCTTCCGCCCGATGCGATTTTCGGTCGTCTCGGGGGTGAGGAATTCGGCATTTGTCTGCCCGGACGAGACCGTGTGTCGGCCTGGAATACGCTCAATACCGTTCGACTGGCTCTCGCGGGCGAGGACATTCGCTCCGAGGAGCATCGCTTCCGCCTGACCCTGTCCTGTGGCCTCGTGGTGACGGATGAGCCCTCGCGCAGCCTTGATGCCTGGATGGCCGTGGCTGATGCTGGCCTTTACGCCGCCAAGCACGAGGGCCGCAACCGTGTTGTCGTAGAGGAGCGGTCGCAGCAGCGAGACGAACCGGCAGCACCTCAATTAGAGCCGGGGCATGGCGACTGGGCCAACGTCGCACGTCTCTCGGCCTGATAGACTTCCGCATCGCCATGCCACCGGTTACGCTTGACGCGTCAACCGCATTCGCGCCTAGTGCGCGGCAGCAAATCATCTCCACAGCCGGAAAGGCAGACCATGGCCATGACGCCACGCAGACCCGTGAACCCGAAAGACGCGGCCGAGGCCCTGTTCAGGCCGGCTCCAAAGCCGGTTGCGCCCGCCGTCGAGCGCCGCGCACCGCCGGAGATCAAGGAAATGGTCTCGATCAAGCTCGACAGCGCCGTCCTTGAACACTTCCAGAAGGACGGCCCCGGCTGGCAGGACCGCATCAACGATGCCCTGCGTGCCGTCGTCAAGGCAGACGGCGGCGAGCAATAACGGCTTTGCAGCCATCATCTTGCCCCTTCCTTTCGGCGCGAAAAACCCCTAAAGAACGCGGCGACATGACGTATCTTTCGGCGGCCCGGATCATTCGAATTATTGGCCCGGCCCTCCCGGCGGCTTGAAGAGCTGCGGGAAGGTCCGGGTTTTTGGCGTAGGGTTTGAAAGCCCCGCGCCCGCTTGCCGCCAATCCATGACATAATTCCGCGACCGCTTAAAAGTCGCCCCATCCGATGGCTGATCCATGACCGATACCCCTGAAAAACCCGATTATTCCAAGACCCTCTATCTGCCCGAGACAGAATTCCCGATGCGCGCCGGCCTTCCCCAGAAGGAGCCGGAAATGGCGGCGAAGTGGAAACAGATGGGGCTCTACAAGCGCCTGCGCGCCTCGGCCGCCGGCCGCGAGAAATTCGTCCTGCATGACGGCCCGCCCTATGCCAACGGCAACATCCATATCGGCCATGCGCTGAACAAGGTGCTGAAAGACGTCATCACCCGCTCCTTCCAGATGCGCGGCTTCGATAGCAACTACGTGCCCGGCTGGGACTGCCACGGCCTGCCGATCGAGTGGAAGATCGAGGAAAAGTATCGCGAGAAGGGCAAGGACAAGAACGAGGTCCCGGTCAACGAATTCCGCAAGGAATGCCGCGAGTTCGCGCAAGGCTGGATCAACATCCAGTCGGACGAATTCCGCCGTCTCGGCATTGAGGGTGACTTCGATAATCCCTACACGACCATGGCCTTCCACTCGGAAGCCCGCATCGCCGGCGAACTCCTGAAGATCGCCATGTCCGGCCAGCTCTATCGCGGCTCCAAGCCGATCATGTGGTCGGTCGTCGAGCGCACGGCGCTCGCCGAAGCCGAAGTGGAATATGCCGAGGTCGAGAGCGACACGATCTGGGTGAAGTTCCCGGTGGTCGAAGACGTCCGCCGCGCTCCTGTGGTTGATGGCAAGTTTGAAGCTCCAGATTCTTTGGCTGGCTTGGCTTCCGTCGTAATCTGGACGACCACACCCTGGACCATCCCCGGCAACCGCGCGATCTCCTACTCCTCGAAGATCGAATACGGTCTCTACGAGATCACCGAAGCCACGAACGACTTCGGCCCGCAGCCGGGAGAAAAGCTGATCTTCGCCAAGCGCCTTGCCGAAGATGCAGCAACCAAGGCCAAGGTGACCTTCAAGCTCGTCCGCGACGTGACCGGTGCCGAACTCGGCGCGATCACCTGCGCCCATCCGCTGGCCGACATGGGCTACACCTTCGCCGTGCCCCTGCTTGACGGCGACCACGTCACCGACGACGCGGGTACCGGTTTCGTCCACACCGCCCCGTCCCACGGCCGCGAAGACTTTGAAGCCTGGATGGCAAACGTCCGTGCGCTTGAAGCCCGTGGCATCGACACCAAAATCCCGTTCCCGGTCGATGACGCCGGCTTCTACACGGAAGACGCCCCCGGTTTCGGCCCCTCGGCCGAAGGTGGTGCCGCCCGCGTGCTCGACGACAACGGCAAGAAAGGCGACGCCAACAAGCGCGTCATGGAGGCCCTGATCGCGGCCAACAACCTCTTCGCCCGTGGCCGCATCAAGCACGAATACCCGCATTCCTGGCGCTCCAAGAAGCCGGTCATCTTCCGCAACACGCCACAGTGGTTCGTCTATATGGACAAGACCCTGGACGACGGCTCGACCCTGCGCACCCGCGCGCTTTCCGCCATCGACCAGACCCGCTTCGTCCCCGCTGGCGGCCAGAACCGTCTGCGCGCCATGATCGAGCAGCGCCCTGACTGGGTGCTCTCCCGCCAGCGCGCCTGGGGCGTGCCGATCTGCGTCTTTGCCGATGCCGAAGGCAATGTGCTGCAGGATGAAAAGGTCAACGCCCGCATCCTCGAAGCCTTCGAAGTCGAAGGCGCCGATGCCTGGTTCGCCGAAGGCGCCAAGGAACGCTTCCTGGCCGGCGAGCATGACGGCGACAAGTGGCAGATGGTGTCAGACATCCTCGACGTCTGGTTCGATTCTGGCTCGACCCACACCTTTACGCTGGAAGACCGCCCGGACCTGAAATGGCCGGCAGACGTCTATCTCGAAGGTTCCGACCAGCATCGCGGCTGGTTCCATTCGTCATTGCTCGAAAGCTGCGCCACCCGTGGCCGCGCGCCCTACAATGCCGTCGTCACCCACGGGTTTACGATGGCCGAGGACGGCCGCAAGATGTCGAAGTCGCTCGGCAACACGGTGACGCCGCAGGACGTGATGAAGGAATCCGGTGCCGATATCCTGCGTCTCTGGGTGATGAACACCGACTATTGGGAAGACCAACGCCTCGGCAAGACGATCATCCAGACCAACATCGACGCCTACCGCAAGATCCGCAACACGATCCGCTGGATGCTCGGTACACTCGCCCATGACCATGGCGACGAGATTGCCTATGCCGACCTGCCGGAACTCGAAAAGCTGATGCTGCATCGCCTGGCCGAGCTCGATCAGGTCGTGCGCAAGGGCTACGACGAATTCGACTTCAAGCGCATCGTCCGCGCTCTCAGCGACTTCGCCAATGTAGAACTCTCGGCCTTCTACTTCGACATCCGCAAGGACACGCTCTACTGCGACGCCCCATCCAGCCTGAAGCGCCGTTCGGCCCTCTTCGTCATCCGCAAGCTCTTCGATTGCCTGGTCCTGTGGTTTGCCCCGATGATGCCGTTCACGACGGAAGAGGCCTGGCTCTCGCGTGATCCGAAGGCCGAGTCGGTGCATCTCGAGCAGTTCCCGACGGTCCCGGCCAACTGGTCGAACGAGGCGGTCGCCGAGAAGTGGAAGGGCGTTCGTGCCGTCCGCCGTGCGGTCACCGGTGCTCTCGAAATCGAGCGCAAGGAAAAGCGCATCGGCTCCTCGCTGGAAGCGGCCCCGGTCGTCCACGTTGCCGATGCCGAGCTCCTGAAGGCGCTCGACGGCCTCGACTTTGCCGAGATCTGCATCACCTCGGATATCCAGGTTGTCGCTGGTGAAGGCCCTGCAGAGGCTTTCCGTCTCGACGATGGCACAAAGGTCGCCGTCGAACCGAAGCTGGCCGAGGGGACCAAATGCGCCCGCTCCTGGAAGATCACCACGGATGTCGGCACCGACCCTGAATACCCCGATGTTTCGGCCCGCGACGCCCAGGCGCTGCGCGAGCTGGCAGCACTCGGATAAGGAAATGTGACCGGATGATTTGCGCTTTCGTGGGTCATCCGGTAAAACTGCCTGAAATTGGCCGAAATCGACCGGCAGGGCTGGTCGCGAGTATTCGGCACGACTGATGAAACTGCGGCGAGGCTGGTAGGCATTCATGAATTCGGCATATCTGTTCAGAGTTGGCCTCGGTCTGTTTGGTCTTTTCGGCGTGACCGCTGGTTTGTCCGGCTGCGTCGGAAGCCCGACCTACGGCACCGACAAGACGGCGATGGAGCAGCTGGTCGACGACGTCGGCTCGGCCGTGTCGCTGGCTCCGCGCGAACCCGCCAACAAGGGCACCAAATACAATCCGCGCCCTGATCTCGTGCTTCCCCCGGGCGGCACTCAGACGGCAGCGCTTGTTGCGCCGCAGGCATCGGTCGCCAGCCGCGAAACAAATCCGGAATGGGTGGAATCGCCCGAGGAAGCGCGTGAGCGGCTCGTCGCCGAGGCTGACGCCAATGCCGACAACCCGCGTTACCGCTCGCCGTTGCTCGCCGGCTACGGCACCGCCGGCACCATGACCGAGACCCAGAAGTGGCAGGCCTTCCGTGACGCGCGCCAGCTCCAGAAGGGGGCCTATCTCGACCAGCGTCGTCTCCTCTCCGATCCGCCGGCGGAATACCGTCAGGTCAACGAAGTCGCACTGACCGACCTCGGCGAGCCGGAAGTCAAGAAGGAAAAGCGCCGCAAGAAGGAAGCCAAGGCCGCCCAGCAGGGTAGCTCGTGGTGGATGCCCTTCCAATAAGCGCTTTTTCGATTCAAGACATGACAGGGCAGGGCGGAAACGACCTGCCTTTTTTCTTTGAGGTATCCCGATGAACTTCACCATTCGCCCCGCAACACCTGCGGATGCCGCCGTGATCCTCGGTTTCATCACCGAACTTGCCGTCTACGAAAAGGCGGGCCATGAGGTGGAGGCGACCGAGGAGACGATCCGGACCTCGATTTTCGGTGAAGGCTCCGTAACGGACGCAGCGATCCTGGAGTGTGATGGTAAGCCCGCCGGTTTTGCTGTCTGGTTCTACAACTATTCCACCTGGCAGGCGCGGAACGGCCTCTATCTCGAGGATCTCTACGTTTCCCCTGACCAACGCGGCTCAGGCGCCGGCAAGCTCCTCCTCAAGCACCTCGCGCGCATTGCCGTCGAGAAGGGCTGTGGTCGGTTCGAATGGAGCGTGCTTGACTGGAACACACCGGCGATCCGCGTCTACGACGCGATCGGTGCCGAGCCGCAGACCGAGTGGATCCGTTACCGGCTGGCCGGCAAGGCCCTGGAGGCGTTTGCCAGCGCCGACTGAATGGACCCGGCTACGGCTCAGTCTTCGTTCTCGACCGTTCGGGCAACGAGCGCCATGTGCACTGCCTGCAACGGAGGGCCCAGGAAGGCGAGCCACAGCAGCGCCATGTTGCGTTCCGCAAGGTCGTTGCGGGACAGAATGAAGATCACCACCATCAGCGCAAGCATCAGGACCGGCGTTGCGGCAATGGCCACGAGCCGTGGTGCGCGCCAGTTCACCGTTCCGCTTGCGGACCATTGCATCGGCAGGCGGCTGGTTTCGGGCGCGATATTGCGATGGGCCCAGGTCGCAATCGCGGCCATGGCCAAGATCGATAACGCCAGCGCGACATAGATCATCAGTCCCTCCTGTTCTGGAAGAA
>CALSAF010000069.1:0-21511 GCA_943372805.1 Rhizobium sp. Q54
GACGAGCAGCGATGCGCCAAGCCATGCCCAAAGCGCAGAGATCAGCGCCCTTGCCCGGCAAATCGCCGGACAATACGCCGTCGCGAACTATTCGCCGTCCATCGTGATCGGACAGCTGCGCTTCCTCGAATTCTTCAGCCTTTTCGGCATAGCCCTCGCAGCCAACTATTTCGTCGCGCAGGACCCGGGCAGTCATTTCATCGACACAAGTGTCAGCGGATTTGCCGGCGCGCTCCTCGCCCTGCTCTTCATGCAGGCCAGCGACTGCTATCACGTCTCGATCCTGCGCGCGCCGATGCGGTCGATGGCGCGGGTATTGGGAAGCTGGATGGTGGCTGTGGGGCTCGTTGCCCTCACCAACTTCCTCTTTGTCGATCATGATCCGAACTATCGTAGCCTGCTGGCGGTGTGGTTCGGTGCAGGCGCACTGTTTCTTTTGGTCGAACGCAACCTGATCGGGCTGGCAATCCGTCGCTGGGGGCGCAATGGCGTGATGGAACGCCGCGCCGTGGTCATCGGTGGCGGCAAGCCCGCTAAGGATCTCATTCGCGCGCTGGAACAGCAGCCGGAGAACGACATCCGGATCTGCGGGATTTTCGATGATCGCAGCGCTGCCCGATCCCCGGACGTCGTCGCCGGCTATCCCAAGCTCGGCACTGTGGCCGAACTGGTGGAATTCGCCCGGCTCGCGCATATCGACATGCTGATCATTTCGCTGCCGCTGAGTGCCGAGGCACGGATCATGCAGCTCCTCAAGATGCTTTGGGTGCTGCCCGTGGACATCCGCCTTGCGGCGCACTCGAATAATCTGCGCTTCCGCCCGCGTGCCTATTCGCATGTTGGCGCAGTGCCGCTGCTCGACATCCTCGACAAACCGATCCGGGACTGGGATTCGGTCGCCAAGCGTGCCTTCGACATCTTCTTCAGCGTGCTGGCCCTGCTTCTGCTGTGGCCGGTCTTCATTGCGACCGCGATCGCTGTGAAGACCACCTCCAAGGGGCCGGTCTTCTTCGTGCAAAAGCGGCACGGCTTCAACAACGAGGTGATCAACGTCCTGAAGTTCCGCTCGATGTACACCGAAATGAGCGACCACACGGCGAAGAACGCGGTGACCAAGAACGACCCGCGCGTGACGCGCGTGGGGCGCTTCATCCGCAAGACCTCGATCGACGAACTGCCACAGATCTTCAACGTCCTGCGAGGCGATCTATCGCTCGTCGGCCCACGCCCGCATGCGGTTCTCGGGCAGACGCGCGACAAGACCTTCGGCGAGATCGTCGAAGGCTATTTCGCCCGCCACCGCGTCAAGCCCGGCGTCACCGGCTGGGCGCAGATCAACGGTTGGCGGGGCGAGATCGATACCGACGACAAGATCAAGTTCAGGACGGCCTACGACCTCTACTACATCGAGAACTGGTCGCTCTGGTTCGACCTCAAGATCCTGTTTCTGACGCCGATCAAGCTGCTGAATACGGAAAACGCCTATTGAGCGCCGTCGACGCCCAGATCCGACCCTTCAACCCGCAGGCAGCAGCCGTCCAGCTGATGATCTCCTGGATCATGGCATTCGGCGTGTTCCTGTCGGGTTTCGTGATTTCCGAGCCTGCCCCCTATGAACTGCTGATGGTGGGGCAAGTTGCCCTCTGGTTCCTGTTCGGCCTCAAGATATCGAGGGCAGTGGCGCCGCTCCTGGCGCTTCTGCTGATTTTCAATGTCGGCGGGCTTCTGGCGCTCACCGTGATGCAGACGATCCTGACAGAGCAAGTGCTCTATGTGGCAGTGTCGATCTTCCTCGCGCTGACGGCCGTCTTCTACGCTGCTGTCATCGAGGATCGGCCGCAGCGGCTCAAGCTGATCTTCCAGGCCTGGGTAGCGGCGGCCATCATCACCGGCACCCTCGGCATCCTGGGGTATTTCCATGCGTTTCCCGGTGCAGAGGTGTTCACCCGCTATGATCGGGCCATGGGCGCCTTCCAGGACCCGAACGTCTTCGGTCCCTTTCTCGTCGCACCGATGCTCTACCTCCTGCATGGGATGCTGAAGGGAAAGCTGATGGAATCGCCGCTCAGGATCGTTGGCATCCTGATCCTGTCCTTTGCCGTCTTCCTGTCGTTTTCGCGTGCGGCATGGGGGCTGTTCCTCTTCTGCGCGGTGGCGCTCGTCTTCGTGATGCTGCTGAAGGAACGCACCAATGCCTTCCGGCTGAAGATCCTGGTTCTGTCGCTCGCCGCTGTCGTTGCCATGGTGATGGCGCTCTCGATCGCATTGCAGTTCGAGAAAGTCCGGGCGCTTTTCGAGACGCGCACCCAGCTCGTGCAGGAATATGACGGTGGACACCTCGGACGCTTTGCCCGCCACCGATTGGGTTTCGAAATGGCGATGGAGAAACCGCTCGGGATCGGACCGATGATGTTCGGCAAGATCTTCCCCGAGGACGAGCACAACATCTATCTCAAGTCCCTGATGGCCTATGGCTGGATCGGCTTCATCTCCTACGTTACGCTGATCGCCTGGACCGTATCGATGGGCTTTCGATATCTGCTGCGTGAAAGGCCGTGGCAACCCTATCTGATGATCGCCTGGATCGTGCTGGTCGGGCACATGCTGGTCGGTGCCGTCATCGATACGGATCACTGGCGACACTTCTATCTGGTGCTGGGGATCGTCTGGGGCTGTGGGGCGGCCGAATGGCGTTACCAACGGGCCCGACGCAATTGAGCCGCTAGAGAGTTCGGTGCCTGTGTGCGCGGTTTGCATTGATTTTCCTCGGCCGCGCTCCATGTTTCTCTGATGATCACGCCCGCACAGATCCGCGCCGCGCGCGCCATGCTGGACATCACCATTGATCGGCTCTGCCAGGAAAGCGGTGTGCCGGCTCTGTTGATCCTCCAGATCGAATCGGGCGATGGGCACGAGGCGACACCCCAGCACCGAGAAGCTCTGCGCATGGCGCTGGAACGTATGGGCGTGGTGTTTCTCCAGGCTGGGGACGGCGGCTCGGGTGGAGAGGGATTGAGACTTGCAACCCGGTTCAGCGATGACGGCATGCGCCCGGAAGAACTGACGGCGGCCAACGACGATTGAGTTTTTCTTATATGGCGATGGAACACTCGTTGCCGCTTCGGCTTTCCCTGTCCAGCACAACCAGACAGGAGACTTTCATGAGCCGAAACAATGGCCTCTACC
Source organism: Rhizobium sp. Q54 (assembly GCA_943372805.1). Taxonomy (GTDB): domain Bacteria; phylum Pseudomonadota; class Alphaproteobacteria; order Rhizobiales; family Rhizobiaceae; genus Allorhizobium. The sequence goes on from CALSAF010000069.1 coordinate 3,187, forward strand.
TCATCATTGGCGCACTCGCGGTCGCGGTCATCGGCCTTGGCATCTATGTGTACCAGGAAGAGTCCAAGCTGGATGGCGTGGAACTGCGGATCGGCGAGAACGGTGTCTCCATCGAAGAGAACTGAACGATTTCAGCCAGAGGGCCGCATCAACGCTGCCTGATGAAGATCTCGTAGAACTGCTGGGGGGCGCCGATGGCGCCCTCGAGCATATAGGGCTGGCGCTCCGCACCGGCGCGTCGGGCGATCACAGGCAAACCGTGATCCAGCGCATCAAGGAGACGATATTCGATGAGCACCTTTCCATCGGCGTCCCGCCACACGAGGACGGGCCCCTCAGGTCGGCTCTCTGGCTTTCCCGCCTGTTCGTCCAATCCGTGAAAATCGAGCCATTGCGACAGCAGCGCTTCGGCATTGGCGGGCGAGACAATCCGATCCGCCCTGCCCTGCCAGATCGAGACGGCAGGCCTGTCCTCGCTGCTCTCGCCAGCCGCCGCCCGCGCCAGTTCACCCCATTCCTGCCGACTGCGACGACTGCCTGACTTCATGACGGAGAGCGCCGCCATTGCATCACGGGCCGCCCCAAACGGCAGACCGCCGACCACCTGACCGGCTGCGAAGAGATGCGGATAGGTGACCATCAACGCATTCGCCATGGCGCCGCCGGCCGAGAGGCCCTGGATGAAGATCCTGCCGCGGGCAATGCCGTGCCGCTCCACGCTGTGTTCGATCATCTGGCGAATCGACATGAGTTCCCCCCTGTCTCGGGCGACCATGCTCGGGCGGAACCAGTTGAAACAGAGGTTATGATTGTTTGCGCGGGTCTGCTCCGGATAGAGCAGCACGAAGCCCTTGTCTCGCGCCATTCGGCTCCAGCCGCTGCCTCGATCATAGTCCTTCGCCGTCTGCAGGCAACCATGCAGCACCACTACCAGCGTCGCAGGCTCCCGCCTTGTTGGCGGAGCATATTCCATCATCCGCAGACGCCCCGGATTGCTGCCGAAGGCATGCACCTGCATGAGGCCGGAGCGTGGCGCGCGCGGCTTTGGCGCCTTCGGTGGTTCGGGCAACCGGATTTTGGGCATGGCCTTCTCGAGGCTGCGCTGCAGGCGCTTCTGGCCGCGAAGAAGCGCGGAGAGCGGAGACATGGAGAATTTGAAGCGCATCGAATTTCGGCTCCCTTCGAACCTCAGCCCAATATAATGCTGCATTGCAGCAATCAAAGGACAGAGAGCGAGAAAAGCGACGGAAACGCCAGACAGCAGCCTGGAAGCTGATTGCCCAAAATGAAAGAGGCCGGGTATCCTGAGATACCCGGCCTCTTATCCAGTTCAACGCAATCAACATATTGATCCGTCTAACGAATTGGTCGGAATGGCGGGATTCGAACCCACGACCCCTTGACCCCCAGTCAAGTGCGCTACCTGGCTGCGCTACATTCCGTCACGTGACTATCGAACCGATTGCTTCTTCCGGCATTCCCTGAGAACTGTCATTCTTCAGAAAATGCCGCACACAATCGACCCGTCCGACAGCAAGTTCCCTTTAGACAGTCAGCTATTTCTGCGCAAGGGGAAACTCCCGGCGGCGCGAAAAAATGCGCAGCCTATCAATCCAGCCGTTGCATCAATGCCCGGATCTCCTCAAACCGCCGTCGCTCTTCGGGCTTCTCGCCGTTCGCAGCGTAGCAGGTCACATCCATGCAGAACCGGGTCACCCGCAGCGGGTTGGCGGCGAGATCGAACTGGCATTCGATCTCGTCGGTGATGTCCTGCGGTTCGGCATCCATGCGGGTGGAATAGGTGAGATGGGCGCCGGGCGGGACGAGTTCGGGGAAAGCCTGAACCACTCCGACCTCCAGGTCCTTCACCATCAACATGCTTTTCGCAACGAAGATGCAGGCATCCTCCACCGTCGTCGGCCTGGCCTCGGCAGTCGCCGACGAGGTGGTCGATTGCTGGGCATGCGCCGGGACCGCAGCCAGCACAGAGAGAACCGGAATGGAGATCAACAAACGTTTCATGGAGCCTCGCGCGGGTGGCGTGTCGGTCCTTCAACGTCTCAAGGGCAATCTGTGTTCCGCTTGAGGAAACCGCAGCGCAATCAGCGCACCTGATCGAGCAGTCGCTTGCATTCAAGCAGGTCGAACAGTGCTTCCTGCAGCAGGGCACGATCCTCCTTGGCGATCGAGCCCTTGCCGACGGAAATCTCCGGAGCATCTTCGGACGTGGCGCTGCCGAAACCGAAGAAGCGACCGCTGACGCGGGCCTTGGCCCGCCCAACGACCTGATCCTCATCGAGATTGACCTTCGGTTCCTCGACCTTGGCGGCATTGGCCGCCACCAGCGCCTCCATGGTCGCCACGTCACCTGTCGCAACCGCCATGACGAACTTGTTGCCATTGCTCTTCAGAAGCTTCTGCACGCCCTTGATCGTGTAGCCCTGATCATAGAGCAGGTGGCGAATGCCCTTCAGCAGTTCCACATCATCAGGACGATAATAGCGGCGGCCACCGCCGCGCTTCAGCGGCTTGATCTGCGGGAAACGGGTTTCCCAGAAGCGCAGCACATGCTGCGGCAGATCGAGATCATCCGCCACTTCGCTGATCGTGCGGAAAGCATCCGGGCTCTTGTCCAACTGCATCAGGCCGCTCCTCGGGCATCGCGCGGGGGCGCGACTCGACAGACATTTCAACGGTTCGGGGATAGCTTTTCAAGCACTCGCTGCCCGGGGAGCGCATGCTCCACCGGTTTCGGTCGCCATCAGGCGGCCGGATTGACCGGCTTTTGCTTGGCCTTGCGGGCGATATGAGCGCGCAAAATGCGCTGCTTGAGAACGTTGGACGCCTTGAACGTCATGACCCGACGAGGAGAAATCGGAACTTCTTCGCCGGTCTTGGGGTTGCGGCCGATTCGCTCGTTCTTGCTGCGAACCTGAAAGGTCGCAAACGAGGACAGCTTGACCGATTCGCCACGCACAATGGCATTGCAAATCTCATCGATCACCGTCTCGACGAGTTCGGCGGACTCCGTTCGTGAAAGACCGACCTTGCGAAAGACTGATTCTGCCAAATCCGCACGCGTCACTGTCTTTCCGGCCATTGTTCTCGTCCGCCTAAATCAATGATCTTGTTGAATTGCGCAGAGACTATTGCCCTTGGCCGCGACGGTCAAGTGCTTGTCGGTGCGCAATTTTTAGGTTTCAGATGCTACCAGCGCAAGAGCACGGCGCCCCAGGTGAAGCCACCACCCATGGCTTCCAGCATCACAAGGTCGCCCTTCTTGATGCGACCGTCACCGGCAGCGGTTGCAAGCGCCAGCGGAATCGACGCGGCAGACGTGTTGCCATGCTTGTCGACGGTGATCACGACCTTCGCATCGGGAATGCCGAGCTTCCTGGCCGAACCGTCGATGATGCGCTTGTTGGCCTGGTGAGGCACCAGCCAGTCGATGTCATCTGCCGTCGTGCCGGTGGCGGCAAAGGCCGCCTCGATCACGTCGGTGATCATGCCGACGGCATGCTTGAAGACCTCGCGGCCCTCCATGCGCAGATGGCCGACGGTACCCGTGGTCGAAGGCCCCCCATCGACATAGAGCTTTTCGCGATGCACGCCGTCGGAACGCAGGTTGGAGGTCAGAACACCGCGATCGGCGACCGTCCCCTCGCCTTCGGCGGCCTCCAGCACCAGAGCGCCGGCGCCGTCACCGAAGAGCACGCAGGTGGTGCGATCGGTCCAGTCGAGGATGCGGGAAAAGGTTTCAGCGCCGATTACGAGGACGCGCCTGGCCATGCCACCGCGAATATAGAGGTCGGCGGTGGCCATGGCATAGACAAAGCCGGAGCAAACGGCCTGAACGTCAAAGGCGAAACCGTGATGCATTCCCAGGCGATTCTGGATGTTGACGGCCGTCGCCGGGAAGGTGTTGTCCGGCGTGGAGGTGGCACAGATGATCAGATCGATGTCCTGTGCGGTCAGCCCTGCGCGGTCCAGTGCTTCCTGGGCAGCCGCAGCCCCCAACGAAGCGGTCGTCTCGCCCTCTCCGGCAATGTGGCGCTGCTTGATGCCGGTGCGCTGGACGATCCACTCGTCCGAGGTTTCGACCAGGCTTTCGAGATCGCGATTGGTCATAATCCGTTTCGGGAGCGCTGCTCCGAAACCGCGAACTACAGAACGGATCATTGAAATTTCCTACCTTTCACGCCGCTTCGGGACCGGCCGGAGACGGGTGCCGCGCGTGATATTTTTTCAAGTCGTTTTCGATCTTCTGCGTGAGACCGTTCCGGGCCATGTCATAGCCCACGTCCAAGGCTGCCGCAAAGCCCTCGGCATCGGTGCCGCCAAGGCTCTTGATAACGATGCCGTTCAAGCCGAGGAAGACGCCGCCATTGACCTTGCGCGGGTCCATCTTCTCGCGGAGGCGATCAAAGGCGCCCTTGGCAAGGATGTAGCCAAGCTTGGCCATCCAGGTGCGCGACATGGCCGCGCGCAGGTACTCTGCTATCTGTTTGGCGGTGCCTTCCGCGGTCTTCAGGGCAATATTGCCGGTGAAGCCTTCGGTCACCACGACATCGACGGTGCCTTTGCCGAGGTCATCGCCCTCAACGAAACCGTAATAGTCGATGGTGTCCAGACCCGCTTCGCGGATCAGGCGACCGGCTTCCTTCACCTCTTCCTGACCCTTGATCTCTTCGACGCCGACATTGAGCAGGCCGACCATGGGTTTTTCGATTTCAAACAGGGCGCGTGCCATGGCGCCACCCATAACGGCGAAATCGAGCAATTGCTGGGCATCGGCACCGATGCCGGCGCCAACGTCGAGCACGATGCTTTCGCCTGACAGCGTCGGCCAGATCGCGGCGATCGCGGGGCGCTCGATCGTCGCCATGGTGCGCAGGCAGAACTTGGCCATGGCCATCAGCGCGCCGGTGTTTCCGGCCGATACGGCAACATCCGCCTGACCCGTCTTCACCGCCTCGATCGAACGCCACATGCTGGATACGTAGCGGCCACGGCGCAGGGCCTGGCTCGGCTTCTCGTCCATGGTGACCGAGACATCGCAGTGGTGGAAGGTCGATTTTTCCTTGAGCTTCGGAAACTGCGCGAGGATCGGCAGGCAGCGTTCCTGCTGGCCGAAGAGAAGGAAGGTCACATCGGGATGACGCTCGAGTGCCTTGGCAGCTCCGGGGATGACGACTTCGGGACCGAAGTCTCCACCCATGACGTCGACAGAAATTCTGATCACTTAGACCCGACCCTTCTTCATCGCTGGCCAGCGAATTTTCGGCCAAAATACCGCTTTTCATTCGGCATACAACCCACCCGCAGGTGCAGATGGGGGATGATCAATCCTTTTTCCAGTCCTTCAGCACAGCAAAGGGCGATGGCTTCTTGTCCTCTTCGGCCTTGCTTTCGATATGTCCGGAAAAGGCAACGCCTTCCTTTTTCGGATAGGGGTCGATGTCGAGGGCGGCGAATTCGGCGACGAGAGCGCCAGCGTCGATCGTGTCGCCGGTGAACTGTTCGGGAAGGTCCGGACCATCGGGATCGAGCACCATCTCGCCTGCACCATCGAGCACGATGCGCGCAAGCTTGGAACCCTCCGGCACGAAGATCTGGTCGATTTCCTGGTCTATATGCGAGACGACCGGCTCCAGCGTCACGACGCAGGCCTGAACCAGTTCGCCCGACACATGTCCCTTGATGCGGACACCGTCCTTCTTCCATCTGGCGATCTGGAGGTCTGCGGAGAGCCGATTGACGGCCTCGACCTGCCACAGATCCGCAAGGCCCGCGCGCTCGCGCTCGTCGGCCTCCACATGCACCTGCACCGGATTGGCCGAGATGTGGCCGACCTTCACGAGATAGCTGAACTCGCGGCTGTCCCTGGTTTCTTTGTTCGTCATTTCATTCTTCCTTATTCGCCGTCCGGCTGGCAGCATCCGCGCCCGAAGGCGCTGCACCATGCTCATGCGCCAGGGACAGCCATGCGGGCCATGCCCGTCTCAATCTCGTTCTCGTCCACATCCGCCAGCGCCTGTTCGGCGGCAAACATCCAATCGGCCAGCGCCAGCATGGACGGCGCCCCTTCCCCCTCTTCCGGGTGGATATTGCGCTTAAGGGCGGCTGCAAGCTCCTGCCGGTCGTTGCGATCCAGGGCGCCCGCATAGGATTCCAGGCGGCCATAATACATGCCGGCGAGCTTCTTCATGCGCTTCGGCACACCGGGATCGCCGACGCCAAGCTCGCGAATGGAGTGATCCACGTCCTCGAAAAAGGCATCGATAATGTTCTGGGCGATCTCCTGGCCGCTGCGCGGAGACTTGGCCGTGCGGCGGAAATAGAGAATCAGCATGATCGTCAGCATCTCGAAACGACCGATCACGGTGTCAGGCACATGCATGTCGAGATAGAAGGCGGGCGTGCGCGCAGCCGCCGTCAGCGCGCCATACTGCCGCTCGACGATCACCTGATTGTTTCTTTTCTGCCGAAAGAAGCCGAATACCATCCAATTCCACCAAAAAGAGCCGACCGGAGTGGTGAGCCAGAACGTGGCCGTGTTGCATGATTGCGAAAGCTGGTTTACCGAAGCAGACGTGAATTGCAATGCCGATATCCGGCAAGGATGCCGCATCGCGCGGCAGATTGACCGACAAATCGGCAGTTCTGGCCATCGCGGCAGCTTTCCCCGGAAAGGCCACAATGCTATGCGCAGAAGCAAGCGGCATCGTCAGGTGCCATCGAGAGTCATGGGAGACGTTTGCGTGGATATCAGGATTTTCAAGTCGGACAGGAAGTTCCTGAGCACGACCGCACTTGCTCTTGCCGTCACACTTGGCCTCTCTGCCTGCCAGACCTCCGAGGTCTTCCACAATGGTTACGTCGTCGATCAGGCAGCACTTGATCTGGTGCCCGTCGGCTCCAGCCGTGAACAGGTCCTGCTCTCGCTCGGCACACCGTCGACCACGGCAACATTTGATGGTGAGGTGTTCTACTACATCTCCCAGAAGCGCACCCGCAGCGTTGCCTTCATGAAGCAACGCCTCGTCGAACAGCAAATCCTGGCGATCTACTTCGACAAGGATGGCATCGTCACTCAGCGCGCCAACTACACCCTGCAGGACGGCAAGGTGTTCGACACGATTTCCCGCACCACCCCGACCGGTGGTCGTGACCTGACATTCCTGCAGCAGCTGCTCGCTGGCGGTGGCGGTGCAGCCAACAGCGTCCGCAATATTCTCGGCGGCCAGTAAGGCCGCTTCACCTCGGGGACCTTGCCGTCCACCGGGATCCAGACATGAAAAGACCGCGGAAGTTGCCTTCCGCGGTCTTTTTCTTTGGTTGACGCCTCAACCGGCCAGGACAGCCAGAAGCAGGAGCGCCACGATGTTGGTGATCTTGATCGCAGGGTTCACAGCCGGGCCGGCTGTGTCCTTGTAGGGGTCCCCCACGGTATCGCCGGTGACGGAGGCCTTGTGGGCGTCCGAGCCCTTCAGGTGCTTCACGCCATCCTTGTCGATGAAACCGTCTTCGAAGCTCTTCTTGGCATTGTCCCAGGCGCCACCGCCGGAGGTCATCGAAATGGCGACGAAGAGGCCGTTGACGATGACACCGAGCAGCGATGCGCCGAGGGCTGCAAAGGCGGACGCCTTGGAGCCGGAGATCAACAGCACGCCGAAATAGACCACCAGAGGTGCCAGAACCGGTAGCAGCGAAGGGATGATCATCTCCTTGATCGCAGCGCGGGTCAGGATGTCGACCGCCCGGCCATAGTCCGGCTTTTCGGTCCCCTGCATGATGCCCGGCTTTTCGCGGAACTGCCGGCGGACTTCCTCGACGATCGATCCCGCCGCACGACCAACGGCCGTCATGGCGATACCCCCGAAGAGGTACGGGATCAGGCCGCCGAAGATCAAGCCGGCAACAACGTAGGGGTTGGAGAGATCAAACGAGATCGGCCCCATGTCGGCGAAATACGGATATTTATCACTGTTGGCGGCGAAGTAGGCCAGATCGTTGGAATAGGCGGCAAAGAGGACCAGGGCACCAAGACCCGCCGAACCGATCGCGTAGCCCTTGGTTACGGCCTTCGTGGTGTTGCCGACGGCGTCGAGCGCGTCGGTCGACTTGCGCACTTCCGGCGGGAGGTGGGACATTTCGGCAATGCCGCCTGCATTGTCTGTGACCGGGCCGAAGGCATCGAGCGCAACGATCATGCCGGCGAGGCCGAGCATGGTGGTGACGGCGATCGCCGTGCCGAAGAGGCCGGCGAGCTGGTAGGTCGAGATGATGCCGCCGACAATGACGATAGCCGGAAGGGCGGTCGATTCCAGCGATACGGCGAGACCCTGGATGACGTTGGTACCGTGGCCGGTGACCGATGCCTGGGCGATCGAATTGACCGGGCGCTTGTTGGTGCCGGTGTAGTATTCGGTGATCACAACGATGAGCGCAGTCACCACGAGGCCGAGAATGCCGCAGATGAACAGGTTGACGCCGGTGATCTCCATGCCGGCGACCGTGCCGATCGTTCCCCAGCCGATGGTGAGCGACGTGGCGAGTGCCAGACCAGCCACTGACAGAAGGCCGGTGACGATCAGGCCCTTGTAGAGCGCGCCCATGATCGAACCGCTGGTGCCCAGCTTGACGAAGAAGGTGCCGATGATCGAGGTAATGATGCAGGCGCCGCAGATCGCGAGCGGGTAGATCATCGTGATGTCGAGGACGGCCGACCCCGCGAAGAAGATCGCGGCGAGAACCATGGTGGCGACCACCGAGACGGCGTAGGTTTCGAAGAGGTCGGCGGCCATGCCGGCGCAATCGCCGACGTTATCGCCGACGTTGTCAGCGATGGTGGCCGGGTTGCGCGGGTCGTCTTCCGGAATACCGGCTTCCACCTTGCCGACGAGGTCCCCACCAACATCAGCGCCCTTGGTGAAGATACCGCCACCCAGACGGGCGAAGATCGAGATCAGCGAGGCACCGAAGCCAAGCGCGACCAGCGCATCGATGACTTCACGCGAGCCGCTTTCGTGCCCCAGGACCGCAGTCAGGATGTAGAAGTAGATGGAGACGCCGAGCAGGGCGAGGCCCGCAACCAGCATGCCGGTGATGGCGCCGGACTTGAAGGCGATGTCGAGGCCGGCGGCGAGGCTATGGGACGCGGCTTGCGCCGTGCGTACATTGGCGCGGACGGAGACATGCATGCCGATGAAGCCGGCAGCGCCTGACAGCACCGCACCGATCAGGAAGCCGATTGCGGCGGTGCCGGACAGAAGAAACCATGTGCCGACGAAAACGACGGCGCCGACGATCGCGATGTTCAGGTATTGCCGAGTGAGGTAAGCCTGAGCGCCCTCGCGAATATAGCCTGCAATCTCCTGCATTCGGGCATTGCCCTGGTCGGCTGCGAGGACCGAGCGCGTCGCCCAGACCGCGTAGACCACGGACAGAAGCCCGCATAAAATTACGCCTAGAAGAACCGTCATTCGCAATACCCTCCCGTATTGCCCGCGCCTCACTCATCGCGGGCCGTGACTCGCAGACTCAGGCCCCCTCCTCCGAGACCTCGTCAACGCGAGGCGAGATTGCGTCGCGCTTTCCATCGCGTCAAGTATGCATATTTCGCAGTGCGGAGGGAACTCAGGCGGGTTTGCGGGCGGCTGCGCGGAGCTGGAGAAGCACCAGCACGAGGCAGAGGATCGTCACCGGCCAGATGACCAGGTTCATCACCGACCAGCCGAAGGCGGTGAAGACCTTGCCGGAGGAGAAGGACGAAAGCGCTACCGTCGAAAACAGGATGATGTCGTGGAAACCCTGCACCTTGTCGGCCTCGGCCGGGCGGTAGCTGGAAGCCACGATGGCCGTCGCGCCGATGAAGCCGAAGTTCCAGCCGATGCCGAGCAGGACGAGTGCTCCCCAGAAATTCCAGAGCGCAATGCCCATGTGGGCGACGACAGCGCAGGCCATGAGGATCAGCAGGCCTGCGGCAACCACCTTTTCGGCGCCGAAGCGGGTGATCAGAACGCCGGTGAAGAAGCTCGGAGCAAACATGGCGATGACGTGCCACTGGATGCCGAGCGTTGCGAGTTCGGATGAGAAGCCGCAGCCGATGACCATCGCCAGCGGCGCACCGGTCATCATGAAGGTCATCAGGGCATAGGAGCTGATGCCGCAGATCATGCCGGTCATGAAGCGCTGGGTCATGACGATTTCGCTGAGCGGCCGCGTCGGTCCGCTCGCTTCAGCCTTCTTCTCGGCGATCGTCGGCAGCTTCAGGAAGAAGAGAACAGCAATCGCGCAGAGCAGCAGCGGCACCATGCCGAGAAAGGCACCGGCGAAGGTCACGGGTGCCAGCGCATCCTTCAGCCAGATCGCGATCTGCGGTCCTGCGATGGCGGAGATGATGCCCGCCGCGAGGATCCAGGAGATTGCCTTGCCCTTGTAGAAGCTCGGCGAGGCATCGGCGGCAGCGAAGCGGATCTTCTGGGTGAAGCCACCGGAGATGCCCATCAGCATCAGCGAGAAGGCAAAGAGCCAGAAATTCGACTGGATGAGCGAAAAAGCCGCAAGTGCACTGCCGAGTGCACCCATAAGTGCACCGACCATAAAGCTTTCGCGGCGACCAAGAACACGGGAGGCAACCGCCACCACGATTGCGCCGACGGCCACGCCGACGTTGAAGCCGGTCAAGGGCGCGGTCGCCAGCGACTTGTCGGCGCCAAGCATCTGGAAGCCGGCAAGGCCGCCGACCGCGAAGGCCAGAGGTGGTGCAGAGCCCAGGATCGCCTGGGCCACGGCGAGCAGGCCGACGTTGCGCCTGGCTGTCGAAAGTTGTCCGTCCAGCCCTGCTCCCGTCGTCGCGTCCATCTGCCTATTCCTATTTCTGCGCCGGAGCGCGAACCTGCTTTGCAATGCGGTCGAGAACGGCGTTCACCAGTTTCGGCTCATCGTCCTGGAAGAAGGCCTGCGCGATCTCGACATATTCCGTTACAATCACGGCGATGGGCACATCCTTGCGTTCGATCAATTCGAACGTGCCCGCACGCAGAATGGCGCGCACCGTGCTGTCGATGCGCGACAGCGCCCAATCGTCCTGCAACGCATGGCCGATCATCGGATCGATCTTCGTCTGATCACGCACGACACCTGCCACGATCGAACGGAACCAGGAGGCGTCGGCCTTCAGATAGGTTTCGCCGTCAACTTCCTGACCGAGGCGATGCGCCTCGTATTCCGCGACCACCTCAAGCACGCCGGAACCGGCGATGTCCATCTGGTAGAGTGCCTGGACGGCAGCCAGGCGAGCTGCGCCGCGCTGGTTGGCCGTTTTCACCGGATGCTTGCCTTCGCCCGTCATCGTTCAGCCACCCAGCTTCTTCTTCAGTTCGATCATCGAGAGTGCTGCACGGGCTGCAAACCCGCCCTTGTCCTTCTCGCTGCGTTTGACGCGGGCCCAGGCCTGTTCATCGTTCTCGACGGTCATGATGCCATTGCCGATCGGCAGCGACTCCGAGACTGCGAGGTCCATGAGGGCCCGGGAGGATTCATTGGCAACGATATCGAAGTGATAGGTCTCACCGCGGATGACCATACCGAGCGCGATGAAGCCGTCATACTGCGTGCCCTCATCATCCATGGCATCCAGCGCCATGGCGATGGCCGGCGGGATTTCCAGCGCACCCGGCACCGTGATGACGTCGAAGGTCGCGCCAGCCTCCTGCAGCGCGTGTTTCGCGCCGTCCAGCAGGGCGTCCGACATGTCGTCGTAGAAACGTGCCTCGACGATCAGCAAATGCGGCGCAGCCGTCTTGTTTCCCATGGTCCGATCCGATCCTGAATGTGATTGCGGCCTCTGGCCGACAGAAACGCGGTCAAACCATGCCGTACCTCGGAAGGCAAGTGTTTTTGCGAAAGAGCGGCCTTGCGAGCAGCGGGAGGCTCCTGCGCCTCGCAACGGCCTCGTTTGCGACACGTTGTTCCACTCTCGCTAATGCAGGCGAAAATCGGGCGCACCGCGTGACAAATCTTTAATGAAATTCAGAGACTTAAGGTCTGGTTTTCGCCACAAACCGATACCAACTTCAGTCTTGCAAGCGAGCGACGGAATCCCCCGCCATCGCAACTTCCTCGAAAGGAACAGGACAATGAATCGCTTCGCAACCATCCTCAGCGCCTCTGCCTTGTCGGCCATTGCCTTCGGTGCCGAGAGCCTCGCCGCGGTGCCCGCCTTCGCCGGTTCGGCCGAAAGCAAGATTGAAAGCACCATTCAGACCATGTCCGGAAATGACTTCGACGTGGTCCAGATCGACAGCCTTCAGAAGGGCGACCCGGCCCATGATCGCTTCGGCAGTGTCGAGCCGACGTCAGAGGAGGCCCGCCTCGTGCAGGCGTCGGTGATCGCCAATCGTCCGCTGGCCCAGAAGCTCGAAAGCCAGAAGGTCGAGCTGACGAATATCGTCGGTGCCGAGCAGGCCGCCGATGGCGGCATCACCTTCTACGTCCGCTGATCCGTTCTTCTGCCTCCCCCAGTCCCCGACTTGCCCCCGCGCCCCAGGCCCGGGGGCTTTTTCATCGTTCGGAACCTTTTGCGAAGGCGGAATGTTTTCCAAGGTGAAAGGTGACCGAACAGGATCGCCTAAACAGCGAAGAAAACAGGAGGCGCCCATGGGTCGCGGCATACTTCTCTGGCTGATCGGCATACCGATCCCCCTCATCATCCTCATCCTGCTGTTCTGGAGCTAGACCCAGGCAGAGGCCGGGAGGCGTTCGAAAATCTGCAGACGATCAGCTCCGACATTGCGCGTTTCAAGCCGCACAAAACCCGCCGGAAGGCGTGTTGCGGTGATAGGAGACGCGATGCCGTCAGGGCCAATGGTCATGGCGGCGTCGTAGAGATGGATGCGATCGACAAGCCCGCGCGCAAGGAGGTCCGAGGCGACGCGCGCGCCGCCTTCGACCATCAGCGACGAGATTCCGCGCTGTGCGAGAAGCGAGAGAAGATCCTCGATCCCGGCAACCTCGACCGTTTCGACACCCCTCTCCTCGAGCGCCTTGCGATTGCCATTGGCGCCGGGCGAGATGGCCAGCAGCAGGGGGACACGCCCCACCCCCGCGACCAGTTTTGAACCGGGCTGCAATTCGGCCCGGCGGTCCAGAACGACACGCAGGGGCGATGCCGTCTCCAGCCCCGGCAGCCGGACCGTCAGTTCCGGATCATCGGCGAGCGCGGTGCCGATACCGACCAGGATCGCGTCAGATTCCGCGCGAAGGCGATGCACAGCCTCGCGGGCTTCACTGCCCGTGATCGCAACCTGTCCCGCGCCCTTGCGGCCGAGCATGCCATCTGCAGAAACGGCAAGTTTCAGAGTCACTTGCGGACGACCCTTCGTCTGACGTGTGAGATAGCCGCCCATGGCACGCCGGGCGTCTTTCTGAAGAACGCCGATCGTCACCTCAATATCTGCATCGGCAAGAATCTTCAGTCCCCGACCGGAGACACGCGGATCCGGATCGGCGACAGCGACCACGACACGGGAGATGCCCGCGGCAACGATGGCATTGGCACAGGGTGGCGTCTTGCCGTGATGAGAGCAGGGTTCAAGCGTGACATAGGCCGTCGCGCCCCTCGCTTTGTCTCCAGCCTCTGCAATCGCCTGGGGTTCGGCATGGGGCCGCCCGCCGAGCGCCGTTACTCCGCGCCCCACGACCTCGCCGCCCTTGACGATCACACATCCGACGGAGGGGTTGGGACCTGTGCGGCCGAGATGGCTGAGGGAGAGCTCGATCGCCTCCCGCATGAACCGTTCGTCGCGGGCGGTGATGGACACGAGATCAGTCCGCCGTGCTGTCGCGGGAGATCTTGGCGTTGATCTCGGAGATCACGTGTTCGAAATCCTCGGCATGGCTGAAATCGCGATAGACAGACGCGTAACGCACAAAGGCGACGTCATCGAGGGTCTTCAGGGCCTCAAGCACCTGCAGGCCAATCTCCTCGGACGAGATCTCGGTCTCGCCGGAGCTTTCCAGTCGACGCACGATGCCGGACACGGCACGCTCGATGCGATCGCTATCCACCGGGCGCTTGCGCAGTGCGATCTGGAAGGACCGCACCAGCTTGTCGCGATCGAACGGCGCCTTGCGGCCGGTCTTCTTCAAGACCATCAGCTCACGCAGTTGCACGCGTTCGAAGGTGGTGAAGCGCCCCCCGCAATCCGGACAGATGCGCCGCCGGCGGATGGAGGTGTTATCCTCCGCCGGTCGCGAGTCCTTGACCTGGGTTTCATCCGATCCGCAGAAGGGGCAGCGCATCAGCCTAATGCCTTACATGTATGGGTACATCGGGAAGCGGTCCGTCAGGGCCACGACCTTGTCCCGCACCGCAGCCTCGACGGCAGCGTTGCCTTCATCCGAGTTTGCGACCTTCAGACCATCGAGAACCTCGACGATCAGATTGCCGATTTCGGTGAATTCGGCTTCCTTGAAACCGCGGGTCGTGCCGGCCGGCGTGCCAAGACGGATACCGGAGGTGACGAAGGGCTTTTCCGGATCGAAGGGGATGCCGTTCTTGTTGCAGGTGATGTAGGCGCGGCCGAGGCCGGCTTCCGCACGCTTGCCGGTGGCATTCTTCTTGCGCAGGTCGACCAGCATCAGGTGGTTGTCGGTGCCGCCGGAGACGATGTCGAGATTGTGCTTGATCAGGGTTTCGGCCAGCACCTTGGCGTTCTTGACGACCTGAGCGGCGTAGTCCTTGAACTCCGGCTGCAGCGCTTCACCGAAGGCAACGGCCTTGGCGGCGATGACATGCATCAGCGGACCACCCTGGAGGCCCGGGAAGACCGCAGAATTGAACTTCTTCGCCAGATCCTCGTCATTTGTGAGGATCATGCCGCCGCGCGGGCCACGCAGCGACTTGTGCGTCGTGGAAGTCGCGACATGGCAATGCGGGAACGGTGACGGATGCTGGCCACCGGCAACGAGACCGGCGATGTGCGCCATGTCGACCATGAGATAGGCGCCAACAGAATCGGCGATTTCGCGGAAGCGCTTCCAGTCCCAGGTGCGGGAATAGGCGGTGCCGCCGGCAATGATCAGCTTCGGCTTGTGCTGTTCAGCCTTGCGGGCCACGTCTTCCATGTCGAGCTGATGGTCGTCTTCACGCACGCCGTAGGAGACGACGTTGAACCACTTGCCGGACATGTTGACCGGCGAACCGTGGGTCAGGTGACCGCCCGAATTCAGGTCGAGGCCCATGAAGGTGTCGCCCGGCTGCAGGAGCGCGAGGAAGACGGCCTGGTTCATTTGGCTACCGGAATTCGGCTGAACGTTGGCAAAGTTGACGCCGAAAAGCTTCTTGGCTCGCTCGATGGCGAGCTCTTCTGCGATATCCACGAACTGGCAGCCGCCGTAGTAGCGCTTGCCCGGATAGCCTTCCGCGTATTTGTTGGTCATGATCGAGCCCTGGGCTTCGAGCACGGCGCGAGAGACGATGTTTTCAGAAGCGATCAGCTCGATTTCGTGGCGCTGGCGACCAAGTTCCTTCTCGATCGCACCGAAAATCTCCGGGTCTGCATCGGCGAGAGAACGAGAAAAGAAGGCATCGTTGTTCGACATGATCGCTGGCTCCTCAAAAGCGTTTGATGCTGTGGGGTCTTAAACTTCCGCAGTCACGAGAGCAATACGGAGAGCGACATTTGCAGATCAATTGACGCGCGGAGGCGAATGGCCGCACCAGGCTTGACTATGCCGGGCGCAAATCCATGCAGCCGTTGCGAAGGGACGGCAACACGAGCCAGGCGCCGTGGGCGTAGAGATTGCGGACGGATGCCGCATCGGATGCGGAGACGACCGTACGGGTACCGTTTGCCCTGAGGATGCCGGCGCCTTCCGGCAGGCGCGACGGCATGCCGGTGCCGATGACGAGGACGGCCGTACCTACCGGGCCCCAGGCTGCCGTTGCGGCAGTGATCGCGGCGAACCAGCCGGCGACGATGCCCAGCAGGATGCAGACAGTCCGCAACAGCCTGACCACCCCCCTGCCCGCCGATCCGGCCTCAATAGTCATAAACATGCTCCAGCTGGAGTTCGGCCGCACGGAGTTCGTCGAACAGAGCCGGCAGATCGCGGACCTTGGCCTGCAGCAGCAGACGTCGACCGTCGAAACCATCCCGGTTGATGTCGGAGATCACGGTCGCGAAGCCGAGCTGGCTCGGGGCTGCCGGCCCGAGGGCTGACACCATGATGTCGTCATTGCCGGCGATTTCCAACACGCTGCCCTTTCGCTCCGCAATCTGCTGGAGGATGACGGTGAAGGCCCTGTAGCGAGGCGTCTCGATCAGGATGCCGTCGGCGCCCCTGTCCTCGACCACGGTGATATCAGGGACTGCCTGGAGGTCGGTAGCCGGAATGCCTGCGACCAGCGAACGGATCGAAAGCTGCGCCTGCCCCGTGGCGGCGACTGCGCCGGCTATGACCTCAGCATAGCCGGCCTTCGCCTTCCACTCACCGCCGAGGGCCAGCCTGCGCTCCCAGCTGCGAAGCGAAGTCACGGGCTCGGCCCAGAGCTTCATGACCGCACCATCAAAGTCATACTTGTACCAGGGCGTCTGGTGCAGGAAGCGGCCATATTCGTCAGCCATCTCGGCAGAATACCGATCCTGTGGCGACTTTTCGGCCCCACGGACGAGCGCAAAAACACGTCCAACCGTTTCCTCGTAGAAGGCCTTCATGCCCATTTCCAGCGTGAAGCTCACGCCGATCACATGGATGGTGCGGCGGGTCGCAACATCGGCGGCGCCATGGCGATCCGCCTCGCGGTTCAGGGCACAGAAAGACGACCAGAAGCCGACGACGCTTCTTGCATAGCCGAAATCGTGTTCGTCGCCTGTCTTCAGGACATTCGCCAGCCCCTCATAGGCATAGACGATGTGCCATTCGGGATAGGTCAGATAGCTGTTGGCCTCGGCCCGCAGAAATGCGGGATCGGTCATCCGGGGCGTATAGGCCTGGTCTTCGGGTTCCGCAATGCAGAGGGTCTCGACATACCCGACCGGCAACAACAGCAGGATGACCAGAAGCAGAAGCGAGAGCGCTAGCCATTTCACCAGCCGCAGCAGCTTTCTCATTCAGGCCTCCTTGCGGAAGACGAATGCGGACAGGGCCGCAACACCACCGAGCGAGATATGCGGTAGGTTGGCGAGGATCTTGAAGCCGAAGGGCAGGTCCTGGATGCCGTAATTGATGATGCCGAGATCGAGATAGCCCGAGCCGGTTGCAAGGCCCAGAAGGCCATCGGCGAGATAGAGGATACCGAAATAGAAAAGGAAACTGCGCGCGGCACGTGTCGATAGAAACGCCGCCGTACCGGCCCAGAGCGCGGACGCCAGGTGCAAGAGGTCGTCATAGATATCGAGCGCGAAGATGCCGAAGGCACGGCCCTCGGCATCCGTGAGGCCGGGGATGTAGTTGAGGCCAGCGACGACCAGCAGAATGGCGGCATAGGCAAAGGCAATCTTGCGAACGGTCGTCATCGGCATCCTCTCAGATCTTTGAAATATAGTTCGTCCAGAGCCCGTTCTGGAACAGCAGGCCGGGATCGAGGCGACGCTTGGCAGCGGCGAATTCCTCCACGCGCGGATAGGCGCGACGCAGCTGGTCCACGGTCGGATGCTGACGATAGGGCAGATAGTAGCTGCCGCCGATCTCCGTGACGCGGTCGACCAGGGCGCGGGTCATGCGCGCCATATCCTCCTCACCGCGGACCGACATTTCCTGGGAGAACAGCATGACGGCGGCGATGCGCGGGACGGTCGCATAGGCCAGAACACTGTCGCGGTCGGTATCGACGAAGCGCAGCGTGATGTTCAAGAGCTCCTGATAGGAGGACGGGATCACCTCGCGGCAGATCCGGACGAAATCGGCGAAACGTTCCGGCGCGACGAAATACTCGTGCAGTATGTCGGTACGTGCGGGATCGCCGTCATCAAGTGTCGCGACCGGCTCGTTCATCAGGCTGTTGCGGGTGGACAAGCCGGAGGTGAGCGCCGGGCTGATGGCCGATTCGAGCGTCCAGCGGAAGTTCTTCACCCGATCCGAGCCGACCTGCCTCCGAAAGATATCAGCGGCAATATGGCTGACGATGCCGGAACCGCTGGCGGCCGGGACCTCCGTCTGATCCTCGGCTGGACGATAGGTGATCAGCAGCCCGCGCTCGAAGAACCCGTCGATTGCGACATCGAGACGCCCATAGGCCATCTCGATCGTTTTGTCGGCCTGCAAGGCGTCGATGAAGCGAAGGCCCAGTTCCTCGCCGGCGACATGCTGGAAGGTC
>CALSAF010000070.1:0-21466 GCA_943372805.1 Rhizobium sp. Q54
ATCATCCTGAAATGGCTGCAGACCGAACTCGGTGCTGAAGTCGTGACCTTCACTGCCGATCTCGGCCAGGGCGAAGAGCTCGAGCCAGCCCGCAAGAAGGCAGAGATGCTCGGCATCAAGGAGATCTTCATCGAGGACGTGCGCGAAGAGTTCGTCCGCGATTTCGTCTTCCCGATGTTCCGCGCCAATGCCGTCTATGAAGGTGTCTACCTGCTCGGCACCTCGATTGCCCGCCCGCTGATCTCCAAGCATCTGATCGACATCGCCAAGAAGACCGGCGCAGACGCGATTGCTCATGGCGCCACCGGCAAGGGCAATGATCAGGTTCGCTTCGAACTCTCGGCCTATGCCCTGAACCCCGACATCAAGATCATCGCCCCCTGGCGCGATTGGGCCTTCAAGAGCCGCACGGATCTCCTGAACTTCGCCGAACAGCACCAGATCCCGGTGGCCAAGGACAAGAAGGGCGAAGCGCCGTTCTCCGTCGACGCCAACCTGCTGCACTCCTCGTCCGAGGGCAAGGTTCTGGAAGACCCCGCTCAGGAAGCTCCGGAATACGTGCATATGCGGACGATCTCGCCGGAAGCCGCACCGGACAAGGCCACTATCATCAAGGTCGGCTTCGAAAAGGGTGATGCCGTCTCGATCAATGGCGTCCGCATGAGCCCGGCCACGCTTCTGGCCGAGCTCAACAATTATGGCCGCGACAACGGCATCGGTCGCCTCGACCTCGTCGAGAACCGCTTTGTCGGCATGAAGTCCCGCGGCGTCTACGAGACCCCCGGCGGCACGATCCTGCTGTCTGCCCACCGGGCCATCGAGTCGATCACGCTCGACCGGGGTGCTGCCCATCTCAAGGACGAGATCATGCCCCGCTACGCCGAGCTGATCTATTACGGCTTCTGGTTCTCGCCGGAGCGCGAGATGCTGCAGGCCCTCATCGACAAGAGCCAGGAGCATGTCGAAGGCGAAGTGACGCTGAAGCTCTACAAGGGCAATGTCATGGTGATCGGCCGCGAATCGTCGAAGTCGCTCTATTCCGACCAGCTCGTCACCTTCGAGGACGACCAGGGCGCCTACGACCAGAAGGATGCGGCCGGCTTCATCAAGCTGAATGCGCTGCGCCTGCGCACGCTCGCCAAGCGCAATCTCGGCAAGTAACGACGCCTGGCGTCGGCAAACAAGCCCACCTCTCGCAAGGGAGGTGGGTTTTCTATGCCCGCTCCACGAGACGGCGCAGCCAGAGGAAGCCCGCCACGGCGCTGAGTTGCATCGTCGGAATGATGATGCCGAACGCAGTCAGCGGGTCGCCGATCGAGGCAGCCACGATGCCCCCAGCAAAGCCCGCGCTCATCTGCAGGAATCCCGTCAGTGCAGAGGCGGATCCGGCTATGTGCGGGAAAGGCGCCATGCTGAGCGTGATGACATGCGGCGTCAGGAAGGCGAGGCCGAAGGTGCAGATGGCAACCGGCCCCATAATCGACAGGAAGAACGGCGGCACGAGAGCCACCGACGACGCCATGACGAGGCCACCAAGCCCGCACAGCGCAATGCCGATCAAGGCTGCACGAGCGCCACCGAGACGGGGCGCAAAGAGCTTCAACATCAACGACCCGAGAAGATAGAAACCGGATTGCATCAGCATGCCGATGCCGAACTGCGTGGGTGTCAGACCGACCGTGTTGATCAGCACGAAGGGCAGCATGGTCGACTGGGCATAGAGAGCGCCGATCGTGCCGCTGAGGACGAGCGATGCGGCAAGGAACCGCTTGTTGCCTGCGACCTCGGCATAGCCTGAGAGCAATCGGGCGGGGCGCAATTTGCCAAGGTCGGGAACGACCGTTTCCCGCAGCAGGGCGAGCGTGAAGGTGAGCGCGAGCAGACCGAAGCCAACCATCAGCAGGAACACTGCATTCCAGCCGAAGGCCGCGAGCGTCAGTCCACCGAGCGTAGGGCCCATGGCGGGTCCGATTGCCAGAAAGATGCCGATGGTGTTGAGGATGCGAGAAGCCTCTGCGCCTGTATAGAGGTCACGGACGATCGCACGTCCGACCACCACCCCAACCGATGCCCCGATGCCTTGGACGAGACGCGCCGCAAGAATGAACTCGACGGAAGGCGCGATTGTCGCCAGCAGCGATCCCATGACGTAAATCCCGAGAAAGATCAGCGTGGCCCTCTTCCGGCCGAGCGCATCCGACAAGGGGCCAGCGACAAGTTGCGCCAGGGCAAAGCCGGCAAAGAACAGCGACAGGCTCATTTTGATCGCCGCGTCTGTCGTAGCGAACGCATGCACGAGCTCCGGCATCGCTGGCGTATAGATCGCCATGGAGATGGGGCCGAGCGTCGTCAGAAAGGCACCGAGGAAGGTGGTGCGACGCTCGCTCATACGCGACGGTGTCATTCAAACTCGCCCTGATACATGAAGAAAGGCGCCGCTATGGCGCCTTCGCATGATCACTTAGTGCGATTGTCGGCACAGATCGAGTCTGAAATCCGAACTCCGTGCAGTCAAAGCTCAGGTCGACTTTGAGAAGAAGTCGAGCACCTTGGAATAGGAATCGGCCATATCCATGTCGCCGATCATTTCCGCCAGCGACTGCTGCGTTCGGTAATATTCCGCGTAGTCGAACTGGGAGTCGTCGGTCAGGGTCGAAAGGTCCGTCACATTGCCGTTACGATCGACGACCTGCAGCGGCAGCTCTGTCGACAACTCGCGGAAGGTATCGGCATCAATCTCCTCACGCTGGAAACTCTCGCTCGCGATTTCTCGAAGCTGCCTGGGGGTAATGCTGGCGAAGACCGACAGCGCCTCCTCGAATGCATAGGCTTCGCGGGTGGCCTGCTGCTTGGCCACGACGTCCGTCATCCGGGCGTCCGTCTGCGGCGTGCTCTCTTTGGTGCGGAGAGTTGATATGCTCACCGGTTGGATCGGAAAGATTTCCATGGCCGTGACAGTCCTCTCATAGGATACATCGATCTATGGGCCTATTCGAAAATACGTCAATGACAGTCGGATTGCGGCTCGGAAAAAATGTACCTTGTTCACTGATTTTTGCGTGCTTGCCGCCGTACTGCCGGGATAACATGGTGGAAAATCAGTGCTTCGCCCATGGACGGCGTTGCCGAAGGAGGTTTCTGCATGACTGAGTCGCCCGCCCTCAAACCCGCCGTCACGGACTGGAAAGGGCCTCACGGCCTACCGGAATTCGCAAAGATCGGAGACGACGACTATGCACCGGCCTTCGAGACCGCTCTTGAGGAGCATGAGGCCGAGATCGATGCGATCGCTGACAATGCCCAGCCGCCAACCTTCGCCAACACCGTCATTGCGCTCGAGATTGCGGGCGACGCCTTATCTCGCGTGTCATCACTGTTCTGGAACCGCGCCGGCGCCCACACCAATCCGCAAATCCAGGCGCTCGAACGCGAAATCGCGCCGAAAATGTCAAGGCACTATTCGAAGATTGGCATGAACGCTGCATTGTTCGAACGCATCGACAACCTCTGGAACCGGCGCGACGACCTTGGCCTGTCTCATGAGGAAAAACGCGTACTCGAACGCCATTGGAAGGGCTTTGTGAAGGCGGGTGCCAAACTACCGAAAACACAACAAGAGCGGCTGGCAGCCATCAACGAACGGCTCGCAAGCCTCGGCGCCAACTTCGGCCAGAACGTCCTTGCAGACGAGTCGTCCTGGATCCTGCCCTTGTCAGGCGAAGAAGATCTCGCCGGCATCCCCACCTTCCTGCGCGAAGCCATGGCTTCTGCTTCTGCAGCGCATGGGGGCGGCCATGGCCATGTGGTGACACTGTCTCGTTCCATCATCGAGCCGTTCCTGACCTTCTCGGAACGCCGGGATCTGCGCGAAGTCGCTTTCAGGGCCTGGACATCGCGCGGCATCAATGGCGGCGCGACGGACAACCGGGATATCGTCAAGGAGACGCTAGCGCTTCGGGCCGAAAAGGCGGAACTCCTGGGCTACCGGGACTACGCCTCCTACAAGCTCGACAACACCATGGCGAAGACGTCGGAGGCCGTGAACGGCCTATTGATGCAGGTCTGGGACAAGGCCGTGTCGCAGGCACGTGTCGAGGAGATGGAGCTGGCTGCCCTGATTGCCGACGAGGGCAAAAACCACGAGGTCGCGCCCTGGGACTGGCGTCACTATGCCGAAAAGCTTCGGGCTCGAAAGTTCGATTTTTCCGAGGCGGAGCTGAAGCCCTATCTACAGCTCGAAAAGATCATTGAGGCGTGCTTCGATGTCGCCGGTCGCCTCTTCGGCATTCGCGCCGTACCGCTCACCAATGTCGTTGGCTATCACCCGGATGTGCGCGTCTTCGAGATACGTGACCGCGACGATAAGCTGGTCGCCCTCTTCCTCGGCGATTACTTCGCTCGGCCCTCGAAGCGCTCCGGGGCCTGGATGAGCAGCTTCCAGGCACAGCATCGGCTCCCCCTGAAGAACGGCCGGCAAGGCGAGCTGCCCATCATCTACAATGTCTGCAACTTCGCCCAGCCCGAGCCGGGGAGACCTGCACTCCTGTCTCTGGATGATGCGCGCACGCTCTTCCACGAATTCGGGCATGCGGCCCATGGCATGCTGTCTGATGTCACCTATCCCTCGGTCTCCGGCACGGGCGTGTCGCGCGACTTCGTCGAGTTGCCGTCGCAGCTATACGAGCACTGGCTGACCGTGCCCGAGATCCTGAAAACCTATGCGGTGCACTTCCAGACGGGCGAGCCCATGCCTCAGGCCCTGCTCGACAAGGTACTTGCCGCCCGCACCTTCAATGCGGGCTTCAATACGGTGGAGTTCACCTCGTCCGCGCTGGTCGACATGGCCTTCCACACGCGCGGCATCGTCGAGGATCCGATGGCCGTGCAGGCGGAGGTGCTGCAGACGATCGGCATGCCGACCTCGATCGTGATGCGCCACGCCACGCCCCACTTCCAGCACGTCTTCTCAGGCGACGGCTATTCGGCCGGCTATTATTCCTACATGTGGTCCGAGGTGCTGGATGCCGATGCCTTCGCTGCCTTCGAGGAAACCGGCAATCCTTTCGATCCTGACATGGCGCTAAAGCTCAAGACTCACATCTACGCCTCAGGCGGATCTGTTGATCCGGAGGACGCCTACAGGGCCTTCCGTGGCAAGATGCCGAGCCCCGAGGCGATGCTGAAGAAGAAAGGGCTTGCGGCTTAAGGCGCGCAAGACCAAGCAAAACCGACGCCGGCGGCAACCATCGCCGGCGCTTCGGGCGTTTCCCCCTTTCGCAAATGCAAAAAACAAGGTATGAGCGCGCCAAAGTAAATCGGCGCCTCTCTCCCGTATTGCGCCCCAGCTGTCAGAGATCACAAACATGAAAATGCGCAACATCGCGATCATCGCGCACGTCGACCATGGAAAAACGACCCTTGTAGACGAGCTTCTGAAGCAGTCGGGCTCTTTCCGCGAGAACCAGCGCACCGCCGAGCGCATGATGGACTCGAACGATCTCGAAAAGGAACGTGGCATCACGATCCTGGCCAAGGCGACCTCGATCGAGTGGAAGGGGCACCGCATCAACATCGTCGACACCCCCGGCCACGCCGACTTCGGCGGTGAAGTCGAGCGTATCCTCTCGATGGTGGACGGCGCGATCGTTCTGGTCGACTCGTCTGAAGGCCCGATGCCGCAGACCAAGTTCGTCGTTGGCAAGGCGCTGAAGGTTGGTCTTCGTCCGATCGTCGCGATCAACAAGATCGACCGTCCGGACGGCCGCCACGAGGAAGTCATCAACGAAGTCTTCGACCTCTTCGCCAACCTCGACGCCACCGACGATCAGCTCGACTTCCCGATCCTCTACGGTTCGGGCCGCGATGGCTGGATGAACGTCAACCCGGAAGGCCCGAAGGACGCCGGCCTCGCGCCGCTTCTCGATCTGGTGCTTGAACATGTTCCGGAACCCAAGGTCGAAGAAGGCCCGTTCCGCATGATCGGTACGCTTCTCGAAGCCAACCCCTTCCTCGGCCGTATCATCACCGGCCGTATCGCTTCCGGTTCGATCAAGCCGAACCAGGCCGTCAAGGTCCTGAGCCAGGATGGCAAGACCGTCGAAACAGGCCGCATCTCGAAGATCCTCGCGTTCCGCGGCATCGAGCGCCAGCCGATCGAAGAAGCCCATGCAGGCGATATCGTCGCCATCGCCGGCCTCTCCAAGGGCACGGTTGCCGACACCTTCTGCGATCCGTCGATCACCGAAGCCATGACCGCGCAGCCGATCGACCCGCCGACGGTCACCATGTCCTTCCTCGTCAACGACAGCCCGCTCGCCGGCACCGAAGGTGACAAGGTCACGAGCCGCGTTATCCGCGACCGCCTGTTCAAGGAAGCCGAAGGCAATGTCGCGCTGAAGATCGAAGAATCTGACGGCAAGGACTCGTTCTTCGTGTCGGGCCGCGGCGAATTGCAGCTCGCCGTTCTGATCGAGACCATGCGCCGCGAAGGCTTCGAGCTTGCCGTGTCGCGTCCGCGCGTCGTCATGCACAAGGACGAGAACGGCACCACCATGGAGCCGATCGAAGAAGTCGTGATCGACGTCGATGAAGAGCATTCCGGCGTGGTTGTTCAGAAGATGTCCGAGCGCAAGGGTGAAATGGTCGAGCTTCGCCCGTCTGGTGGCAGCCGCGTTCGTCTGCGTTTCTACGCCCCGACACGTGGCCTGATCGGCTATCAGTCGGAACTGCTGACCGATACGCGCGGCACGGCAATCATGAACCGCCTGTTCCACGACTACCAGCCGTACAAGGGCGCTATCACCGGCCGCGTCAACGGCGTGCTGCTCGCCAACCAGTCCGGGGAAGCCGTCGCCTATGCGATGTTCAACCTGGAAGATCGCGGTCCGATGATCATCGAGCCGGGTGAGAAGGTCTATGCCGGCATGATCATCGGCATCCACACCCGTGACAACGACCTCGAGGTCAACGTTCTCAAGGGCAAGCAGCTGACGAACATTCGCTCGGCCGGCAAGGACGAGGCCGTCAAGCTCACCCCGCCGATCCGCATGACGCTCGACCGCGCACTGTCCTGGATCCAGGACGACGAGCTCATGGAAGTCACGCCGAAGTCGATCCGCCTGCGCAAGATGTTCCTCGATGCAAACGACCGCAAGCGCATGGAAAAGGCCAAGGCTTCCGCCGCCGGTTAAGTTCGCCCTCCTCGCAGGACAGAAAATTGACAAGCCCCCGTGAGCATCCACTCCGGGGGCTTTTCCATGACTGGGAATGGGGTGGCGACTAGAGGCCAGGCGCGTGCCAAGCCGAGTGAGAGCCCGTGTCTACACTCGCCCGCGCAGAAGGCGTCTGATGCCAGCCTGTGGCGCCAAGACAAAACGAAAAAACCTCTGGTTCGCACCGGAGGTTTTTCAAGGAGAAGAAGAAAGATGCCTTAGGCAGCTTCTTCCTGGGTATCGTCTTCTTCGATCGTCTTGCCGCGCTTGGGGCCCTTGGCGAGATTGACCTCGACAAGGCGAACGGCTTCCGTCTCGGACATCTTGTTCACGGCAGCGATTTCACGAGCCATGCGGTCGAGAGCAGCCTCATAGAGCTGGCGCTCGGAGTAGGACTGCTCTGGCTGGTTCTCTGCGCGGTAGAGGTCGCGAACGACCTCGGCGATCGAAATCAGATCACCGGAATTGATCTTGGCATCGTATTCCTGCGCACGACGCGACCACATGGTGCGCTTGACGCGGGCCTTGCCCTGAACCACCTTCAGCGCGCGGTCGACGAAATCGGTCTCGGACAGCTTGCGCATCCCGATGCTCACGGCCTTGGCGACCGGAACCTTCAGACGCATCTTGTCCTTTTCGAAGTCGATGACGAAAAGCTCAAGCTTCATGCCGGCGACTTCTTGCTCATCAATGGCGGTGATGGTACCCACGCCATGGGCCGGGTATACGATCGACTCGCCGGTCTTGAAGCCGTGGCGCGCCGAGGAATTCTTCTTCTGCTGGGTCGTCATTCTATTCAAATACTCCCTGTTTTGCTCCCGGCGAGATGCCGGCGCCGGGTCGGTCAGGCCCGGATGAGATGACAAGGTTGCGAAACTTGTCATCCTGATCCAGTCCGCCACACAATCAACGTCACCCTCGTCGCGACGGAGACACGACACAAAAGTGTCGCCAGTGTCACGTATCTCGCGCGGTGGTGAATTTGCTTTCGTGATGGTTCAGGGCATAGCTATGCCGCAAAGTGGAACAGTTCCGAGACGCTATCACAAAAAGACGAGGAAATCAATATTTTAGTGCAGTGCGCCACAATCGTGACGCACACAAGGGCGAATCCGCCGTCAAGTGATGGAAATTTGGGCAGGATTCACTCAAGCCCAACCGTAATCCCGGTATCAGTCGCCCGAACCAGGATTCTCCGAGAAGAACTGCTCGAACTTGCCGTCCACGCCGTCCATTTCCTTGGCTTCCGGCATCGGCTCTTTCTTGACAGTGATATTCGGCCAGATCTTCGCGTAATCAGCGTTGATCTTGAGCCACTTGTCGAGGCCCGGCTCGGTATCGGGCTTGATCGCTTCCGCAGGACATTCCGGCTCGCAGACACCACAGTCGATGCATTCGTCAGGATGGATGACGAGGAAGTTTTCGCCCTCATAGAAGCAATCGACGGGGCAGACCTCGACACAATCAGTGTATTTGCAGCGAATGCAGTTGTCAGTGACGATATAGGTCATGCGGCACTCCAGGATGACGTTCTCGAACGGCAGGAGAGAGACAAATGCGGGTATTCCGATCGGGTGACACCCTGTTCGGAAGGCTCGCGCCCCACCGGGAATTAATGTCGGACGGCATGTGAGCTAAAGCGGAATCCCCGACAAGGCAAGGATAAACACCCTCAATTCTGGCGCCTTTGTAGAAATTTTCTAATCCGCCGACCAATCCGGCTCGCCACGTAGTTCATCGAGCGCGCGGCGCTCCTTCTTCGTCGGCCGCCCGGCTCCAGGCGCCCGAACACCAGGCTCGGATGGGCTGAAGGGCTTCTTCTCCGCCGGCGGCGTGAGATCTTCGTAGAGAAGCTTTGCTTCCTCGTAAGGGCCGCGCCGCTCGCCGGGTAGTTTCACCACCAGCACCAGGTCACGCTCGGGCATCGCAATCTCAAGCTTGTCGCCAGGCTTGACCTGATGGCTGACCTGGCGAATTTTCTGACCATTGACGCTGACATGGCCCGAAGCCACGCGCTCTTGCGCGAGGCTGCGTGATTTTGCCACACGGGCGAAGAACAGCCACTTGTCGATGCGCTGGCGCGAACCGCTTTGTGACTGCTTGTCGTCCATTACTTCTTCAGCTGCTCCTTGAGAGCCGCGAGCTTGGCGAAAGGCGAATCCGGATCGATCGGCTTCTCCTTGCGCGGCGGCTTTGCTTCAAAGCGTGCGGTCTGCGACTTGTTGTTGTCGCGCTCCGGCCGCGGACCACGGTCCTTGCGGTCGCCACGATCCTGGCGATCACCCTTGCCGGCAAACTTGCCACGATTGTCGTCTCGACGCTCACCGCGATTGTCGGAACGGCGATCGTCGCGACGGCCTTCGCCGCGCTTCTCGCCACCAGCCTCGCCGCCTTCGCGCGGAGCCGGGTTGCGCTGGCCCTGCGGACGGCGATCGCCACCTGGACGGCCGGTGCCACGCTGGTTGTCGTTACGACCACCCGGACGCCAGAGAAGAACCGGCTTCGGCTCGGTCGGCTCGGCCGACTGCTCTTCAGCAGCGGCAGGCTCAGCCACTTCGGCAGCAGGCTCTTCAGTCACAGCAGCCGATACCTCGCCTTCGGCAGATGCCTCGGCGGATTGATCGGCATCATCAACGGCGTCGTCGCTCTTTTCGGCAACCGCCGGAGCCTCAGCCGCTGCAGAACCGGTCTGCGCAGCGAGGAAGGCGGCAGCCTCTTCGGCCGAAACGCTGTCAGCACGATAGCCGAGACCCTTCAGAATCTCTTCCATGTCGTCAGGGGTGGCACCCAGAATGGAGAGCATGGCCGTCGTCGTCGTGAAGCGGCGGCCGTCATAGGCGCCGTCAGGACGTGCCGGCGAACCCGGCTTCCACTGCAGCAGCGGACGGATCAGGTCAGCGAGACGCTCGAGAATATCGATGCGAACTGCGCGCTTGCCGAGGAAGCGAAAGCCGGCGAGCTTGTAGAACATGCGCTCGAAGCTCGGATCGGTGACAACCGATGTGCGGCCGGCAGCCAGCACAGGGATGAGGTCGCCGTAACCCGCCTTGTCGAGACCATCGTTCTTCAGCGCCCAAAGCAGCGTGATGAGTTCGGCAGGGGCCGGCTTCAACAGCGCCGGCATGAAGATGTGGTAGGCGCCGAAGCGTACGCCGTAGCGGCGCATGGATGCACGACCATCCTGGTCGAGCGTCTTGACGTCGTCTGCGACGTCACGGCGGAAGAGCACGCCCAGATTTTCGACGAGCTGGAACGCGAGACCCTTGGCCAGGCCCTGCAGGTCCTCGGCGCGAGAAAGGTCATCGAGCGGCTTCAACACGGTCGAGATATGATGATTGACGAAGCGCTCGACGCGGGCGGCGACATGATCGCGGGCAATGCCGGTCAGCTGCTCGTCTGCGAGCAGGATGACACGTGGATGAAGGATGTGATCGGTACCCGTCAGGCGGGCAACCGGATCACCGACCCAGCGGACGAGGCCGTCAGAACCGATGGCAAGGTCGCTGTTGCCTGAAGCATGTAGGCGTGCGGCCCGCGCCTCGAACTCAAGCGCCAGGGCCTTGTAGGCGGCGGCCTGGACAGCCTTGGCGTCCGGACCATCCATGCCGGAAATCGGCGTAAACCGGAAACCGGAGAGTTGTCCCATGGCATGGCCTTCCACGAAGACATCACCGTTCACACTGATTTCAGCTTCCAACATCGCATTCTCTCTCAAGCGCTTCATGAGCACAGATGTCCTGCGATCAACAAAGCGTTTCGTCAACCGTTCATGTAACGCATCGGACAATCGGTCTTCGATTTCCCGCGTCTTTTCTTGCCAGTGTGTCGGATCGGCAAGCCAGCCGGGCCGGTTCGACACGTAAGTCCATGTTCTGATCTGGGCGATCCGCGCCGAAAGCGTGTCGATCTCGCCATCGGTCCGGTCTGCCCGGCGCACCTGTTCGCCGAGGAAATCCTCGTTCACGGTGCCCCGCCTGACCAAATCAAAATAGAGACTCTGAATCAGATCTGCATGCTGTGCAGGCGTAATGCGCCGATAGTCGGGCAGCGCGCAGGCTTCCCAGAGTTTTTCCACCCGTTCAGGTCGGTCCGTGATGTCGGAAATCTCAGGATAGCGCGACAGATACTCAAGCGCCTGCTGATCGGTCGCCGGCAGAGCGCGCGTCAGTCCTTCGACGCGCGGCACAGCATCGAGGCTTCGCTGCAGGCCGGCAATCGACGAGAAGTCGAACCTCTCCGTCCGCCATTGCAGAACTTTGACGGGATCGAATTGATGGGTTTCAAGCCGCTCCACCAGTTCGTCATCGAAAGGATCAACGCGGCCCGTAACACCGAACGTGCCATCCTTGATGTGTCGACCGGCCCGGCCGGCAATCTGGCCTAGTTCGCCCGGATTGAGATTGCGGAACTGGTAGCCGTCGAACTTGCGGTCCTGGGCAAAGGCGACATGGTCGACATCGAGATTGAGCCCCATGCCGATGGCATCGGTGGCGACGAGATAATCGACATCGCCTTCCTGGTAGAGGCCAACCTGGGCGTTGCGCGTGCGTGGGCTAAGCGCACCCAGCACCACGGCTGCTCCGCCGCGCTGGCGCCGAATGAGCTCGGCGATCGCATAGACCTCGTCGGCGGAGAAGGCGACGATGGCGGTGCGCTGTGGCAGGCGGGTGATCTTTTTCTGGCCCGCATAGAATATCTGCGAGAGCCGGGGGCGCTCGACGATGGTGATGCCGGGCAGGAGCTGGATGAGGATCGACTTCATCGTCGCAGACCCGAGCAGCAGCGTCTCTTCACGCCCTCTCAGATGCAGCAGGCGATCCGTGAAGATGTGCCCGCGTTCAAGGTCGCCGGCGAGCTGGATCTCATCGATCGCGACGAAGGCCACTTTCGTTTCCCGTGGCATGGCTTCGACGGTGCAAACGGAAAAGCGGGCGTTCGGAGGGCTGATCTTCTCTTCACCGGTGACCAGCGCAACGTTCTTTACGCCGACCCGCTCGACAACACGGGTATAGACCTCGCGGGCCAGAAGTCTGAGCGGCAACCCGATCATGCCCGACCCGTGCGCGACCATGCGTTCGATGGCGAAATGGGTCTTGCCCGTATTTGTTGGCCCCAGCACAGCGTTGACGCCGCGGCCACTCAGGATCATGGGTTGCGTATTCAATGACCGCTCCGCTTGTCGGGGTCACGCCTCCTGGAGACCGACGCCCTTGGCCCACAAATGGCGACGAACAGGGGCAAAGGCAAGGCGCTTGTCGCGATCACCCCAGAATTCCTCGCAAACCCTTGATCGGAATCAGCTTTCCGATTCGAGAACAGTCTGGGAACGAATCAGAGACGAATCGACGACTCCCGCGAATTCTGCATTTGTTCACGGCTAGATGTGGAAGTCGGGTGCGGCATTCACACCAGATGCTGAATCGCCCTTCATCATCATTCGACGGCCACCTTCCGGGAAAGCTCGGTGGAACAATGGGAAACAACTCCACGTTCCGCCGCCGAGGTGAAACCGATGACATTATCCCTACCGCCCGCTGAGTGGATCGGCAAAAGTGAACTGGATCAGGATTATGTCCTGATTCACGGCATGGTTATGGCCCCGTCCTTCTGGCGCACCTACGCGCCGCAGGCTGTCTGCAGGGCCAACAGTGCTGCTTATGCATTACCGGGACACCATCCCTGGAGGCTATCCGAACCTGGCCAGCCCTTGACACCCCAGGCCGTTGCGGCGGCCTATGCAGAAGCTATCCGACGGGACTTCGGGGGGCGACCCGTCACCCTGATCGGACACTCGACCGGGGGCTTCGTATCGATGCTGATCGCGATCCATTTTCCCCAACTTGTGAAGGCGATCGTCCTGGTTGGCGCCTTTGCCTGCGGTCGCTTCGAGGGACAGGAGCGTCTGCCGGCTCGCCTGCTGAGAATGCCGCATATCGGCCCTTTCCTGTTTCGCCAGTTCTTCCTGCGCTGGATCTCCACCAGCGAGAAGTTCCGCTGGGGATCGATCGCGTGCGTCTTCGACAAGCGCTGCCCCTGGCAGAACGAGCGTGCCGTCTCGGCGATGGAAGACGTCCGGCTCCAGTTGCAAAAGGCAAGACCCGAGGATATCGCCGCCTGCATCCAGTTCATGTCGGAAACGACATTGCTCGCCGATCTGCCCGCGATCAGACTGCCAGTCCTGAATATCGTCGGGGCCGAAGACGCCATCGTACCACCCGCTCATCAGCTGCGCGTCTCCAAGCTGTTGCCGCAGGCGCAAACTGTAATGCTCCGCAACTGCGGCCATCTGCCAATGGTCGAACATCAGGCTCTGACGTCCGACACGATCAGTGCCTTTGTTGACGGCGTGTCAACTGCGCGGGGCAGACGTCGGCGTCGAGAGACCACAACCACGGATCTGGCGACCGCAGGCCTTTTCAGGCTGCTGGATGCAACCATGCCTCGGACGGAACAAACGCCCGCCAGTCGCGTTCAACCGGCACACGAGGTCACAGTTCATCCAGGCTCAGGAGAGGGTCCACATGAGTACCATCCTCATCGTCATATTAATTCTGCTGCTGATCGGCGCGCTGCCGAGTTGGGGTCATAGCCGCAGCTGGGGCTACGGCCCGTCGGGTGGCTTGGGCCTCGTACTGCTCATCCTCATCATCCTGATGCTGATGGGTCGAATTTGACCTGAAGTGAAACCAACTCGACGAGAAAAGGTATAGGACGATGAAAAAGACCCTTCTGGCACTCGCATTGATCGCACCTCTCGCCGGCTGCACGGCAACCGAACGGGGCGCCGGGATCGGCGCGGCTTCCGGCGCCGTCATCGGCGGCGTGGCGACCGGCAATGTTCGTGGCGCAGCCGTAGGTGCAGCCGTCGGCGGCGTGGCCGGCGCCCTGATTGGCAACTCCCAGGAACGTGCCGGCTACTGTGTCTACCGCGATCGCTATGGCCGAACCTACGAAGCTCGCTGCCGCTAACCGGTAATGCCATCGAAAGAGCCGTCGATCCCACCGGTTCGGCGGCTTCTTTCTTGTCTGCGTTAACCTCTCGACCAAAGGCGGAACGAATCGGCGACGAATCGCGGACTGAGCAGTCTTCCCGCTTTGTTCACCGCTACATGTTGTTGAATAACAATTGGCTAACCATAGAGCGCGGTGGATATTAAGAAATTTCCACCAGATAAACGCTGAATATCTTAACGACGCACCGATCTGCGCCGCTTTGCAGCGGTCCTGACCCGCTGATGTCTCAAAACGCAAGAGGCCGGCACAAGGCCGGCCTCGAGAAGTTACGCGAGCGATCGCTCAGACGAAGAACTGGCCACCATTCGCTGAAATCGTCGACCCCGTGATAAACCCGGCATCATCGGAAGCAAGAAAGACGACGCAACGAGCAATCTCTTCCGGCTCGCCCAAGCGGCCAACCGGGATCTGTGGAATGATACGCTCGTTCAGCACCTTCTCCGGGATCGCACGCACCATTTCCGTGCCAATATAACCGGGGCAGATTGCGTTGACCGTGATGCCCTTGGCCGCGCCTTCCTGGGCCAGCGCCTTGGTGAAGCCGAGATCGCCGGCCTTGGCGGCCGAGTAGTTCGCCTGGCCCATCTGGCCCTTCTGGCCGTTGATCGAGGAAATATTGATGACACGCCCGAAACTGCGGTCGCGCATGCCGGTCCACACCGGATGCGTCATGTTGAAGAGGCCGGTGAGATTGGTGTTGATCACCTCGCCCCACTGCTCAGGTGTCATCTTGTGGAACATGGCGTCACGCGTGATGCCGGCATTGTTGACCAGCACCTCGACTGGGCCCAGAGCGGCCTCCACGGCGGCGATGCCGTCGACGCAGGCCTGATAGTTCGAAACGTCCCATTTGAAGACGGGAATGCCTGTCTCGCCCTCGAAGGCTTTCGCCTTTTCCTCGTTGCCAGCGAAGTTTGCGGCCACCTTGTAGCCGGCATTCTTCAAGGCAATCGAGATCGCCGCACCGATACCGCGTGTACCGCCGGTCACCAACGCCACTCTGCTCATGCTGTCCTCCCCGTTTTTTCTGTATGGTTCCCGTCTGGATTGACCGCCGCGGTTCCCGTCGCAACGGCATGACTTCGCTATCCCGGCGTCACACCGGGACAGAGCTTTGTGTTGTCAAGAGTGAGCCGGTGCCATCCTGGCTGCCCGGATCAGAAGGCCTCTAGGCACATGGCAACGCCCATGCCG
Organism: Rhizobium sp. Q54; assembly: GCA_943372805.1. Classification (GTDB taxonomy): domain Bacteria; phylum Pseudomonadota; class Alphaproteobacteria; order Rhizobiales; family Rhizobiaceae; genus Allorhizobium. The sequence continues at coordinate 15,420 of CALSAF010000070.1, forward strand.
CCGCCGATACAGAGCGTGGCGAGGCCCTTCTTGGCACCGCGACGCTTCATCTCGAACAGCAGCGTGTTGAGGATACGCGCACCCGATGCACCGACCGGATGGCCGATCGCGATCGCGCCGCCATTGACGTTGACGATCGAGGTATCCCAGCCGAGGTCCTTGTTGACGGCGCAAGCCTGTGCCGCGAAGGCTTCGTTGGCTTCGACCAGATCGAGATCGGAGATCTTCCAGCCGGCCTTTTCGAGCGCCTTGCGCGAGGCCGGGATCGGGCCCGTGCCCATGATCTTCGGATCGACGCCGGCGGTGGCCCAGGAAACGATGCGGGCGAGCGGCGCAATGCCACGACGCACGGCTTCAGCCTCTGTCATCAACAGGGCAGCGGCGGCGCCATCGTTGAGACCGGAAGCATTGCCGGCCGTGACGGTGCCTTCCTTGTCGAAGGCGGGTTTAAGCTTCTGCATGCTGTCGAGTGTCGCGCCGTGGCGGATATACTCGTCCTGATCCACGGTAACGTCACCCTTGCGGCCCGGCACGATAACCGGAACGATCTCGTCCTTGAAACGACCCGCAAGCTGGGCAGCTTCGGCCTTGTTCTGCGAGGCGACAGCAAAGGCGTCCTGCTCGTCGCGGGTCAGTTGCCACTGGCGGGCGACATTTTCGGCGGTCGTGCCCATGTGGTAGCCGTAGAAGGCATCAGTCAGGCCATCCTTGATCATGGTGTCGACCATCTTCAGGTCGCCCATCTTGGTACCGTTGCGCAGATGTGCGCAATGCGGGGCCATCGACATCGATTCCTGGCCGCCGGCGATGATGATCTTCGCATCGCCCGTAACGATCTGCTGCATCCCGATGGCCACGGCGCGAAGACCTGAACCGCAGAGCTGATTAAGCCCCCAGGCGGTCGCCTCCTGCGGGATACCGGCCTTCATAGCAGCTTGCCGCGCCGGGTTCTGGCCCTGTCCGGCAGTCAGGATCTGACCCAGGATGACCTCGTCGACCTCGGCCGCCTCGACCCCGGCACGTTCCAGCACGCCCTTGATGGCAATTGCGCCCAGATCATGGGCCGTGACGGACGCGAGAGCGCCGTTGAAGGAACCGACCGGGGTTCGGGCAGCGCTCGCAATGACGATGGACGGGGTGCTCATGGACGTCTCCTCCGGGTTTTGTCGTTGGGAAGAAACTGACAAAGACTGCCGCCGGTGTCAAACAGGATAAACCCGGTCTTCTCGTTCTTTGGTTGCGCTTCCCTGTCTTTCGTCAAATGCCGATCCTGCATCGCACAAAGAGATTGTCACCGGACTGAATTTGCGCTTACACTCCTGTCCGGGAAGAGCAAAAACAATCGAAAAACGACGGGTTAGGAGACAGAAATGGCCAAAGCCGATGGCGAAATCGTTATCAAGAAATACGCCAATCGACGCCTCTACAACACCGGCACGAGCACCTATGTCACCCTCGAGGACTTGGCCAAGATGGTCAAGAAGGGAGAGGATTTCCTGGTGCAGGACGCCAAATCCGGTGAAGACATCACGCATTCCGTCCTAACCCAGATCATCTTCGAACAGGAATCCAAGACCGGCAACACGCTGCTGCCGATTTCCTTCCTGCGCCAGCTCATCAGCTATTACGGCGACCAGATGCAGATGGTCGTTCCGAGCTTTCTTGAGCACTCGATGAAGGCCTTTACCGAGCAACAGACGCAGATGCGCGAGCAGATGACCAAGGCCTTCGGCGATCATCCGCTGTCGAAGAACCTGCAGATGCCCATACAACTCATGGAAGAGCAGGTGAAGCGCAACACCGAGATGTTCCAGCAGGCCATGCAGATGTTCTCGCCCTTCCTCGGCGGCCAGCAGCCGGTGAAGGAAACGAAGAAGGCGGAAGCCAAGGACATCGATGAACTGAAGGAGCAATTGCGCTCCCTGCAGAACAAGCTCGACAATCTCTGAAGCGACAAGAGGCCCCGGAAGGGGCCTTTTTCGTGGCTTGGATCAGAGCCCGATCGAGACGTCGCGGCCCGCAGCACGATTGGAAATCGTGAAGCCCGCGACGACATCGATAAAGGCGATCACCATCAGGCTGAAGAAGAGTTGCGTAGCCGCATCGCGAACGAGCAGGAACTCGACGAGAAACGCCACGAAAACCAGCATCGACAGCATGTGGTTCATGAGAGACCCGCGATTGCTGAGCGTTGCCTTCAGCACCTCGAAGAACAGTGCAACGAGCGCGCACAGGATGACGATGTCACCGAGCGTCATCGTCCAGACCGCACCAGACAACATCGGCACGGTCATGATCACGCCGGAAAACGCAGAAACACCGCTCCCCAGCATGACGGCATTGTAGAAGATGAAGGGGACGATCATCAGCGGCACGGCGATCAGCATGCGGAATCCTTCCTGGCATTGCGATCCCGCGCGGTCCGGCGGCGATCAGCCGCGTTGATTTAACTATGCCTAATCCAAAATGAAAAGGCCGGCGCAAGCGCCGGCCCTTCAAAGCAGTTTGTAAAAGCGCAGTAAATTATGCGCTTTCCTTCGGCGTCAGAACCTGGCGGCCGCGATACATACCGGTCTTCAGATCGATATGGTGCGGACGGCGCAGTTCGCCGGAGTTCTTGTCTTCGACATAGGTCGATGCCTTCAGCGCGTCAGCAGAGCGGCGCATACCGCGCTTGGACGGGCTTGTTTTTCTTTTCGGTACAGCCATTTTTGTTACTCCACGTGACGGACAAGACGGGTTTATGCGGCCTCGATGAGGCCGGACAGAACCTGTCTCGATCTCGGAATTTGGCGGGCTTATACATGCCCGAAGTGGGTTTGACCAGTCCCCAGGTCACTTTTTTCGATTCCGTGACAAGGCCGATCAGGCCTCGTCCTCGGGCACGATCCAGGGTTCGGCCAGCGCCGCGTCTTCCCAGGCCCGCCAGGCCGGATGCGCACGCATCACATCCATATAGGCGATCGTTTCGGCATTGCGAACCAGATCATAGGCGCTGAAGCGGTTGACGACCGGTGCGAACATGGCGTCTGCCGCAGAGAATGCGCCGAACAGGAAGGGACCGCCTGAGCGTTGGACCATGTCGCGCCAGATCGCTTCGATGCGAGCGACATCGACCGCAACATCGTCGGGCAAGGGAATCGCTTTCACCGGCCGACGCATGTTCATTGGGCAGGCACCCCGCAAAGCCCGAAAGCCGGACAGCATTTCCATGGAGATGGAGCGGGCCAGCGAGCGGCCCTCACGGTCTGCAGGCCAGAGCCCGGCATCGGGATAAAGCTCTGCAACATATTCGATGATGGCAAGCGATTCCCAGATCCGAACCGTGCCGTGGTGCAACACCGGCACCCGCCCGGTCGGCGACAATTCCCGAAAGCGTGGATGGGTAGCACCTGGCCCGAACGGGATGAGCTCCTCGCGAAACGGGATGCCTGCGGCGGTCATCGCGATCCACGGCCGGAACGACCAGGAGGAGTAGTTCTTGTTGGCGATGTAAAGGGTCAGTTCGTCCATGACGCTCTCCGAACAGTTGAGCTCCAACCTAGACGCATCACCAGCTCCCCGACCAACGAAAGCTTCTGATCTCAATCATAAAGGCAGGTGATGTAATCACCCGAAGCGCGGGCCCGTCGATCGACGACCCCTGCCAGCCGCTTGAGACCAGGCCCCGGCTTGCTCGCAACGCGGTCAATCGGGTTGGGCAAGGAGACGGCAAGCAGCGCCGCCTGCTGGCGGCTGAGCTTCGCGGCAGAGGCCTTGAAGTGATAGCGGGCTGCAGCCTCGATCCCGTAGACACCGGGCCCCCATTCGGCAACATTGAGGTAGATTTCCATCATTCGCTGCTTGGGCCAGACCGCGTCAGCGGCCATTGCGAGCGGCAGCTCAAGTCCCTTGCGGATAAAAGAGCGACCGTTCCAGAGGAAAAGGTTCTTCGCCGTCTGCATCGGGATGGTGCTGGCCCCCCGCGTTGCCTCTCCGGCCATGGCATCGTCGATCACCGACTGCAGCTGGTTCCAGTCGACGCCACCGTGATTGCAGAACTGCCCGTCCTCGGACATCATCACGGCCCGCACGAGGTTGGGCGAGATATCCTCGAATTCGACCCACCGACGGTCATAACCCTGTAATGTCGCGAGATCTGCCAGCATCAATGTGGACACCGGCCGGATGAAGTCCACGCGATAGAGAAGTATCAGGAGATAAGGCCCGACAAGGAACAGAAGCAGAGCAATCATGGCGGCCCGGATGATCCGGGGCCGCCGCGTCCGCTCTTCTGCCGGCGCAACCTGCTCGTCTTGCTCCAATGCCTCGACTTCCAGTGTCAATGAGGTGGGTCCATGATCGATGATGCCCCCTCTTAGCGGCCCCGTGACGAAATGACCAGACGCGCACGGCCCGCAGGCCTTCTTCAGCGTCAATTTCCCGTTGCCTGACAGGGGGCCGCGTGCCAAATAGCCGGCATGACCAAGAGCGCCGATGCCTTTGAACAAAGCTTGTCCGCCTATGCCGAGATCGTCGAGGCAAGGCTCGCAACCCTGTTGGACGGGATCCCGCGCCCAGCGGAGATTGCGCGTCCTGGCCAATTGATCGAAGCCATGCATTACGGCGCCCTGAATGGCGGAAAACGCCTGCGCCCCTTTCTCGTAATGCAGGCGACGCGCCTGTTTGGCGGAAGCGATGAGGCCGCTCTTCAGGTCGGTTGCGCGCTCGAATGCCTGCACAGCTACTCGCTGGTCCATGACGACCTGCCGGCCATGGATGACGACGACCTGCGCCGTGGCAAGCCGACCGTCCACAAGAAGTACGACGAGGCAACCGCAATCCTCGCCGGTGATGGCCTCCTGACCTATGCCTTCGACATCGTAGCGTCGCCCGAAACGCCCCTGCCCGATGCCGCCAAGGTGGCGCTGGTGCTGGAGCTTTCGCGCGCAGCCGGGATCGGCGGCATGGCCGGTGGCCAGATGCTCGATCTTGCGGCAGACAAAGACCAGCCCGATGAAGCAGGCATCGTCATGCTCCAGGCGATGAAGACCGGCGCACTCCTCCGCTTCGCCTGCGAGGCCGGTGCGATCATTGCAGGCCGCACCGCTGAGGACCGCGATCGCCTGCGCCGCTTCGGCGAAATCATCGGCCGCGCCTTCCAGGTGGCCGACGATCTCCTCGACATCACCTCGGATGCCGCCACGCTTGGCAAGGCAACCGGCAAGGACGCAGCCAAGGGCAAGGCGACACTTGTCGGCCACAGGGGCACGGATTGGGCGCGCACCGAACTCGACCGTCTCGTCGAGGAGGCGAACGCCCTGCTCTCGCCCTATGGCGCAGAGGCCGAGCCGCTGAAGGAAGCCGCCCATTTCATCGCCTACAGGAAGAAATAGTATGAGCCGTTTCTGGTCGTCTGCCGTCCACGCGCTGGAGCCCTATGTCGCGGGTGAACAGCCCAAAATTCAAGGCCTGGTGAAGCTCAACACCAATGAGAGCCCCTACGGCCCCTCGCAACGCGTGCTGGACGCGATCGCCGCTGCCTCCGGTGAACGACTGCGCCTCTACCCCGATCCGGCCTCCACGGACCTGCGCAAGGCGATTGCGAAGCGCTACGGCCTGACGATGGACGAGGTTTTTGTCGGTAACGGCTCGGACGAAGTCCTGGCCTTTACCTTCGCTGCCTTGCTCAAGCACGACGCCCCCCTGCTCTACCCTGACATCACGTACAGCTTCTACAAGACCTATGCCCGGCTCTTCGAGGTTAAGGTCGAGGAGATCGCGCTGGATGACGGCTTAGAGGTCCGCATCGAGGACTACGACCGCCCCTGCGGCGCCATCATCCTCGCCAATCCGAATGCGCCGACGGGCATCGCCCTGCCGCTCTCCGAGATCGAGAAGCTCGTCGCCTCTCATCCGGATCAGGTCGTGGTGATCGACGAGGCCTATGTCGATTTCGGCGCCGAGACTGCGGCATCGCTCATCCCGCGTTATGAGAACCTGTTGGTCGTCCAGACGTTCTCCAAATCCCGCTCGCTGGCTGGCCTGCGCGTCGGCTTCGCGCTTGG
>CALSAF010000071.1:0-21327 GCA_943372805.1 Rhizobium sp. Q54
GAACGGGGACATTGCGTTCGAGCTCGACGTCGCGCCCGAACTGACCTTTGCGATGGAGCAGCAGGACGTCGAGGAAGTCGTCGGCAACCTGCTGGAAAACGCGTCCCGCTTTGCCCGCACCAAGGTGGTGACGAAGGTGACGATGACGACGCGCGAAGCCGATGCGACGGATGGGCGACGCGGCTGGATCGAAGTCGTGGTCGAGGACGACGGCCCGGGGCTGGCACCCGAGCAGATCGGCGAGGCGCTGAAACGCGGCCGCAGGCTCGATGAAAGCAAGCCGGGAACGGGCCTCGGTCTCTCCATCGTCAAGGAGATTTCCGGGGAATATCAGGGCACATTCGGGCTTTCGCGCGCAACCATCGGCGGACTTCGCGCACAGTTGATCCTTCCTGCTGTGACGAAGGACACTGCGTGATTGATTTTCCTGTGAAATTACATAGGTGTATAGGACTGATTTCGGGGCACCTAGCGTGGTCGCTTCCGAAAGCGGGACAGGCGCCTGACGGCGGCAACAAATGACGGCACTTGGAACGGTCTTATGGGTGTGAAGCGCTTCGGAATACTGGCAGCCACCGCTCTGGTGTCGCTCGCGCTTGCGGGCTGCACCACTTCGGGCGGCGGACGCACCGCGACTGCCAAGGCCAATTCCGCCGTCTATATCGCAGCCCTGCAGGGCGGTATCGTCGCGCGAACGGGCGTGAAGCTGTCGCGCAGCGAAACCCAGCGCGCGCTCGAGGCGGAATACCGCGCCCTGGAAGCAGCCCCTGGCGGGCAGCCGGTGGCCTGGGCCGGCGGTGACGTGCGCGGTGAGGTTGTTGCGGCAGCTCCCTATCAGGTCGGCCAGCAGAATTGTCGCCAGTTCACCCACAAGGTGGTGAGCGGTGGTCGCGAATTGCAGGCCCGTGGCGCTGCCTGTCGCAATCCCAATGGCACCTGGACGCCGCTGAGCTGAGCTTGGTCGTCCGAGTTTCGGCCAGCTGCCGAAAGTCAAGATGCGATCCTCCCACTTGACTTGGGTCAAGGCTGGGCGGGGCATGGCGGCCTAGAGACGTCTTGCGGCCAAACGCCTCAATTTTCCGTCAGGGGGCGTTTGACTGTTGGAAAGCAACCGGCCTTCACGTAATTGAGTTTCATGTTGTTCTGGATCATCTCCGCTCTGCTGACGGTCGTCGTTGCCGTCCTGCTGCTGTCTCCCCTGTTGCGGGCTTCGGCCCGCGCGACGCGCTATGACGAGGGCGAGGCTGCCGTCTATCGCGACCAGTTGCGGGAGCTTGAACGAGACAAGGCAGAAGGGTTGATCTCGGCTGAAGACGCCGACTATGCACGTGCGGAGATCGGCCGCCGTCTGCTGGCGATCGCAGGGCGCGAGAAGACAGGCGAGGAGGTCGACGAGACCGTCTCCGGCTCTTCTGAATTGCGACCACCGGTGCGCCCTCGCTATGCGCTTTCCCAGGCCTTCATCCTGCTCTGTCTTCCCTTGATCGGGCTCGCGGGCTATCTCGAAATCGGGAGCCCGGGGACGCCCGACGCGCCGCTTGAGGCACGCATCGAAAACCCGGGTGACGACGTCGACCTGCTCGTGGCCAAGGTCGAGCGCCATCTCGCCAGCAATCCCGAAGATGGCAATGGCTGGAACGTGCTCGCCCCGGTCTATTCCCGTATCGGCCGCCTGCCGGATGCCGAGCTCGCCTATCGCAACGCGATCCGCATCCTTGGCCCGGATGCCGAACGGATGAACGGTCTCGGTGAGACGATCGTGTTGCGCAATGACGGCATCGTCACCGATGATGCCCAGATGGCCTTTCAGGCGGCGCTGAAGCTTGAGCCGAACAATCCGCGCGCCGACTTCTATCTCGCGCTGGCGCTGGAACAGTCCGGTCGACGCGCCGAGGCATTGGCCGCCTTCCAGACGATTGCCGCCGCATCTCCGCCGACGGCGCCCTGGATGCCGCTGGTCAACCAGCATATCGCGGCCAACAGCGCCGGCGTGCCCTTGGCGAACGCACCGACCGTCGCCCCCGCCGCCGGAAATGCCGCCCCGGCCAATCCGGCTGCACCCGGCAACCCCTCGGCAGAAGACATCGCCAATGCGCAAGCGATGTCCGAGGCCGATCGCGGCGAGATGATCCGCGGCATGGTGGCGAGCCTCGATGCACGGCTGAAGGAAGATCCCAACAATTTCGAAGGCTGGATGCGGCTGGTCCGATCCTATGCCATGCTGAAGGATAAGGAACGGGCGGAAGCCGCGCTGAAGGAGGGTCTGAAGACCTTTCCCGCCGCAGGCGCCGAGGGTCGGCAACTGATCGCCATGGCGCAGGAGCTTGGCCTTGATGTCGAGGAGGTGAGCCAATGACCCGCAAACAGAAACGTCTGGCTGTCATCGCCGGTGGCATGGGTTTCATTCTGACGGCCGTGCTTTTGATCATGTTCGCCTTCGGCCAGTCGATCGCCTATTTCTACGTGCCCGGGGATCTCGCCAAGGCAGACCTGCAGCCGGGCACCCGCATCCGTTTGGGCGGACTGGTCGAGACGGGCTCGGTGGTGCGTGGCGAAGGCTCGACGATCACCTTCACCGTGACCGATACGCTGAGCGAACTGCCGGTCACCTATACCGGCATCCTCCCCGACCTGTTCCGCGAGGGGCAGGGCGTGGTTGCCGAAGGTCGCTTCGAGGGCATGGGCAAGGTCTTTGTTGCCGATACCGTGCTCGCCAAGCATGATGAGACCTATATGCCCAAGGATGTGGCGGACCGTCTGAAGGCGCAAGGGGTGGAACTCAGCGGCAAGGAACAGATCCAATGATCATCGAGCTTGGCCATTATGCCCTCGTCCTGGCGCTTGCCACCTGTGTCATCGTCTCCATCCTGCCGGTGATCGGCGCCAGACGCGGCGATGCGGCGATGATGGCGGTCGGCACGACGGGCACTTATGCGCTCTTTCTGCTCGTCGCCTTTTCCTTCGCCGTTCTGACCTACGGTTACGTGGTTTCCGACTTCTCGGTGCAGAACGTCTATCAGAACTCCCATTCGCTCAAACCCATGATCTACAAGGTCTCCGGCGTCTGGGGGAACCATGAAGGCTCGATGCTGCTCTGGGTGCTGATCCTTGCCTTCTTCAGCACCATGGTCGCCTTCTTCGGCACCAATCTGCCGGATCGTCTGAAGGCCAATGTGCTGGCCGTCCAGGCCTGGATCACGACGGCGTTTACGCTCTTCATCCTGTTGACCTCGAACCCCTTCATCCGCCTGTCGCCGATCCCGGCGGAGGGCCAGGACCTCAACCCGGTCCTGCAGGATATCGGTCTCGCGATCCATCCGCCGCTGCTCTATCTTGGCTATGTCGGCTTTTCAGTCTGCTTCTCCTTTGCGATCGCCGCCCTGATGGACGGCCGGATCGACGCGGCCTGGGCCCGCTGGGTCAGGCCCTGGACGCTGGCGGCTTGGGTGTTTCTGACGGCCGGCATCTCGATGGGCTCCTACTGGGCCTATTACGAACTCGGCTGGGGTGGCTGGTGGTTCTGGGATCCCGTCGAAAACGCCTCCTTCATGCCCTGGCTGGCCGGCACTGCGCTTCTGCATTCCGCGCTGGTCATGGAGAAACGCGATGCCTTGAAGATCTGGACCGTGCTGCTCGCGATCATCGCCTTCTCTTTGTCACTGCTCGGCACCTTCCTCGTGCGCTCCGGCGTCTTGACCTCCGTACATGCCTTTGCCACCGACCCGACGCGCGGCGTCTTCATCTTGGGCATCCTCGTCATCTTCATCGGCGGGGCTTTCACGCTCTTTGCGCTGCGTGCGCCGATGCTGAAGGCCGGCGGTCTGTTCCAGCCGATCTCGCGTGAGGGGGCGCTGGTTCTCAACAACCTGATCCTGACGGTATCCACGGCTTCGGTGCTGATCGGCACGCTCTATCCGCTGCTGCTTGAAACGCTGACGGGCGAGAAGATCTCGGTCGGACCGCCCTTCTTCAACATCACCTTCGGGCTTCTGATGATCCCGCTTCTGCTGGCGGTGCCTTTTGGGCCCTTCCTCGCCTGGAAGCGTGGAGATTTGCTGGGCGCGCTGCAGCGGCTCTATGTGGCGGCGGCTCTCTCGCTCGTTCTCGGACTTGGCCTCTGGTACGCCCAGAATGGCGGCCCTGTCATGGCGGTGGCCGGCCTTGCGCTCGCCTTCTTCGTCATGGGCGGGGCAATTGCTGATCTCTGGTATCGCGCTGGCTTCGGCAAACATCCGCTGTCGACCGCCTGGAGCCGCTTCAAGGGCCTGCCACGCTCGGCCTTCGGCACGGCGCTGGCGCATTTCGGCATGGGGGTGACCGTGCTCGGCGTTGTTGCCGTCACCACCTTCGAGACGGAAACCGTAGTCGAGATGAAGCCGGGCATGACGGCAGAGGCCGGCGGTTACGTAGTGACCTTCGATGGCATTCGCGCCGCGACCGGACCGAACTACACCGAGGACCAGGGGCATTTCACCATCCGCGAGGGTGGGGTCGAAGTGGCCGATGTCTGGTCGTCGAAGCGGCTCTACACGGCCCGCCAGATGCCGACGACAGAAGCCGGCATCGTGACCTTCGGCTTCAGCCAGCTCTATGTCTCGTTGGGTGATCCGATGGCGGATGGCGGCATCGTGGTGCGCATCTGGTGGAAGCCCTGGATCCTCTGCATCTGGTACGGCACGATCGTAATGATGGCCGGCGGTATTGTCTCGCTGTCGGACCGCAGGCTGCGTGTCGGCGCGCCGAAGCGGGCCAAGGTGGCGGCGAAGCCGGCACTGGAGGCTGCGGAGTGAGCGCTGTGAAAAACCCCTCCCCAACCCCTCCCCACAAGGGGGAGTGGCTTTGGCGCCGCGTACAGCCTTTGAAGACTGAGCGAGCGGCGTCCCCACCTATTCTCCACCCTTGTGGGGGAGATGGCCGGCAGGCCAGAGGGGGACTTCGGGCCGCATTCCTGATGCTGGTCCTTCTTCTCACCCCGATCCACGCCTTCGCCGTCAACCCCGACGAGGTGCTTGCCGACCCCGCTCTCGAGCAGCGGGCGCGGGCACTGTCGGCCGAGCTGCGCTGCATGGTCTGCCAGAACCAGTCGATCGACGATTCCAACGCCGAACTCGCCCGCGACTTGCGCGTGGTGGTGCGTGAGCGGCTGGTCGGGGGCGATAGCGATGAGCAGGTGCTTGATTATGTCGTCTCGCGTTACGGAGAATTCGTGCTGTTGAAGCCGCGGCTCAGCATGCGCACGATCGCGCTCTGGGGGGCTCCTGCGGCACTCGCGATCATCGGCTTGATCGTGGCCGTGGTCTACACGCGCCGACGCTCCGTGCAGCCGGTGGCGAAGCTTTCGCCGGAAGAGGAAGCCCGGCTGGGCAAGCTGCTCGACGGGGAGTGATCGGCGCAGCGTCGTCGAGTGGCCCTAGCTTCGGAGTAAGGGGAAAGCACCCTGAAGGACCTCACTCCACTCTCTGGAAGGTGATCTTGGCATAGGCGCCAATATTGCTTCCATTTCCCACTTCAAAGCGCGCCTCATGCCCTTCGGCAATGGCTTTCACAACTGTAAGCCCTAACCCGGAGCCGCCCAAACCGGGACCGTTCAGCGCTTCGCGTCGCCAGAACATGTCGAACGACGAGTGCTCGACATCTGAAGGCAATCCCGGGCCGTGATCGGTGACAGAGATGAAGGATCGACCGGTTTCATCCACCCCCGTGCTCACTTCAATCGGACCGAAGTCGCCAGCGTATCGCCGCGCGTTTTCGAGAAGAGCGAGAAGCGCCTGGCGAAAACGGGGGGGATCGATTTTTGCAGGCGCGGGCAGGAGATGCATTCGGCAGTCGATCGAACTTCCTGCAGACGTCTGAAACAGACTCAGCGTATCGGTAACATGCAAGGCCAGATCGGTCGTCGTGGTTGCTGTTACGAAGTTGGCGGTGCCGGCCAATGAGAGCGTATTGAGCTGGTCAACGACGCCCGACATGCCCTGTGTCTGCAACAGCAGAGCATGCACATGCTCGTCGCTTGCCTCCAGGACGCCGTCGGCCATCGCCTGCAGATTTCCTTGCAGGACAGTGAGCGGCGTGCGCAATTCATGCGCAACGGCCCGTGAATTGAACTTCAGGCGTGTCTCGAGCGCGAGCAGGTCGCTGGCCATGCGATTGATCGTTGTTGCAAGGGCTTCGACCTCTTTCGTTGCTCCGGGCTCTACCTCGACCTGAAAGTCACCCCGGCGGATCTGTTCTGCGGCTGCCGTCAGGCGGGTCAGCGGCGCAACGATCCTGAAAGCCAGGAGCACCCCTAAGCCGCTTGTGAAGATGATCAGGGCAAGACCGAAACCCAGTACTCCCACCACGGGCGCTCCCTCGGTCCGGTCCTCCAACTCCGGATAGAGCTCAACCAGTGCCGCGAGAGCATTGGTGTCGGGAAGCTCGCCACGGTTCAGGCTGATCCATGCGGATCGGGCGTCTTCGGGAAGGGCCGCTATCGCAGCCATTTCGGCATGGTCGATGTACCAATCGACCGAGAGATAGAGCAGCGCAATCGTGAGGATTTGCGTAAAAGAGACTAGCGCCGCAGTCAGCATGGCCAGGGAAGGTCGTTTAGGCATCTGTCGACCTTGCAAAACGGTACCCTATCCCGCGGACCGTGGTGATGTAACCGCCTTGGCCAAAATCTGCCAGCTTACGCCTCAGATTGGCAATATGCGTATCAACGGTTCGATCAAGCGCCTCACTTTCGGGCATGCAAGCGTCCAGTAAGAATGCCCTTTCGAACGTCTTGAAGGGAGAGCGGACAAAGCAGATGAGGAGACGAAACTCGGTGGCCGTCAGCGATAGTTCGCCCCGTCCTTTCTCTGTAGATACGAAAGCGATATGCGAGTCCGGGTGAACTTCGATCTGATCGTGCCGGATCACCTCACTGCCAGCGACTCCATGCGTTCGCTTAAGCACCGCACCAACACGCGCAACGACTTCCTGGGCGTTGAACGGTTTGGTGACATAATCATCGGCCCCAAGCTTTAGACCAAGCAACTTGTCGGTGTCGTCATCCATTGCCGACACGAATATCACTGGCACGAGCGAAGCCCGCCGGATCTTAGCTAGGAGCTCAAACCCATCGATGTCAGGCAGACCAACATCGAGCAGAATCAAGTCCGGTCGCAAACGCTGCAGATGTGCAAGAGCGGTCTGTCCTGTTGAGGCTCGAACCGTCCGATAGCCTGATCTGACGAGGTATCTCTCCAAGAGCAGCGCAATTTCCGGGTCGTCCTCGACCACAAGCACGAGTGATGAAGTCATAATCAAGCTCACTGCTTTCGATAAGCCCTTCTCAGGCTCTCCGCCAAATCTTGGCAATCCCGCGCAAGAACACGTTCCTCAACGAGGAACTGATGATGCAAAGTGCGAACGTCAACAACTATGAAAAATCAATTTTAGAAGCGCCGAAAGGACGGAGCTACGATCATCTACCCCAAGCGCTAATTCTCCTCGGCTTCGTCTCCATAATCTTCGCGTCAGTGCCAGAACTGGATCTGGTAACAAGTCGTTCTTTTTGGGACGCTGCAAATGGTTTTGTTGGAGGAAGATATCCCGCGCTCATCGCGTTTCGCGACATCAACAGGGAGTTGCCATGGATATTGATCGGAATTGCGACTGTGTTGCTAGTCGCAAGCAACTTCACAAGGCACACGAGGCGTGTGGCTCCACCGCACAAACTGCTGTTCGTGATCACATACTTCGCTGTGGGGCCGGGATTGGGCGTCCAAGCAATCAAGTCGATTGTAGGTAGGGCGCGTCCGAGAGCCCTTGAGGAATTTGGTGGCAATATGGTCTTCACGCCGCCTTGGGACATAAGTGATCAATGCATACGCAACTGCTCATTTATCTCGGGCGAAGCCGCAAGTGCATTCGCACTGCTAACGCTGGTGATATTCGTAAGGCCGCAATACACCAAGATATATCTTTGTGTGATTGGCTTTCTCGCGGCGGCATTCTCGTTCAATCGGGTCGTCTTCGGAGCGCACTTCCTTTCCGACGTAGTTATTGCGTGGAATATCATGTGGATACTGGCCGTTCTGCTTTGGCGGGCCTTCTCGCGAAATGCGGTGCACATCGATGCAGTTCTCTCCAGACAATGATAGCGCTGGGGGCTCTGGCGTCATCCTGTCCTTCTGCCGTATTGCCACGTGTGTCAGCCCCGCATCTGTCAGGATCGCGCGGCACCTACTTGTGGTTTTCTGGCCGACCGGCGGGATTGCGGCACCTTTGTAAGGCCACTCCCGGGACAGCCGTAGAAAGATTACGAAGAATTCATCTGCCGTACAGTTCGCCGTAACCCGACAGCTCCTATATCTCTCCTCATCCACCGCTTCCCACCGCCGGATTGGCCGGCGGCTCCAGTCAGAAGAACAGATGAAGGTAGATCAAATGTCCGAGAACAAAGGTCGCTCGATGAAGTCGATCCTCAAGACCTCCACCACAGCAGGCCTCGCGGCCATGATGCTGGTGACCGCTGCTCCCTTCGCCGCAGTTCCGGCGTTCGCCGCCCCGGTTGAGGTGAATGCTCCGCAGGTCCCGAGCTTCGGCGATGTGGTGCAGGCGGTTCTGCCCGCCGTCGTTTCGGTCCGCGTCCAGTCGAATGTACAGCCGGCCTCGAATGACGAAAGCGGTTATTCCTTCAACTTCGGTGGCCGCAGCTTCGAAGACCTGCCGGATGATCACCCGCTGAAGCGCTTTTTCCGTGAATTTGGTGGTCCCGGCATGGATGGCCAGCAGGAGCGTGGTCCGCGTGCCGAGCGTGGCCCGGGCCGTCTGCGCCCGACCTCGCAGGGCTCCGGCTTCTTCATCTCCGAAGACGGCTATATCGTCACCAACAACCACGTCATTGATGATGGCGCTGCCTTCACCATCGTGATGAACGATGGCAAGGAATATGACGCCAAGCTCGTCGGCAAGGACAGCCGCACCGATCTGGCGCTGCTGAAGGTCGACGCCAAGGATGTGAAGTTCACCTATGTGAAGTTCGCCGATGACGAGAAGGTCCGCGTCGGTGACTGGGTCGTCGCCGTCGGCAACCCCTTCGGCCTCGGCGGCACGGTGACCGCCGGCATCATCTCCGCCCGTGGCCGCAACATCGGCTCCGGCCCCTATGACGACTACCTGCAGATCGATGCCGCCGTGAACCGCGGCAACTCCGGTGGCCCCGGCTTCAACCTGAACGGCGAAGTCGTCGGCATCAACACCGCGATCTTCTCGCCCTCGGGTGGCAATGTCGGTATCGCCTTCGCCATCCCGGCCTCGGTCGCCAAGGATGTGATCGAGAAGCTCAAGGATACGGGCACGGTGTCGCGCGGTTGGCTCGGCGTTCAGATCCAGCCGGTGACGAAAGACATTGCAGATAGCCTCGGCCTCGCCGAAGACTCAGGCGCGCTCGTTGTTGCACCGCAGGCCGGTTCGCCGGGCGAAAAGGCGGGCATCAAGCAGGGTGATGTCGTCACCGCCGTCAACGGCGATCCGGTCAAGGATCCGCGCGATCTTGCCCGCCGCATCGCAGCCTTCGCCCCCGATAGCACCGTCGACGTGTCCCTGTGGCGTGACGGGAAGGCGACCGAGGTCAAGGTCAAGCTCGGCGAACTGCCGGCCGACCAGTCGGCGAGCGCCGAAACCGAGAACAACGCGGCTCCGGCTCCGGAAGCCGAGCAGGAACTGTCGAGCCTCGGCCTTGCCGTCCGCCCGGCTGAAGACGGCAAGGGATTGGCGATCGTCGATGTCGATCCCAACAGCGATGCCGCTGACAAGGGCCTGAAATCAGGCGAGACGATCACCTCGGTGAACAACCAGGAGGTTTCCTCCGCTGCCGATGTCCAGAAGGTCATCGACCAGGCCAAGAAGGACGGCCGCACCCGGGCGCTCTTCCAGGTCGAATCGGAGAACGGCAGCCGCTTCGTGGCTCTCCCGATCAACCAGGGCTGAGTATGATGTGACAAGGGGCGCCGGCGGTCGTGGACCGGCGGCGCCCCTTGTCGTTTCTGGCGGTCGCCGACCGCCACCTGTGAGGAAAGGACGAAGCATGGGGATCGCGGAACAGGGACAGCTGATGTCCGGCGAAACCGGCTATACGGTGGCAGGCGTCGACGCTAATGTCGCGCACATGAAGATACTTGTCATTGAAGACGACCTGGAAGCCGCAGCCTATATGACCAAGGCCTTTCGCGAGGCGGGCATTGTTGCCGATCACGCCAGCGACGGCGAAAGCGGCCTCTTCATGGGCACGGAAAACACCTATGACGTGATGGTCGTCGACCGCATGCTGCCGCGACGGGATGGCTTGTCCGTCATCAGCGAATTGCGCAAGCGCGGCATCGATACGCCGGTGCTGATCCTCTCCGCACTTGGCCAGGTCGATGACCGCGTGACGGGCCTGCGCGCCGGTGGGGACGACTATCTGCCGAAGCCTTACGCCTTTTCCGAATTGCTGGCGCGTGTCGAGGTTCTCGGCCGCCGCAAGGGCAAGCCCGAGCAGGACATGGTCTACCGGGTCGGTGATCTCGAACTCGACCGGCTTTCCCACGAGGTGAAGCGTGCAGGCAAGGAGATCCTGCTCCAGCCGCGCGAATTCCGCCTGCTCGAATATTTGATGAAGAATGCCGGCCAGGTGGTGACCCGCACCATGCTGCTCGAAAACGTCTGGGACTATCACTTCGACCCGCAGACCAATGTCATCGACGTGCATGTCTCGCGGCTGCGCTCGAAGATCGAGAAGGACTTCGACCGGCCGCTTTTGAAGACCGTGCGCGGTGCTGGCTACATGATCAAGGACGAAGGCTGACATGCGGCTGAAATCACGCCTGGGCGTGCTGGCCAAGTCGACGGCTGTCCGACTGTCCGCCCTTTACATCCTTCTGTTCGCGCTCTGCGCCGCCTTCCTGGTCTTCTACGTGACAGGGCTTGCCGAGCGCATCCTGAACAACCAGACGCGCGATGCGCTGAAACAGGAGGTGACCGAGATCCAGGAGGCTTTCGAGCGCGGTGGAATCAACCAGCTCTTGAGGACGATGGAACGCCGCGCCCGCCAGCCGGGGGCGAACCTCTACGTCATCGCCGGGCCGAATGGTGAGATTCTCGCCGGCAATGTCGCCTCCCTGCAGCCCGGCGTCTTCGATGAAGAGGGCTGGACAGACTTCCCCTTCCGCTACCAGCGCTACACCGACAGCGGCGGCGTGAAGCGCCATCTGGCGACCGGCCATGTCTTCGTTCTGGAGAATGGCATTCGGGTTCTGGTCGGTCGCGACCTTGGCGAACCGGGCAAGCTCAGATTGCTCGTGCGCCAGGCGCTGATGGTTGCGCTCTTGATCATGGGCGTTGGCGCCGTTGTCATCTGGTTTGCCATTGGCCGCAATGCGCTGAAACGCATCGACCGGGTGTCGGCGGCCAGCCAGAAGATCATGGCGGGTGACCTGTCACAGCGCTTGCCGGTCTCCGGCTCCGGTGATGAATTCGACCGTCTGTCGTCCTCGCTGAATGGCATGCTGGGGCGGATCGAGCAGCTGAACGAGGGCCTGCGCCAGGTCTCCGACAACATCGCACATGACCTGAAGACGCCATTGACGCGCCTGCGCAACAAGGCGGCCGACGCCTTGAATGAGGACGATGCGGTTGCGCGCAAGGTGGCCCTTGAGACGATCATTGCCGAATCCGATCAGCTGATCCGCACCTTCAACGCGCTTCTGATGATCTCACGCGTAGAGGCGGGCTCGATTGCAGCCGAGCTCTCCGACATCGACATATCAGCGATTGCCGCCGACAGTGCCGAACTCTACGAGCCGGTGGCGGAGGAGGCGGGGCAGGTAATGGTCTGCGAGATCGCGCCCGGCTTGTCCGTTCGCGGCAATCGCGAACTGGTCGGGCAGGCGCTCTCCAACCTGATCGACAACGCCATCAAATATGGCAGCCAGGGCGAGGCGGGCTCCGAAATCCGCATCCGCGTTTCCGCCGGACGTGACGGGGTGGAAATTGCCGTCTCGGATCAGGGGCCGGGCGTTCCCGAAGACAAGCGGGCCGAGGTGGTGAAGCGCTTCGTGCGGCTCGACAAGAGCCGATCGAAACCGGGCACCGGGCTTGGCCTGTCGCTGGTCGAGGCGATCATGGCCCTGCATGGCGGACGGCTCGAGCTTTCGGACAGCCGCAGCCATCCAGATTATCCGGGCCTGACGGCGACCATGGTTTTTCCCGGGATGAAGCCGTAACCTGACCCGGTTTGAGATTCGCAAGAAATCTCGACCGGGAGAGGAGACGCTGATGGGGAACGGCAGGACGAGCAGATTGTCCGATGTAGCTGATGGCGTGATCCGTCCGCTGAACCAGACAGAGCTGAAGGCGGCGGCCGCACTGCTCAAGGACCTGATGAAGCAGGAGCCGTCTCTTGGTGAGCACCTCTCCGCCGAAGGACCGCTTCGCAGCTTCGTGCTCTCGGCCCTCACGCTTTCGCCCTATCTGCGGGATGTCGCGAATCTGAAACCCTCCCTGCTGCTCGATGCCGTGGCCGCGCCCCTGGAGCCGCAGATTCTCGATGCGATAGACGAGGCGCGCCAGGCCTGGGCGCGCGACGCCTCCGGTTCGGTGCCCAGTGAGGTAGAGGTGATGGCGCGGTTGAGACGCGCCAAGCGTAAGGTCGCCTTCCTCACGGCACTCGCTGATCTCGCCCGCGTCTTCACCGCGCGGGACACGACCGCCTGGCTGAGCGCCGTGGCCGATGCGGCCGTGGCAGCCGCGATCGATCATCTGCTCCTCGCCGGCCATGACGGCGGCAAGCTGACGCTCAAGGATCGGGACAATCCGGCCGAGGGCAGTGGCTTGATCGTGCTCGGCATGGGCAAGCATGGCGCCCGCGAGCTGAACTATTCCTCCGACATCGACCTCGTGATTTTCTACGATCCCGACGCCGGCATCCTGAAGGATTCTGACGACGCCATGGAGACCTATGGCCGGATGATGCGCCGTCTCGTGCGCATCCTGCAGGAGCGCACCGCCGACGGTTATGTCTTCCGCACCGACTTGAGGCTGAGGCCCGATCCGGGTTCGACACCGCTTGCCGTGCCGGTTGAAGCAGCGCTCATCTATTACGAAGGCAGGGGCCAGAACTGGGAGCGGGCCGCCTTCATCAAGGCACGACCGGTGGCCGGCGACCTGAAGGCCGGCGAAGGGTTCCTGCGCGAACTCGTGCCCTTCGTCTTCCGCAAATATCTCGATTATGCGGCGATTGCCGACATCCACTCGATCAAGCGCCAGATCCATGTTCACAAGGGCCATGGTGCGATCGCGGTGAAGGGCCACAACGTCAAGCTCGGACGCGGCGGCATCCGCGAGATTGAGTTTTTCGCCCAGACCCAGCAGCTGATCGCCGGTGGCCGCATGCCGGATCTGCGCTGCCGCCCGACCGAAGAGGCGCTGAAGGCGCTGGCTTCCGCCCGCTGGATCGACGAGCAGACGGCGGACGAACTCATCGACTGCTACTGGTTCCTGCGCGATGTCGAGCACCGCATCCAGATGGTGCATGACGAGCAGACGCATGTGCTGCCGGAGACCGAGGCCGAACTGAAGCGCATCGCCTTCATGCTGGGCTTCATTGATACGACGGCCTTTTCGCGCGCCCTGGAAACGGCGCTGAAGACGGTCGAGAAGCGCTACGCCCGCCTGTTCGAAAAGGAAGAGGGCCTGTCGAGCGCGACCGGCAATCTCGTTTTCACCGGGCAGAAGGACGATCCGGATACGCTGAAGACCCTGAAAGGGCTTGGCTTCGAGCGACCGGAGGATATCTCCCGCGTCATCCGCACATGGCATTACGGTCGTTACCGCGCGACGCAATCGGTGGAAGCGCGCGAGCGGCTGACAGAGATGACGCCGGATCTGTTGAAGGCTTTTGGTGAGAGTCGGCGGGCCGACGAGGCGCTGTTGCGTTTCGACAATTTCCTGTCGGGGCTTCCCGCCGGCATCCAGCTCTTCTCGCTGCTCGGCAACAATCCCGCCCTGCTCGACCTGATGGTCAACATCATGGCCGCCGCCCCAAGGCTTGCCGAGATCATCGCCGCGCGCCCGCATGTGTTTGATGGCATGCTGGACCCGGGCCTCCTGGTCGAACTTCCCACCCGCGACTATCTCGGCAAGCGGCTGAAGAGTTTCCTTTCCAGCGCAAGGCATTACGAGGAAATCCTCGACCGGCTGCGCATCTTTGCCGCCGAGCAGCGCTTCCTCATCGGCATACGCCTGCTGACCGGCTCCATCGGCGGAGCGCAAGCCGGCCACGCCTTCACCGATCTCGCCGACCTCGTCATCGACGAAGCACTGAAGGCGGTGGTGGCCGAGATGGAAGCCGCCCATGGCCGGATCCCCGGTGGCCGGGTGGCGCTGGCCGGCATGGGCAAGCTCGGCTCCTACGAGCTGACGGCAGGCTCGGATATCGACCTGATCCTGCTCTACGAGCATGACGACGAGGCAGCGGAATCGGATGGCGCCAAGCCCCTCGACCCGGTGCGCTATTTCACGAGGCTGACGCAGCGGCTGATTGCAGCCCTTTCTGCACCGACGGCGGAGGGCGTGCTCTACGAAGTCGACATGCGGCTTCGTCCCTCCGGCAACAAGGGACCGGTCGCGACGAGGCTCAGGTCCTTTGCCCGCTATCAGCGCGAAGAGGCCTGGACCTGGGAGCACATGGCGCTCTCAAGGGCACGCATGCTCTCCGGCGATCAGAGCCTGATCGGGGAGGCGGAGACGATCATCGAAGAGGTGCTGGCGGCCCCGAGCGACCAGGCGAAGATCGTTAAGGACGTGCTGGAAATGCGGGCGCTGATCGAGCAGGAGAAGCCGGCAAAGGATATCTGGGACCTGAAGCTCATTCCGGGCGGCCTTGTTGACATCGAGTTCATCGCCCAATATCTGGCGCTGGTGGCCCCGTCGAAGGGGCATCGCGTGCGGACCAACGAACTCTCGACCGCAGATGCGCTGAAGGCCTTGGGGGATCTCATTGACCCGAACGACCTCGACATTTGCCTCACAGCCTTGAAGCTCTACACCGATCTCTCGCAGGTCATCAGGCTCTGCATTGACGGCCCCTTCGATCCCTCGACCGTTCCGGCCGGCCTCACCGACCGCGTGGCAAGGGCAGCCGACAGTCCTGACATGAAGACGGCGGAGGCCGAGATCAGACGGCTGTCCAAGGCTGTGCGCAAGGTGTTTTCCCGGGTGGTGGCCGCCTCGGCCTGACCATTCCGGCTACTCGGCCGACCGATTGCCGATCAGCCTGAGCGGCTTCAGCGCAAACCCGACGAGCAGATTGAAGGTGGGGCGGTCGAGCAGGAAGACGAGCAGTGCCACCACGGGCCAGACGGCGCAGGCGAGGATGAAGGCGGTCAGCCAGTCGTCGATCGTCAGATGGGCGAGCGTTGCGGCGGCCAGGAGCGCAAAGGGCAGGGCGAGAGGAAACGCGACACGGCGCAGGATGCCGCTCAGGGTCAGGTGGCCGCCGAAGTCGAAGAGGGAACGGAGGGCTGCGGCGACTGCGGCACCCACGATGCCGAACTGCATGGTGAGCAGGATCAGCACGCCGGCAAAGGGTAGGAGAAGGCCCAGATGCAGCTTGGCGATCAGATCCGGCCGGTGCTGGCTGTGGATCAGCCAGTAGGGCGCGAAGATCATCGAATTCAGCCAGATCGACGTCACGAGGATCGTTGCTGGCACGCCCGCCCGATCGGCGAAGGACTCGCCCAGCCAGAGCGTAAGCAGCGGATCCATCAGCAGGATGATGGAGGCGCAGATGCCGCCATAGAGCAGGGCTGTGACAACCAGGACGCGGGCGCTGAGTGCCTTGGCTTCCTCAGCGTCGGAACTTGCCAGTCGAGGGAAGATCGCCCTTGAAATGGCGCCGGGAATGATCTGGCTGCGGGAGATCAGGTTGAGCGGCACGGCGTAATAGGTGACGGCGGCGACACCGAAGAAACGGCCGACCATCAGCTGGTCAAGCGAGCCGAGGATCGGGGTGAGCACCGAGGAGATCGTCACCCAGCCGCCATAGGAGAGGAGCTTGCGCGCCCGGTCCATGTCGAAATCGGTGATCCGGATCGGTCCCTCGATCCGGTTGATCGCGACGAAGATGGCGGCCATCAGCAACACGCGGGCCAGCACGGCGCCGGGAATGACGGTGCCGAGGTCGGGGGACACGAAGACGGCGAAGGCAAGCGGCAGGATCTGCGCGAAGATCGCACCGGAGACCTGCAGCACATTGGCCAGCGCGAAATTCTCCCGCGCCTCGATTGCGTCGATGCCGGCACCGTTGAGGATGACGAGCGGCAGGAGAAGCGCGATCCACGGCATGGCCGCCTTCACCTCGCCTTCGATCTCTGTCGGCACCTGCACCACGCCGCCGACGATATAGGAGCCGAGCAGATAGAGCAGGAAGGCGCCGAAGAAGGTCATCGACGCATTGATGGTGAAGGAGGTGACGATGACGCGGGCGCGTTCGCGCTGGGCGGAATGGTCGAGGCGGGCGAGCGCATTGATGGTGGCGGGCGCAAGACCGAGCTCGAGAAAGCCAAGATAACCGATCATCACCCAGATCAGCGAGATGACGCCGTAGCGGGCGTCGCCGACATAATCGATATAGACGGGGACCGTCAGGATCATCACCGGGATCGGCAAAAGGGCGCCGATCAGGTTGATGATGAAATTGACATAGAGCCGATTGCGCGGCTTGCCTTCACTGGCCATTGCGGTCCCTGTTTGTCCCTCCGGCCTCGTGCCGGATTGTCCCGAGCCTGTCATGGCCCGGCGACCCTTACGGATGGGTAAGTCCGGCGGCGTATTCACCCGGAAGGGTTACCGTGGGGTGAATACCGCCCCACGCCTGCAGCCGTTGCGGTCAGGCACGGCGCTTGAGGCCCTGGGCCACGAGAACCTCTGGGATGCGCAGGGAGACCACCGTGCCCTGGCCCTCGCGGGACCGGATCTTGAGCGAACCGCCGTGAAGGGCGACGAGCGAGCGGGAAATCGCAAGCCCAAGACCCGAGCCACCCTTCGACTTGGCATACTGGCTCTGCACCTGCTCGAAGGGATTGCCGATCTTGCCGATCGCACTTTTCGGGATGCCGATGCCGGTATCGACGATGGAGACCAGCACGGCTCCTTCCACCTTGCGCGCCCGAAGCGCGATCTTGCCGCCTTCGTCGGTAAACTTCACCGCATTCGAGAGGATGTTGAGCAGGATCTGCTTGATCGCGCGGCGGTCTGCCACAAGCGAGAGCCCGGGCTCGACGCGCTGTTCGACGGTGATGTTCTTCTCCTCGGCCGGAATGGCGGTGAGGCGCATGCTTTCTTCAATCAGCGGGCAGAGGTCGATTGTTTCGCAGCGGATCTTCATCTGGCCGGCTTCGATCTTCGACATGTCGAGGATGTCGTTGATGACGTTCAGCAGGTGTTTGCCGCTTTCGTGGATGTCCTTGGCATATTCCTCGTATTTCGGCGAGCCGACAGGGCCGAACATGCCGGCGAGCAGGATCTCGGAAAAGCCGAGGATGGCGTTGAGCGGCGTGCGCAGTTCGTGGCTCATATTGGCGAGGAATTCCGACTTCGCCTTGTTGGCCGCTTCGGCGCGCTGCTTTTCGGCGAGATACTTCTCGTTGGCGTCTGAGAGTTCGGTCTTCTGCCGCTCGAGCGTCTTCTGCGAGGCGGAGAGATCACCGATGGTGGCCATCAGGCGGCGCTCCTGTTCGCGCAGCCGCTCCTGATGACGCTTCAAAAGGGTGATGTCGGTGCCGACGGAGACGAGGCCGCCGTCACGGGTGCGGCGCTCGTTGATCTGCAGCCAGCGCTCGTCGGCGAGCTGCACTTCGGACGTGCGCGAATTGGTGCCGTCGTCGGCGTCCGCAATGCGGCGCTGGATGATCGGCTTGGCTGCAGCGGCCAGCACCACGGCGCGTTCCTTGCCGGGCACCAGAACCGCGTCCGGCAGGCCATAGACCTTCTGGAAGTGGCCGTTCCAGGCCACCAGCTTGTCATTCTTGTCCCACAGCACGAAGGCTTCCGAGGTGCATTCGATGGCATCTGCCAGCCGCTGGTCGGCTTCGGCGTACCGCTGGGCGAGACGGTGCTGCTCGGTCACGTCCATGGCGATGCCGATGACATGCAGGTCGCCCGTATTGGACGAGATGATCTGGGCGCGGGCGCGCATCCAGACATAATGGCCCTGGGCATGGCGCATGCGGAAGATCTGGTCGATATGACGCGAGGTGCCACGACCGACGGAGCGGGCCAGCGCATAGAGATTGCCGTCGTCGGGATGCATCAGGCGGGCGGCATCGGCAAACGCAAGCGGCTGCGTGGAGGGCGTCAGGCCGAGCATTTCATACATCGAGCGCGACCAGACAAGCTTGCGGCTTTCCAGATCGAAGTCCCACAGACCGCAGCGACCGCGGGCAAGCGCCGTTTCGACACGCAGGTTGGACTCAAGGAAGGTGTCGTCCGCCTCACGCGCCCGCTTCACCTGGTAGAAATAGGCATAGAGGATGACGAAGAGGATGACCGTGATGCAGGTGAAGAGCGTGACGTTGAGCGAGAGTTCGCGACGCCAGAAATCTTCGACCGCCTGCAACGAATGGGCGGTGACGATCATCGCACCATCGGTACCAACGGGAGTGAAGAGCGCGTGATGCCGCTCGCCGTTGAACTCGGTCTCGATGGCGCCGGCACGGCTGCCGGACTGGCGGATGGTCATGACTTCGGGCAGCAGGCTCGAAAGCATCATACCGACCTGGGCGGCAGCCTCCGAGGAGGCGCCGAACACGCGGCCGGCCGGATCGACGAGCAGCACATAGGCACCGCTTTCCATCTGCTCGCGATCGAGATAGGTGCCGATGAGCTTCTCCGCGGCAACGCGGTCGCGAGTCTCGAAGAGATCGGCCTTGCCGGCAAGCGAGGCCTGGACGGTTGCAGCGATCAGCGCGGTGGATTGCCGGATGGCATTTTCCATGCGCTGGTGTTCGCTCATGATCCCGACCGTGCGTGCCAGCGCAACAACGGTGAGGAAGCAAAGGATGAGCACCGGAATGGCCCGCCGCAAGGCGGTTTCCAGCCGGGGCGATCCGCGCACGGCCACCACGTCGAAGGCCGGTGTCTGGCCGGCGAGCTTCTTCCACATATCCCTGAAAGCCGTTCCTACATCGGAATATTTGGTGCGCAACCGATCATCGGCTGCGGTCGCCCGCCGCGCGTCAAACATAGTCCCTGCCTCTGTCCCTCGTGTGATTCGCTGCGCCGCTCGCCCGAATCTGACCCCAAGGAATCATGGGCGATTCGCCTTGTCCAGACCGCTTGCGTAAAGAAAATATTAACCCCTTGCTCCGACTCCGCTTTTTTATTGGCGACGCGGCAAGCGGCTGAATCTCATGGAAAAACCTCTGGTGTTCCAAGGCTCGAATGAAGCATGGGACGAAAAAAAGGCGCCGGAGAGCGGCGCCTTTTTCAAACGGTGACAGGAGTGCCTCAGCCCTTGAGGACGCGGTCGACGATGTCGCGCACATCCGTCGAGAGCGACGGGGAGGCTTCGATCGTCGCAAGGGCTGCACGGGCCTTGTCTGCGCGACCGGGTTCCAGCAGGCGCCAGGAGCGCAGGGCCGTCAGCAGGCGCGCGGCCAGCTGCGGGTTACGCGGGTCGATCGCCAGGATCTGCTCGGCGAAAAAGTGGTAGGCCGCACCATCGGCGCGGTTGAAGCCGGTGGCATTGCCGAAGGCGAATGTGCCCACCAGCGAACGGACGCGGTTCGGGTTGGTCGGAGCAAAATGCGGGCTCTGCATCAGCTCCTTGACACGATCGAGGCTTGCAGCACCCGGCATGGTCGCCTGGATGGAGAACCACTTGTCGAGAACCAGTGCGTTTGAAGCAAAGCGGGTCTCGAAGGCAGCAAGCGCATTCTTCGTCTCGACGGCTTCGGGGAAGCGGTGGGCAAGGATGGTCAGCGCCTGTGAGAGGTCGGTCATGTTGTCGGCGCTGGCGAAGGCGGCGGCAGCGAGTGCCGGCGAATTCTCGGCGATCGTCAGGAACGACAGCGCGATATTCTTCAGCGCCCGCTTGCCGGCACCTGCCGCATCCGGCGTGAAGGGCCCGGAAGCCGAATGGATGGCGTGCAGTTTCCCGAAGACCTCGGCGCCGGCAGTCGCAATGCCCGACAACACGGCCTGTCGACCGGCGTGGATTGCATCCGGATCGTTGTTGCCACCAAGTTCGCGTGCGATGTCGGCTTCGCTCGGCAGCGACAGCGCCTGGGCGCGGAAGGCCGGTTCCAGCGTCTCGTCGGCGGCAACCGCGAGCAGCACGTCGATGAAGGCTCGGCTCGTTTCGACAGCGCCGCCTTCACGCGCCGTCTTTGCGGCACCGGTCAGCACGGGCAGGGCGAGATCGGTGATTGCCTCCCAGCGGGCGAAGAGGTCGCTGTCATGGCGGGCGATATGGGCGAGATCTTCGGAGCCCTGCGCGAAATGCAGGCTGACCGGGGCCGAGAAGCCGCGGTTGAGCGATACGACCGGGCGGCTGCCGATACCGGCAAAGGTGAATGCCTGGGCGCGCTGGGTGAGATGCACGACGTCACCGCTGACCTCGCCGCCGGAGATGGCCGATGCGGCGGCCTCAGCCCCGTTTTCAGAGATGAGCGCGAAACGGAGCGGAATGTGCATCGGCTCCTTGGCGCTGTGGCCGGGGGTGGCCGGGATCATCTGCTCAAGTGACAATGTGAGCGTCTTGGCGGAGGCGTCATAGGTGGAGGAAACGGTGATCTGCGGCGTTCCGGCCTGATGATACCACAGCGCGAACTGCGTGAGATCGCGACCGTTGGCATCCTCGAAGCACTTGACGAAGTCCTCGACGGTGGCGGCCTCGCCGTCATGACGCTCGAAATAGAGGTCCATGCCCTTCTTGAAGCCATCGCGACCGAGAATGGTCGCGATCATCCGGGTGACTTCAGAGCCCTTCTCATAGACCGTCGTCGTGTAGAAGTTGTTGATTTCGCGATATTTTGTCGGACGCACCGGGTGGGCGAGCGGCCCCGCATCCTCAGGGAACTGCTCCGAGCGCAGATGGCGGACTTCCGCGATGCGCTTGACCGAACGCGAGCGCATGTCGGCGGAGAATTCGTGGTCGCGATAGACGGTCAGGCCTTCCTTCAGGCAGAGCTGGAACCAGTCGCGGCAGGTGATGCGGTTGCCGGTCCAGTTGTGGAAGTATTCATGCGCGATGATCGCTTCGATATTCGCGTAGTCCTGGTCGGTCGCGGTCTCGGGATCGGCCAGCACATACTTGTC
>CALSAF010000072.1:0-21296 GCA_943372805.1 Rhizobium sp. Q54
GGTCTTTTCACCTGCATATTTCTGGACTTCTGCCATCGCATCCGAAATCGCGTCGGCGTGGGCAGGCATGGCGGCCGTCAACGCCAGGATCGATACGGCAAGAGCTCTCTTCAGCATGGTTTCCTCCCAAAGTAGCTGAATGGACTTATTTGGACTTCGCGCCTTTCTTTCTTTGCGCGTAACCGGCGATCCCGATGGCGATCAGCAAGGTCGTGCCGTTGAACAGCGGCTCGACCCAGAAGCTCCCGCCGAACTGCTGGATGCCGGAAATACCGACGGCGAGGATCATCACGCCGACGATGGTGCCCCAGACATTGACGCGTCCGGGTTTGATGGTGGTGGAGCCGAGGAAGGCGCCGACGAGCGCCGGCAGCAGGAATTCGAGACCAACAGAGGCCTGGCCAATCCGGAGCTTCGAGGCGAGCAACACGCCAGCGAGCGCCGTCATCAGGCCGGATGTGACAAAGGCGCCGATGACGAACTTGCGCGTCGGGATACCGTTCAGTTCGGCCGCCCGCTGGTTGGCGCCGATCGCATAGAGATACCGGCCGATCGGGGTGTATTCGAGCGCGACCCAGAGCACGACCGTGATGACCAGCACGTAGATCGCGGTGATCGGCAGTCCGAAAACGAAGGTGCCGTTAATCGCATAGAACGCATCTGGAAGCGCGCCGACCATCTGGCGGCCACCGGTATGCCAGAGCGCGAGGGCGTAAAGGATCGTGCCCGTGCCAAGTGTTGCGATGAAGCTGTCGATCCGGGCGACCTCGACAAGGAGACCATTGAGCGCGCCGATCAAAACACCCAGCACCAGCACGATGGCGACGGCCACCGGCCAGGGAAAGCCGTAGAGCGTCTGCAGGCTGATCGCCAGAATATGCCAGAGCACGATGCCATAGCCGACCGTCAGGTCGATACGCCCGGCGACCATGGGAATCATCGCTGCCAGTGACAGAAGCGCAATGATCGCCTTGTCGGACAAGATGGCCCTGACATTGAGCATGGTCGGGAATGTGGTCGGCAGCAGGATCGAGAACAGCAGGATCAGGCCGAACATCAGGATGACGAGACCATAGGTGGGCGCAAGGCGCACCAGCTTGCGAGCGGGCGACAGGCCCCGCAATTCGTCCTTGGTGGGTTCGACGGCGTTGGATTGGATACCGGGCATGGCGGTCCTCAGGCGGCTTCACCGGCCGATGCGGCCTGGATCAGGGATTCGGTTGACAGTTCGACGCCACTCAGCTCGGCCACGGGCAGGCCGCGGCTGAAGACGATGGCGCGATGGCAGATATTGGCGGTCTCCTCGAAATCGGTGGACACCACGAGGACGCCCATGCCGCTTGCGAGAGCCTGGTAGAGAAGATGATAGATCTCGGCCTTCGCCCCGACATCGACGCCGGCGGTCGGATCTTCCGCAATCAGCAGCCGGCGGCCGGAATCGAGCCAGCGGCCAACGACGACCTTCTGCTGGTTGCCGCCCGACAGCGCCTCGATGGCGAGTGTCGGATCATTGGGTGACAAGCCCACACGACGGCCGAGTTCATGGGCGAGTTCATCTTCTGCCTTGGGCGACAGCAGGCTCAGAAGGCGTCGCCCCGTGGCCGAGGGGTTGAGAAACGCGTTTTCGCGGATGGAGAGGCCCGGCGCAACACTTTCCGCGATACGATCGCGCGCCACGAGGCCGATGCCCGAGCGCATGGCGGAACCTGCATCCTTCAAGTCCGGCGCAACACCGTTCAGCGTGATCTTGCCGGCATGCGGGATGAGGCCGAAAAGGGCTCGGCCGACATCCTCGTGACCGGCACCGCGCAGACCCGCGAGACCCAGCAGCTCACCGCGTTTGATTTCAAAACTGACGGGACCGACGGCGCCTGTCGCGAGACCTGAAACCTTGAGAATGGACGGCCCTTCGAGGATGGCAGGCCTGGCAATTTCGCGCGCTTTCCTGCCAACGATCAGACCGACCAGTTCCTCGGGCGTCGTGTGTTCGATTGCGCGCATGCCGACCATCTGTCCGTCGCGCAGGACCGCAACCCGATCGGCGATCCGGAAAATCTCGTCCAGCCGATGGCTGACATAGATCATGCCGACGCCGCGGGCTTTCAGCGGACGGAGTGCCGCAAACAGGCGCTCCACTTCGTCGGCCGGAAGGCTCGCGGTCGGCTCGTCGAGAACGAGGTAGTCGCAATCCGCAGCAAGCGCACGGGCGATGGCAACAAGAGACTTCTGCGTGCGGGTGAGACTGGAAACCCGAGCGGTCGCCAAAAAATCGGCTTCGACCAGCGCCAGCGCCTTGTCGGCCATAGCTTCGGTCGCGGACCAGTCGATCCGACGGCCCTTCTTCACATAGCCGAGCGACAGGGCGATGTTTTCGGCAACACTCATCCACTCGATCAGACCGAGATCCTGGTGGATGAAAGCGACCTTCTGGCCGCCGGCCTTGCCGGCCTCATGGGCGTAAGGCTGGCCATCGATGAAGACGCCGCCCTCGTCGGGGCGGTGGATGCCGCCGAGGACCTTGATCAGCGTCGATTTGCCGGCTCCGTTCTCGCCGAGCAACGCAACGATTTCGCCGCGCTCGACCTTCAGCGAAACACCCTTCAGGGCCTGCGTGCCACCGAAGGATTTCACGATTCGATCGAAAAGCAGGCCGTCATTGGACGGTTGCATGTTGTGTCTCCTCCCATGCCGGATCCAGATCTTGCGTCAGGTTTACCGGTAACGTAATTAACCTACTTGCATCATTTGCCGAGTCAAGAAAAAAGTTATCGATAACATGAACTGTCTCACCAGCGCCGATTCACGAGGACGGCGCCCCCGATGAAGGCCAATCTGGAAGACATCGCGCGCGCCGCCGGCGTATCGAAGATGACGGTCAGCCGCGTCCTGCGCGACGGGTCCGGCTTCTCCGATCAGACCCGCCGGAAGGTCATGGAGATCGCCGCGCAACTGGGCTACGTCCCGAACCGGCTGGCCGCCGCTTTCGGCTCGGACCAGGCGGAAACCCTGGTCGGCATGTGTGTCCCACGCCTGACATCGGGCCTGTTCGGCCATGTGCTGGATGGCGTCGACCGGGCGCTTGGACGTCTGGGCTATCAGCTGATCATCGGTGCCAATGATCATTCGATGATCGAGGAGGAAGCCTGGATCCGGCAGGTGGTCAGCTGGCGTCCGGCCGGCCTCATTCTCTCCGGTCGCCACCACACGCCCGGCACGATCGAGCTTTTGCGCAGTGCGGCCATGCCGGTGGTCGAGATCTGGGATCTGACCACGAGCCCGATCGATATGGCCGTCGGCTTTTCCCATGCCGACTGCGGCGCCGAAATGGCTCGGCACCTCCTGGCGCGCGGCCGGCGCAAGGCGGGTTACGTTGGCGCTCTTGCCCGCTCCGACGTCATGGGACAGGCGCGTTTCGAAGGCTTTCGCGATGCGCTCGCCCGTGCCGGACATCCACTCGTCGATGCCGAGATGCTGCACGACGCGCCGGGCTTCTATGCCGGCTATTATGGCCTGGAAACCCTGCTCAGCCGAAAGAACGACTTCGATGTCGTCTATTTCCACAATGACGAGATGGCGATCGGCGGTCTTGCCTTCTGTCAGTCACGCGGCTTGAGCGTGCCCGAGGATATCGGCATCGCCGGATGGGGCGGGATGGAAGCGGCCTCCATCCTGCAGAAACGCCTGACCACCACAGTGGTGCCGACGACGAGCATTGGCAAAGCTGCCGCCGAAGCCCTCGTCGCAAAGCTGAAGGGCGAGCCGGTTCAAACCGTCACTTTTGTTCCAACACGCCTGGTGCCCGGCGAAACCGCCTGACCTGCTACGCTACCCTCAAGGGGTCTGGATGCCGCGCCGATTCAGCACCACCGAATAGACACTCGTGGTCGCCGTGATGAACAGCCGATGCTTCGAGTGTCCCCCGAAGCAGAGGTTCGACACCATTTCCGGCACCAGGATCTTGCCCATCAGATGACCGTCAGGCGCGATGCAATGCACGCCATCGGCTGCGGAGGACCACAGGTTTCCGTCCGTATCGACCCGCATTCCATCGGCGCAGCCAGGCGTGATCACATGGAAGATACGCCCATTCACCGGACGCCCATCGACCATGTCGAACACGCGGATATGCTGCGGATCGGAAGAGAACATGCGCCCTGTATCCGCCACATAGAGACGGCTGCCATCCGGGCTGAAGACGAGGCCATTCGGCCCCTGCATGTCGGTGATCAAGGCCTCGATGCCGCCTTCCGGCGACACCCGATAGACGGTACAGGGCAGCTCCTGCTCTGCCTTCGCCCCCTCGTAATCCGTCATAATCCCGTAATGCGGATCGCTGAACCAGATGGCATCATCGGGAGCAACGATGACATCGTTCGGGCTGTTGAGCCGCTTGCCTTGATAGCTGTCGGCGATGACCGTGATCGACCCGTCCCATTCGGTCCGCGTCACCCGGCGCGTTCCATGCTCGCAGCTGACGAGACGGCCCTGCCGGTCTCGTGTATGGCCGTTCGCAAAGTTCGAGGGCTGGCGATAGGTGGTGACGCCATCCTCGCTCCAGCGGACGATGCGGTTGTTGGGAATGTCGGAAAACAGCAGGCAGCCGGCATCGCCGAACCACACCGGCCCTTCCGTCCAGTCAAACCCGGTCGCCAGCCGCTTTACCGGCGCATTGCCGAGCACATAGGTGGCGAAGATCGGATCGATGACTTCAAAAAACGACATGGCTCATGCTCCTCCCTGAACAGTCGCCGCACTTAAGCCGAAAACGCAATCTGCGCCTTCATTGCCTGGCTCCGATCCGATGCGAGCAGAAAGCCCTTCTCGGCCTCGGCCAGCGACACGGTATGCGTGATCAGCGGCTTTACGTCGATCAACCCTTTCCGCATCAGTTCGACCCCGATGGCAAATTCCTGATGGAAGCGGAAGGAGCCTCTGAGTTCGAGCTCCTTGGCCGTGATCGCCATCATGGGCAGCGTCATGTCGCCGCCCAGGCCGAGCTGCAGAATAATCCCGCGTGGCCTGAGCGCCGGAATGGCGCCTGCAAGCGCCGCAGCAACACCCGTGCACTCATAGAGCACATCGAAAGTGCCCTTGTCGCCGGCATAGGCCGACAGCGCATCCGGCTCATTCGCCGTATTGATCACCCTGTCAGCCCCGATCTTTGACGCCAGTGCCAGCGTGAAATCGGAGAGATCGGTGGCAACGATTTCGGCAGCACCAGCGCGTCGTGCCGAGAGGATCGAGAGTACGCCAATCGGTCCGCAGCCGGTAACGAGAACCCGCTTGCCGAACAGGCTGCCCGCCCGCGTCGTGGCATGCAGGGTGACCGCCAGGGGTTCGGCCATCGCCGCCTCGCCGGCAGAAAGACCGGTCGCATCGACGCATTGATAGGCATCCGCCACCAGGCTTTCACGGAAAGCGCCCTGGATATGAGGGAAGGGCATGGCACTACCGTAAAAGCGCATGTTGAGGCACTGGTTCTGTAGCCCCTCGCCGCAATAGCGGCACTGGCCGCAGGGCCGCGAGGGCGAAACGGCCACAAGCTGCCCGATCTCGAAGCCGGACACTCCGTCACCGATCGCCTCGACCCGTGCCGAGACTTCATGGCCAAGGATCATCGGTTCCTTCAGACGCACCGCGCCGAAGCCGCCGTGATTGTAGTAGTGGAGGTCCGACCCGCAGATCCCGCCGGTCGCAAGGCTCAGTCGCAGCTGGCCGGCTTGCGGCTCTTCCACCGGGCGGTCTTCGATCCGGAGATCACGGGCGGCATGAATGACGATGGCTTTCATCAGAGCACCGGAGTGAGTAGGGCTTCACCGGCGAAATGCGCGGTGAGATTATCGCGGACCAGCTTGCCCATCGCCTTGCGGGTCTCGATGGTCCCGCTGGCATGATGTGGCTGGAGCAGCACATTCGGCAGGGCCAGAAAGCGCGGATTGAGGTTGGGCTCGCCTTCGAAGACATCGAGAGCCGCCGAACCGAGTTTGCCGGTTTCGAGGGCATCAAGCAGCGCCTCCTCATCGATGTTCGAGGCGCGGCTGATGTTGATCAGCATGCCCTCGGGCCCCAGCGCCTCGATCACCTTGGCACCGACGATATGCCGGGTCGCAGCGGAAGCCGCCAGCGTGACAAAGAGGAAGTCCGAACGCTGAGCGAGCGCCACGGGATCGGCGATGAATTCCCAATCCTTGGCAAAATCCTTGGCCGAGACATCGCTATAGGCGATCTCCATGTCGAAGCCGGCAAGGCGTTTGGCAACCTCGAAACCGATACGCCCAAGGCCGAGCACCCCTGCCCTGCGGCCCCAGACACGACGCTTCAGGGGATAGAGACCCTTGGCCGCCCAGGACCCGTCCTTCACCCAGGTTTCCGCACCGATCATCCCACGCGACTGGACCAGCATCATCGCGACCCCGAGATCGGCGACGTCATTCGTCAGCACGTCGGGCGTGTTGGTGACCCGGATGCCCCGCTCCCGGCAGGCGCCAAGATCCACCGCATCGAAGCCGACGCCATAGACCGAGATGACTTCGAGATTCGGGCAGGCTGCGATCGTCTGTGCATTGGCGCCGAGCTCGCCACGGGTCGCGATACCGCGGATTTTCGGCCCGACCTCGGCCAGGAAGGCGGGCTTGTCGGCGGCCTCGAAGTAGCGATGCATATGGAAGCTCTGCTCCAGCGGCATCTGGTCCCATTCCGGATAAGGGCCCATCTGCAGGATGTCGGGCTTGGTCATGTTGTCTCTCCCCAGGGATGCTTGACTTTCGATTGTTATCGATAACATATACAAATCATCCGACGCTTGTCGAGAGAGAAACTTGAGGAGGAAGCCGTGTCACTGAACCTGTTCGACCTGAGAGGCAAACGCGCCCTGATCACGGGATCCTCGCAAGGGATCGGCTTCGCCCTTGCCGAAGGCCTGAAGGCCGCCGGCGCCGAGATCGTCCTCAACGGTCGTGATGCGAGGAAGCTCAAGGATGCGGCCGACCGGATCGAGGGCGCTGACCAGCTTGCCTTCGATGCGACCGACCACAATGCTGTGCGCGCGGCCGTCGATGCCTACGAGGCCTCCGGCAAGGCAATCGACATCCTCGTCAACAATGCCGGCATGCAGCATCGCGCGCCACTCGAAGACTTCCCCGCCGACGCTTTTGAGCGTTTGCTGCAGACCAATATCGCCAGCGTCTTCCATGTCGGCCAGGCGGTCGCCCGCCACATGATCGCCCGGGGTCGCGGCAAGATCATCAATATCGCCAGCGTCCAGACCGCACTCGCCCGCCCCTCGATTGCCCCCTACACCGCGACCAAGGGCGCGGTCGGCAACCTGACCAAGGGCATGGCCACCGACTGGGCCAAACACGGCCTGAACTGCAACGCGATCGCGCCCGGCTATTTCGACACGCCGCTGAATGCAGCTCTCGTCGCCGACCCGACCTTCTCGGCCTGGCTCGAAAAACGCACGCCGGCCGGCCGGTGGGGCAAGGTCGAGGAATTGCAGGGCGCCTGCATCTTCCTCGCTTCCGATGCATCCAGCTTCGTCAACGGACATGTCCTTTATGTCGACGGCGGGATCACGGCATCGCTATGAGCTTGCGTCTGGTCATCATGGGCGTGGCAGGCTGCGGCAAGTCGAGCGTCGGCGCCGCTCTGTCCGAACATCTTGATATCCCATACCGCGACGGCGACGATCTCCACAGCACCGAAGCCGTCGAGAAGATGCGGGCAGGTATTCCGCTTGACGATGACGACCGCTGGCCCTGGCTCGATCGGATTGCCGACACACTGAGAAGCGAGGCGCCGCTGATCATCGGCTGCTCTGCGCTTCGGCGCGTTTACCGCGACAGAATTCGCGCTGGCGCTGGCGGAGAGGTGACATTCGTCCATCTCGCGGGCGACCGCGATCTCATTGCATCGCGCATGGCCTCCCGCGCCGGCCACTACATGCCCCTGTCACTGCTCGACAGCCAGTTCGCGACCCTGGAAAAGCCAGGGCCGGACGAAGCCATCGAAGTGACGATCGACCAACCGATGGCAAATATCGTCGGCGAGGTCCTGTCTAATCTCGGAGGAAGCCCGCAATGACCAACAAGATCGCCCTCATCGGGGCCGGTGCCATGGGCGGTGCCATCGGCGCCCGCCTCACAGAGACCGGAACGGACCTGATCGTCTACGATCGTGACCCAGAAAAGATTGCAGCCCTTGTCGCAAAGGGTGCCGCTGCAGCTTCGTCGGCAGCAGATGCGGCAAGCCAGGCCAAGGCCGTTATCCTCTCTCTTAACTCGGCAGCCATCGTCCGCGCCGCCGTCTTCGGGCCGCAGGGCGTTGCCGAAGGGGCCAAGCCCGGCACGCTGATCATCGACATGTCCTCGATCGACCCGGAGACGACCAAGGCGCTCGCGACAGAAGGCGCAACCCTTGGCTTGCGCTGGGTGGACAGCCCGCTATCCGGCGGCATTCCGAAGGCCGCGATCGGCCAGTTGACCCTGATGCAGGGCGGCGCCGAAGCTGATGTGCAGGAAACGCAAAGCATCCTGTCAAAGCTCGCCGGCAACCAGACCCATATGGGCGGCCCGGGTGCCGGGCAGACGACGAAGATGATCAACCAGGTGCTTTGCGGCCTCGGTTTCCTTGCCGTGGCAGAGGCAACAGCCCTTGCCGAAGCAGCCGGCGTCGATGTCGAGAAGATCCCTCAGGCTCTGAAGGGCGGTCGCGCCGACAGCGCACTGCTGCAGGAGTATATGCCGCGCTTCGCCAGCAGGGATTACCGCCGCACAGGGCGCATCGACAACATGGTCAAGGATCTGAACGCCGCCCAGGATCTGGCAAGGCTCACCCACACCGCAATGCCGCTGACGGCGATCTGCGCCGAAGTGCATCGGATGCTGACCGCTGCCGGCCTCGGCGGCGAGGACCAGGCCGCATTGATGGAATATTTCAAGGGACCCAACAAGGAGATTGCCCCATGATCACCCGCTACGCATTGTTCGACGGCAAGATCCATGAAGGACAGACGGAGGCTTTCCGCGCCGCCGTCCTCGCCGAAATCCTGCCGAAATGGCGCCAGTTCCCCGGCGCCCTCTCCGTCCGTGTCACCTTCGCTGAAAGTCGCGATGACGGCGCACCGGAATATCCGATGATCCTCGCCATCAGCTATCCGGATCTGCCGAGCGTAGACGCAGCCCTTGCGAGCCCCGTTCGCACCGAGGCGAGGGCCGCGACCGAGTCCGTCCTGGCGCGCTTCTTCACTGGCTCGATTCATCATCACGTCACAACGGCGCATGAATACGCGCCCCTGTGAGCTAACCCTGCAGAGACTGGATTTTCGCCAGAGATAACGATAACAAAATGGTATGAGCACGCCCCGCAAAGCACCGACCATGGCCGACGTCGCCCGCCTTGCGGGCGTCTCGCCCATGACGGTGAGCCGGGCGTTCAAGCGTGACGCCTCCGTGAGCGACGCGACGCGCAGTGCCATCCTCGAAGCCGCCGATACGCTCGGATACGTCTTCGACAGCACCGCGTCGAACCTGCGCTCGCAACGCACCGATTTTGTCGCCGTGACGATCCCCTCGATCAACAACGCCAACTTCGCCGATACCGTGCGCGGCCTGTCGGAGGGGCTGAAGGAGCGCGGCCTGCAGATCCTGCTCGGTTATACGGATTATGACATCCAGGAAGAAGAGCGGCTGGTCGAACAACTGCTGCGCCGCCGCCCGGAAGCGATCGTCGTGACGGGCGGGCGCCACACCCCACGGACGCGACGTCTGCTGGAAAATGCAGGCATACCTGTCATCGAGACCTGGGATCTGCCCGACAATCCCGTCGGCCATGTCGTCGGCTTCTCCAACGCGGCTGCGGTTCGCTCAATGGTCGACCACTTCGTCTCGGTCGGGATCACCCGAATTGCCTTTATCGGCGGCGATGCCGACCGTGACACCCGTGGCACGGATCGCCGGGCGGGCTTCATCGCGGCCATGCAGGCACACGGTCTGGATCCCGATCGACTGATCGCGGCCGGCACACCGCCCATTTCCATGAGAGAAGGCGCAGACGCCATGGGCCGATTGTTGGACACGCTGCCGGACACACAAGCCGTCATCTGCGTGTCCGACCTGTCAGCCTTTGGCGCCCTGACGGAATGTCAGAGGCGCGGCGTGAATGTCCCTGGACAGATCGCCGTCGCCGGCTTCGGCGACTACGAGATCGCTGGGATCTGCGTGCCGTCGCTCACCACTATAAACCCGCTGCCCCGTGAAATCGGCAAACGCGCGGCCGAGCTCATCCTTGATGTTCTCGATGGCACGCAGGCAGGCCCCGCGACCATTGCTCTTGAACCGATCCTGATGCGTCGCCAATCGAGCCCGTAATGGCATGAAAAAAGGGCGCTGATTATGCGCCCTTTCTCTTCGCCAATTTTCAATCTGTTACTTTTGGGTTGCCAGCACTGCATTGACGACTGCATCGCCATTGGCGGCGGTATAACCATCCCAGACCGACTTGACCGCAGCCTGGAAGGCCGCAGCGTCGACATCCGTGTTGACCTCCATGCCGGCAGCCTGGAGCTCGGCGATCATCGATGCCTCCTTCTCCTGTGCGAGCTTGCGCTGCATGGCAACGGCCTCGGCGGCAACTTCAAGGATCACCTTCTGCTCATCGGCGGTCAAACCGTTGAACTTGGCGTCGTTGATGGCGAGCGCCAGCGCCGAATAGGCATGCTGCGTCATGCTCAGATACTTCTGCACTTCATTAAATTTGAAGGACAGCACGATACCGATCGGATGATCCTGGGCATCGACCACACCCGTCTCAAGCGCCGTATAGAGTTCGGCGACCGGCAACTGCGTCGGATTGGCGCCGAGTGCCGCGAACATGTCGTTCAGTGCCTTGGAGTTGTTGACGCGCATGTTGAGCCCGGAAACATCGGCCGGCACGCGGATGGGACCGCGATTGTTGGTCATGTTGCGGTAGCCGTTTTCCGGATAGCCGAGCATCTTCAGGCCATGCTGGGTGAACTGGGCCGAAACGCCCTGCCCGACTTCCCCGTCCAGGACCTTGTAGGCAAGTTCCCGGTTGGGGAACATGAAGGGCAGTTCAAACGCACCGGCATCCGGCACCAGACCGGTCAGGTTGTTGAGACCCGTCATCACGATGTCGATGATCCCGGAACGGGCACCATCGATCATCGCCTGATCGTTGCCGAGTTGCCCCTGGGGGAAAATGGTGACCTTGACCGAGCCGTTCGTGCGCGCTTCGACCTGCTCCTTGAAGAACACGGAGAGGGTCTGCTGCAGATCAGTATCGGGCGCGGCATGAGCAAGTTTCAGTTCGGTCTCGGCATGCGCCGAAACGCCGGTGAAGGCGATTGCGGTTGCTAGTCCAAGCACTTTCAAGATTTTCATGTCAGGCTCCTCCCTGTTGTGAAGTCTCAGCCGCCAAGGAACTTGGCGGGAACGGTAATGAGTTGCGGAAAGATGATGAAAAGGCCGAGCAAAGCCGCGTAGGCGAGCAGAAACGGTGTCACACCGCGCACGGCCACGCTCATCGGGACGCGTCCGACCCCACAGATGACGTTGAGGACGGTCCCGACCGGTGGCGTCAAAAGGCCGATCGAGCAGTTGAGGATGAACATCAGTCCGAAATAGACCGGATCGATGCCCGCCATCTTCACGACAGGCATGAACAGTGGCACCAGGATCAGAACGGTCGGAGACAGATCCATCACCATGCCGACCGCCAGCACGATCAGCATGATCACCAGCATCAGAAGCCTCGGGCTGTCGATCAACGGCTGCAGCGTTTCGGCAAGCTGCTGAGGCAACTGTGCGACCGTGATCAGCCAGGCGGCAACCATGGCTGCACCGACCAGGAACATGACCATGGCTGTCGACCGACCAGCCGTCACCAGCACTTCAAAAAGGATCTTCCAGGTCAGGGCGCGATAGACGAAGGTGGACACGAGGATTGCATAGACGGCGGCAACGACTGCGGCCTCGGTCGGCGTGAAGGCACCCGAACGAATGCCGCCAATGATGATCACCGGCAGCAGCAGTGCCCAGATACCGTCTTTCAGCGCGGCCAACCGCTCCTTGCCGCTCGCCTTCGGCAGCGTGTCGATCTGTTCATCCCGCATGATGTAGGACCAGACGACCATAAGCGTCAGCCCCATCATCAACCCCGGCGCAATACCGGCCATGAACAGCTTGGCAATCGAGATATTGCCGGCAACGCCGATAAGGATCAGCGGCAGGGAAGGCGGAATGATCGGCGCGATGATGCCACCCGAAGCGAGCAGGCCGAGGCTTCGACCTTCCGGATAACCGGCCTTGCGCATCATGGGATAGAGGATCGCCACCAGGGCTGCCGCATCGGCAACGGCTGATCCTGACAGTCCTGCCAGAACGATCGCGGTCAGAATGGCAACATAGCCAAGGCCACCGCGCTTGTGGCCGACAAGCGTCATCGCGAGGCGGACGATGCGCTCCGAAAGCCCGCCCTTTGACATGACTTCGCCGGCCACGAGGAAGAATGGGATGGCGAGCAGCGGAAAGCTGTCCACGCCATTGATAAGCCCTTGCGCCAGGATATCGGGGCTGAACGTGCCCAGATGCAGCATGAGCGCCATGGCGGAAAGCAAGAGAGCAAAGGCGACGGGAAGCCCAGCAAGGATCGCGACGAACAGAACGCCGAGGAACAGGATAAGAGTCATTCCTTGGTATCCTCTGCAATGCGAGCATCTATGCTCATCGGATCGATGAAGCGAACGATGGCGATCGAGGCCATCAAAACAGACGAGACGACGCCCGCGAGGTAAAAGAGACCAGACGGCAGCCCTGTCAGGGGCGACAGGTTGTTCCAGTTCGCCATGGTCTGGTTGAGCGCACCGATGAACAGCATGCCGACAGCAACCATGACCACGACCCAGCAAAGCCGGCGCAGGATCGGAACGGCTCTCGGCATCAGCGCTTCGGAAAACTCGGCAACGGCAAGATGCTCGCCACGGCGCAGAACGACGGCAGCACCCAGCATGACGATCCAGACGAACCACAATCGGGCCAACTCGACCGACTGTCGTATGCCCGAGGAGAAGCCGTAGCGCAGAACCACATTGGCGAAGACAAGCGCAATCATGGCTGCGAGAATGACCGCCATAAGGATGTCGATCATCGACCAGATCGCCTGGAACAGACGTCGCATGAGGTCCTCCTCCCCGAAGACTCGTTGCGTCAAACCCAGTAGTGGGTTATCGTTAACCCAAATTGGTATCGATAACATTGCAATGAGTCAAGTCCCGCATTTCCCCCGTACGATCACGATCGCAGACGTGGCCAAGGCCGCCGGCGTCAGCAGCATGACGGTCTCGAAAGTCTTGCGCGGCACAGGTAGGATCGCGACCGAAACGCGGGCGCGCGTGACACAAATTGCCGAGGAACTGGGTTATGTTCCCAACCGACTGGCCGGGGCGCTCTCGTCCCAGACGAGCTCGCTGATCGGCATCGTTATCCCGTCCATCGGCGATCAGGTCTATGCCGGCGTGCTTGCCGGAATAAACGAAGTCCTGAACGCCGAAGGCTATACGACCTTCATTGGAGAGAGCTTCTTCGATCCGGAAAGCGAGTTGCGCATCGTGCACATGATGCTGACAATGAAGCCGGCCGCGCTGATCCTGACAGGAGGACTGGCGCGCGACGAAAGGACCGCGCGACTGCTGCGCCGGTCCGGCATCCGCGCCATCCATCTGTGGGATGGCGACCACCCGGACCTCGACGCGACCGTTGGTCTCTCCCACCTCAGGGCAGGCTGGCTGGCAGCCCATGTCTTCATTGAGGCTGGCCTCACCGGCTGCGCCTATGTCGGATCACAACTCGACCGTGACCTCTGTGCTGCCTGTCGGCTCGAAGGATATTCGGCCGCCCTCTCCGCAGCCGGCGCCACCTTGCAGAAACTGACGGATTCCAGCCTGCCGCGAACTGCGGAAACCGGTTACATCCTGACCAGGAAACTGATCGAGCAGGGCGAAATGCCGCAAGCGATCCACTATCTCAACGATGCCATGGCGATCGGCGGCTTGCGTTTCATGATCGAGGCGGGGATAGCAGTGCCCGGTACAGTTTCGGTCAACGGCTTCAACGGCACGGCACTGCCCCATTCCCTGACAACAAGACTGACCACTATTGAGGTACCGCTGATGGAAATCGGTCGCAGGGCAGCCACCGCGGCTCTCGCAACCTCCCCGCCCGACGCCCAACGTCCCATCGATCTGATCGACATCTGCCTGACCATGGGAAACACCGTGGCCGGACGGCGCGATTAGCGCCATTTCGGCAGAAGCCGGAAAGGCCAACGAGAAGGAGCAAAGGGATGAGCGGCAGATCCTGCAACACGCGCATCTGCGCGACAATATCTTGCTATAAGGCTCCATCGACGTTGGCATTCGGACCGACCATCGCGCTCCGGCTGTTTTCGCGCAGCTGCGAGAGCAAGAACCGCTGTGGGTATCATCGAGATCATCGTGTTGCGCCTCTGAAGCCAGCTGCCCCCTGTACCGTGGCCAGACGGACAGCGCGGCAATCCACAAGAGTGCGGCGCCCGCTACGACAGACGGGCTGCTTTTGATTGAACAAACATCGAAAATGCCGGATAAAACAGCGAAGTATAATCCTGCCCCGCCAACAGATGTGAGCCATTGACCAACCCACCTGCCCCAACGCCGGAGCGGCGTCGATCGCTGACAATCGGCCTTCTCAGAGCCCGTGAAGCGGTCATGAGCCATTTTCGCCCGATCCTCGCGGAGCATGATCTGACCGAGCAACAATGGCGCGTGATCCGTATACTGCATGGCGCGGGCGAACTGGATGCCAGCGAGGTTGCCGAGAAGGCATCGATCCTGGCACCAAGCCTGACACGGATGATCAAGTCGCTCGAACAGCGTCGCTTTATCACGAAGCACAAGGATGCCTCCGATGGCCGCCGGGTGTTGCTGCGTCTGGCGCCGGCCGGCATTGCGATGTTCGAAAAGGTGATGCCCGATAGCCGCCGCGTCTATGCGGAAATAGACGCGCAATTCGGCCGCGAGCGGGTCGACGCCTTGCTCGACATGCTGGACGAATTGGCTGAACTGCGCCTGTAGCGCGTCGCCGCGCCAGGTTGCCCCCCCCGAAATCTCTCGCATCTCGAACGGTTTCACGCGAGATGAGCCTTGAATAACATCTCAGGCTCGGCGATTTGGCGTGGGCAATGCTCCGCGAGCTCGATCGTCACCCGTGCAGGAACCCCGTCCACGCACGAGCGCGGTGCGAAAGCCTGCAGAACGCCTCAGTAGACGTTGAGCGTCGGGGTCGGCCTCGCCGGCTCCGCGTCGCGGAAATCCTTGAGAAGACGGGAAGCCGCGGTGCTGAGCAGGCCGACATCATTGCCAATCCCGACAAAAAGCGCCCCGAGCTCCACATAGCGTTTGGCCAGGGCCAGATCGCCGATCAGGATCCCGGCGGCCTTGCCGGAGGCGACGATGCGCGCGATCGACCTTTCCACGACCTGCTGCACCTCAGGCGCGCCGGGTCTGCCGAGAAAACCCATGTCGGCGGCAAGATCGGCGGGCCCGATAAACACACCATCGACACCCTCGATTGCACAGATGGCATCGAGATTGTCGATCGCAATCCTGCTCTCCACCTGCACAAGCAGGCAGATCTCGTCGTTTGCCGTCTGCAGATAGTCGGGAATGCGGTTGAAATCCGAGGCGCGCGCCAGTGCGGCCCCTACCCCGCGCACGCCCTGCGGCGGATAGCGCACGGCCTTCACCATCTCGGCGGCCAGCGCCGCATCATGGACCATGGGCACAAGGATCGTCTGCGCGCCGATATCCAGCATCTGCTTGATCACCCATGTCTCGCCAATCGGCGGGCGGATGATCGGATGCGACACCGAACCCCGCATCGCACGCAGCTGCTCGGCCAGGCGAGGCACGTCATTCGGTCCGTGCTCTGCATCGAGCAGCAGCCAGTCGTAACCGGCACCGGCGCAGATCTCGACGGTG
This sequence comes from Rhizobium sp. Q54, assembly GCA_943372805.1. GTDB lineage: Bacteria > Pseudomonadota > Alphaproteobacteria > Rhizobiales > Rhizobiaceae > Allorhizobium. The sequence continues at coordinate 16,034 of CALSAF010000072.1, forward strand.
TTGGGGCTACCGAGCGCCTGCCACAGGCCGATCTGGACCCGGCCCTCTTTCAGGCCCTGTTTGAACACGTTGCGAGGTGCTGGCATGAGATCTTCATTCCCTATTCGAAGTAGAGGCTGACGGTGCCGTAAGGCCCGAAATCACCGATGATCGTATCACCGTGGCGCGCTTCGACCGGCCGGATGAAGGAGCCCGCGAGTACGATCTGCCCCGCCTCGATCCCATCACCGTACTGCGCAAGCCGGTTGGCCAGCCAGGCGACACCGCGTGCTGGCTGGTTGAGAACGCCGGCACCAAGCCCGGTCTCTTCCACCTCCGCATTGCGGGACACGATGGCGCCCATCCAGCGCATGTCGAGCTGGTCCGGCCGCACGGCACGCCCACCGGTGACGATGCCGGCATTGGCGGCATTGTCGGAAATCGTATCGAAGACGTTGCGCGCCTTCTTCGTTTCGGGATCAATGCGCAGGATGCGCGTATCGAGGATTTCCAGCGCCGGCGTCACATAATCGGTGGCGTTCAGCACGTCGAAGACGGTGACATCAGGTCCTTTCAGCGGCGCCTTCATGACGAAGGCAATTTCCGCCTCGATGCGCGGCTGGATGAAGCGGTCCTTCGGCACGGTCGCGCCGTCCTCGAACAGCATGTCGTCGAACAGCACGCCGGAATCCGGGATATTGATGTTCAGCGCATATTGCATGGCCTTGGAGGTGAGCCCGATTTTCCAGCCGATCACCTTGCGACCAACTGACACCTTCTTCTGCACCCAGGCGGCCTGGATGGCATAGGCGTCATCCATATCCATGTCCGGATGCTTCAGCGACAACAGCCCGGTCTGAACGCGCGTCCGCTCTGCCTCATCCAGGCTTTCGGCCGCCGCAGTAATCTGCTCCTTCGTCAGCATGTCACAGCACCTCGTCTGCAATCGTGTTGCGCAACAGTCCAATACCTTCGGCTTCCACCTCCACCACATCGCCGGGTTTGAGCCAGATCGGTGGATCGAAGCGCGCGCCGGCGCCCGTCGGCGTGCCGCAGACGATCACATCACCGGGCACCAGCGTCGTGAAGGTGGAGACATAATTGATGATTTTCCGGAACGAGAAAATCATCCGGCTGGTCCGGTCGCTCTGGCGCACCTCGCCATTGACGCGGGTTTCAAGCTTGATATCGGCAAGCTGACTTTCGTCGGTGTAAGGCACCAGCCAGGGGCCGATGGAACCGGAGGCGTCGAAATTCTTGCCCTGCGTGACGTTGAACTTGGCGTGGCGCACCCAGTCGCGCAGCGTGCCTTCGTTGCACAGCGTCAGCGCCGCGATATGGTCGAGCGCTTCGGCTTCCGGAATGCGACGCCCACCCTTCCCGATGACAATGGTGATCTCACCCTCGTAATCGAGCTGGTGGCTTTCCGGCGGCCGGATCAGCGGGCGATCGTGGCCGGTGAAGGAACGCGGAAAGCGGATGAACAGCGAGGGATTGTTGGGCGCCGCCTGCCCATCCTTGTATTCCTCGTTGCGGTCGGGAAAGTTCACGCCGACGCAGATGATCTTCTCCGGGGCGGGAACCGGGATTCCGAAGGTGATCTCTGTCAGCGGAAAATCCGCAACCGCGTCACCGAATTCATCGGCCAGCCGGAGGAGCGCGCCATCCTCGATCACCTCCCGAAGGGTCGAATAGCGATCGCCAAGGCGCGCCGAGAGATCGACGACGCCATCGCCGCTGACAAGACCATAGCGGGGACGACCGGCAGACGTGAAGAAGCTGAGGAAGCGGGGTTGGGTCATGACTATGCCTTCTCTCGCGGAATGGAACGGGCAACCTCGCTGCAGGCTGCCCGTGAATGGTGCCTCAAGGGGCGATGATCGGCGACGCCTTCAAGAGAGAGGCTGTCGGCTCAACGCCAGCAAAGACGCTTCCGTGCTCGAACCAGGACTTCGGCGCCGGTGCGCCCCAGAGCGTCTGGCGCTGCGGATCCTTCAGGTCCCACTTGATCGGCTCAAGATCGGGATCGACGGTCTGGTAATCCGAGCAGTAGATCTCGATGCGATGGCCGTCGGGATCGAGAATATAGAGGAAGAAGGCATTGGAAATACCATGGCGACCGGGGCCGCGCTCGATATTGGCGAGATAGCCTGATGTCGCCATCAGGTCGAGCAGGTCGATGATGTTGAGCGGGGTCGGCACCCAGAAAGCGGTGTGATGCAGGCGTGGGCCAAGACCATTGGTAAAGGCCATGTCGTGCACGCCGCCCTTGCGGTGCATCCAGGCGGCCCAGAGCTTCTTGCTCTCGTCGTCCTCGGTGTATTCCGTCACACGGAAACCGATGTCGTTGTAGAAGGCCACGGAGGCATCGACGTCAGGCGTATAGCAGTTGAAGTGATCGATGCGCAGCGGCTTGACGCCGTGATAGAGCGCATACTTCTGATGGATCGGCGCCAGGCGATCCATCTTGTAGTAGAATTCCAGCGGAATGCCGAAATTGTCCGTGGTCCGCAGCGTGCGGCCCTGGAAGGGGCGCTCGACCCATGCGGTCTTGTGGCCTTTCGCCTCGAAATAAGCTTTGGCCTTGTCGAGATCAGCCTCGTCATAGACCTTCATGGCCAGATAGTTCACCGCCGAGACATCGCCCTTCTTCAGGATTATGCAGTGATGGCCACGTTCTTCCAGAGCACGAAGATAAACGGTGTCTGCATCCTCATCCGTCACCTGCAGGCCGAGAAGATCGGCATAGAAGGCGCGGCTGGCGGCCAGGTCCTTCACCACGAATTCGACGTGGCTCAGGCGCACCGTATTGAAGGAGGGATAGAGATTGGCGCTGGGTATCGGCATGGTCGTTCCAGTCGGGTTGGCTGGGGGCCAGGGCCCCTGCGGGATTGAGGCTATTGAATCGGGAAGATGACGTTCGTCTGTCCGGTGCCTGACGACGGAAAATACTCCGTCACCACCTCGCATTTCTGCGTGTAGCTGTCCCAGCCCAGAGCGCCATAGAGCATGGCCGTGTCGTGCATGGAGCCTTCGCCGCAGCAGAACTCGGCATATTCCGGCAGCATCTTCAGGAACGTCGCATGGTCGCCACGCTTCCACATGTCGAGCACATGCAGATCCATCTGACGGTTGAACTCCGAACTGATCGTGAAGGTCCCGTTGTTGGCCGCATAGTCCTTGTTCGCCCAGATCTTGTGCGACAATGACCCGGAGGCGACGAGCAGGACCTTGCTGTCGCTTGCCTCTACGGCCCGGCGTATCGCCTCGCCGATCACGCGGCTTTCGTCATGGCTGTGGACGGTGCACCAGGCCGCGATCGAGATGACGTTCATCTGATGCGCACGGCTCATGAAGCGCATCGGAACCAGAGTGCCGTATTCCATCTCGAGGCTGTCGAGATGATGGGACAGCGTGTAGACTCCCAGATCGCAGGCGGCAGCGGCGATTGCATCGCCCAGTTCCGGATTGCCCTCGTAGTCATATTCCATATTCTGGATGAACTGCGGAAACTCGTTGGAGGTGAACAGCCCCCTGAAGCGGTTGTTTGCGTTGATATGGTAGCCGGCGTTGATGACCCAGTGCGTGTCGCAGATGACAACGGTATCGGCACCAAGCGCCTTGGCACGCCGCGCAATCTCGATATGCCCGTCAATCGCCGCCTGACGCTTGCCCCTCACTGGGCCGTCCTGCTCCGACATCAGCATCGTGGGCACATGCGTGCACTTGGCCGCAAGAACAATCTCACCCATTTCCTCCACCTCCTCCTCTGGCAATCTCCGCCGCACGGACACATACACGCGCCGCGCGGCGTCACTTCGGTTCAACTACGCCCGTACAGGATCAGCCACCGAGCTTCTGGATGGCGTGCGGCACCGTGGCGAATGCGACATTCTTGGTCTCCATGTAGAAATCGAAGGACCAGTCACCACCATCACGGCCAATGCCGGAATTCTTCACGCCACCAAATGGCGTCGGCAGATGGCGCACGTTTTCCGAGTTCACCCAGATCATCCCGGCTTCGAGATGATCGGTAAAGCGGAAGGCCCGCGTCACATCCGCCGTCCAGAGATAGCCGGTCAGGCCATATTGAACGTCATTGGCGATCGTGAGCGCGTCCGCTTCATCCTTGAACGGAATGGCCGTCAGCACGGGGCCGAAAATCTCTTCCTGGGCAATACGCATCTGGTTGTTGGCGCCGGTGAACAGCGTCGGCGACACATAGCAACCACCGCCCGGCCCTTCGAACTTCGCGCCGCCCGCAGCAACCGTAGCCCCTTCCGACTTGCCGATCGCAATGTATTCGAGAACCTTCTTCTCATGCACCGGATGGATCAGCGGGCCGATGACGGTTTCCGGATCAAGCGGATGGCCAACCTTGATACGCTTGGCCTTTTCCGCCACCAATGCGGTGAAACGGTCATAAACACCCTCTTCCACCAGAAGACGCGAGGACGAGGTGCAGCGCTCGCCGTTCAGCGAGTAGATCATGAAGACGGCAGCGTCTGCTGCCCGCTCCAGATCGGCATCGGCAAACACGATCACCGGATTCTTGCCGCCAAGCTCGAAGTGGACGCGCTTCAGCGTATCGGCACCCTGTTTCATGATCATAGAGCCGGTGCGGCTTTCGCCGACGAAACCGATGGCCTTGATCAGTGGATGCTCGGTCAGCGCCTTGCCGGCATCTTCGCCGAAGCCGTTTACGAGGTTCCACACACCCTTCGGCAGACCGGCGCCTTCGGCAATTTCCACCAGAAGACGGGCGGAAAGCGGCGAAAATTCCGCCGGCTTGTGGACGATGGTGCAGCCGCTCGCAAGCGCCGGCGCAATCTTCCAGGTCGACAGCATGAAGGGCGTATTCCACGGCGTGATCACGCCAACTGGCCCAATTGGCACCCGAGTTGTCATGTTCACCTGGCCCGGCGCACGAATGCTTCGGCCATCCCGCGCTTCAGGCGCACGATCGGCGAAATAGCGGAAGTTTTCGGCGCCGCGAAGGGCAGCCTTTGCCATGAATTTCAGCGATTGTCCGGTATCCATCGCCTCGACAAAGGCGATCTCTTCGGCGCGAGCCTCGATGGCATCGGCAATCTTGTGCAGGAGTTTCTTGCGAGCATCGCCCGGCATCGCGGCCCAATCGGCAAACGCCGCCTTTGCTGCCTTGGCGGCCCGGTCAATATCCGCAGCCTTGCCACGTGCCACTTTCGCAAGCGGCTGCAGATCAACCGGCGAAATGGTTTCAAACGTCGTGCCATCGGCAGCGGCCACATCTTCGCCGCCGATG
>CALSAF010000073.1:0-21222 GCA_943372805.1 Rhizobium sp. Q54
TCTTCGCTACGTGCGCGATCGGGTCCGTGGCACGGCCTTCTTCCAATCAGTAGACCTGATCGCTGACCCGGACGATCCGCGCGACCTGTTCGGCATGCTGCAACGCGCGAAGGGCTGATGTTTCCCGAGAGGAGGCACGCGCCCAACTTAAGCGGACGGAAATATTTGGGATTTATGCTCTCCGGATTGCGGAGGAGCATGCCCGAATGAACGAAGTCGAACGCTTACGCATACTCGGTCAATACGGCATCCTCGACACCCCGAACGAAGAACCCTTCGAGCGGATCGCAGCGTTGGCGCGTCTGATCTTCGAAACCCCGATCGTGCTCATCTCATTCGTGGACGACCGGCGTCAGTGGTTCAAGACGAATATCGGTGTCGATTTTTGCGAAACACCGCGCGAGCAGGCCTTCTGCAACGAGACCATCCGCAGCGACGAGGTTCTGGTCATCTCCGACGCAGAACGCGACATCCGGACCGCGCGAAACCCGCTTGTGACCGGGAACCCGCATATTCGCTTTTATGCAGGCGCGCCGCTCGTGACGCCCGAGAAAGCGCGCCTGGGATCACTGTGTGTCATCGATCGCGAACCGCGGCGCTTCGACGAGCGACAGAAGGCGATCCTCCAATCGCTGGCTGGCCTTGTCATGAAGGAAATGGAACTTAGGCGGCAAAGCGATCAAGACTGGCTTACGGGCGCCACGTCTCGCCTTGCTTTCCAAGCCACCGTGGAACGACACGTCGAACGCGCCGAGCCTCCGGCGATCGCCCTGATCAGCTTCGATATCGACCACTTCAAGCAGATCAACGACCGGTTTGGCCATCTGGCGGGCGATCGGGTGCTGATCGAGGTGGTGGACGCCTGCCGCACCGCCCTGCGTGACTGTGACGTAATCTCGCGACTGGGGGGCGAGGAATTTGCCGTCCTTCTGCCGGGCGCAACGCCCAATAGCGCCCTTGCGATTGCCGAACGTTTGCGACAGGCGATCGAGGCCTCGCACTATCCGGAGATGGATCAAACTGTGACGGCGAGTTTCGGTGTCACCATGCTCGAGCGTAGCGACCAGGGGCTGGCAGATGCATTGCGTCGTGCGGACGAGGCTCTCTATCAATCGAAGGCGAGCGGTCGCAACCGCGTCACCTGTTCGTCGGCGCAGTCAGGCGACATCCCGAATGGCAACCGGATTGCCGGCAACGGGATCTAAACTCAAAAACGCTCTCGTTCGCATTTTGCAACCCACCGATCACGGCGAGCCGAGGAGGATATCCTCGGCCTCGTCACGCTCCAAGTCGAGAACCCGCTTTGCGAGATCGAATGTGAAGCCCTGTCGCGCAAAGGAGGAGATTTCCTTCGTCCAGCGCGCTTCATCCGCTTCCACATCGGGGCGCCGGAACGGGCCGAAGGCCTTCTTGCGGGCATAGACGATGGCTGCGCGTAGATCATCGGCATCAAGAAGAACCGATGTGACAATACTCTTGTCGACACCTTTTTCGGCGAGCTTGCGGGCGATTGCCCGTTTGGAGCGACCGCTGCGGGCTGCTGAGTTCGCCCGGATCTCCGCGTAATTCTGATCGTCGAGCGCCTTCATGCTGCGGCCAAACGCGAGCGCCGCTTCCGCCAGCGCATTGACCTGCGCCTCGGTGATGTCTTCGAACTTCGTTCGGGCCTTGCGCTTGATGGCATCGGCGAGCTCCCGCTCCGTCATCATACGCTTGGCGAGCCGGTAGGCAGCGGAATTTTTCGCCCAGGCGAGCATCCGTGGCGTGGGCTGGTTCTCGTTGGTCTCAGCGGAAGCGTCCATAACCCCGTCTCCCAGCTTCCCAGGCCATCGTCAACCATGAAGCAGCGCTGTGGGGACCGTCAGTGAGACCTCAGCCATTCCGCGAGTTCGGCCTCTGCGCGTTCAAGGGCGCTGTAGTTCAAAAGCTTGCGCAAAAGCGCAACCGTCACGGCGCGAGCGCGGAGGTTATAGCGCCCCTCGTCCGCCTCTTCCGTCGACATCTGGTAGACACCGAGCTTCCCGTAGAGCTGCTGCAACCTGTTCTGCACGCTGCGCAGCGACAGGCCACGGCGGCGGGCGATGGTACGGTCTGTCAGGCCAAGGGCGATATCGACGAGGATCTCGTATTCGCTGTCGCTGAAGCCTCTCACCTGCCCAAGGCTCTTCTGCTGCATGCCGCGAACCTCGCGGTCGATCACGCATTGCGCCTCGACGAAAATGCTGCGCAGCGCGAGCTTCAAGCGTTCGTCGGATGCTGATTTCAGGACATAGCCATAGGCCGCTCCGTCAGGCACGATGCGGGAAACGCCACGCACATAGGCTTCATCCGAATAGTTTGACCAGAAAAGGATGCGGGTATCCGGCCGCTCCTTCCAGATCGTTCGCGCCGCCTCGATGCCATTGCGGGCATTCATCTGCAGGTCCATCACGATATGGGCGGACTTGTGCTCGCGGGCCATCTTCTCTCCGTCAGCACCATTCTCCGCCTCCAGCACGTCCCGGCATTCCGGCAGGGCGGCGCAGACCGCCTCCAGCAGATAGGAGCGATGCAAGGGATCGTCCTCCACAATCAGGACCTTCATGCCTCGTCTCCCCTGGCCTTCCCCGCCTGTATCGACAGCGGCAGTTGAACGCGCACCGTGGTCCCCTCTCCCTGACGGTTGGTGCCGATGGTAAACCTCGCCGAGATCAGACGTGCACGGGTCATCATGTTGTCGATCCCGCCACCGTCGCCACGCGCACCCCGTGACAGGCCACGCCCGTCGTCGGTGACTTCGATGATCACGGAGGAACTGCTTGCACGCAAACGTACATCGAGGCTTACGGCATGGGCATGGCGGACCGCATTGTTGATCGCCTCCTGGGTGATCCGGAACAGCGCGATCCGGACCGTTTGGTCGAGAAGGTCGATCGCCCCTTCGGTTTCGTCGGTCAGATGCCATGAGAGCGCCGCACCCTGGTCACGGACGGCGCGGTCCAGATGGTTCTCTATCGCATGGGCGAACCCGAACAATTGGAGGACAGCCGGTTTCGCCTCCTCGATGATCTCGCGGAGGTTCTGCATGCATTGTTGCAGGCTACGGGAAACAGGCTCCAGCATTTCCCCGCTCAGGTCCTTTTCCTGCATCATCCGGTCCAGCCGGCGCGACAGCCGCGTAAGGTCGGCGAGCGTCTGGTCGTGCAGATCCATGCCAATGCGCTGCCGTTCGCCTTCGAGCGCCTCCGTCAAGTTGAGGGCTCCCAGTCGCAAACCCTCCTCCCGTGCCCGTGCCTCGGCCTCGATGATCGCCGACTGCTTGGCCTGTTCGGCGGCGCGGAGCGCGAAGAAATAGGGAGACAGGAGATCGGCGATCGACTGGGCGTTTTCGACATCCTGGGGGGTGTAGAAATCAACCTGGTGGGAGGAGCAACTGAGCGCCCCGATGACCTCGCCGCCCACCTTAAGCGGCACATGGATACGACTACGCAGATTGTGCTCGAAGATCGGACGGGTGAAGGGCGTGTCGCTGTGGTAACGGCTCTCCCGCTGCGCATCGGGCGTCAGCAGGAAATCGATTCTGCCCCAGAGCAGAGTTCGGATCGGGCTACTGGTGACCGGCGCCGGTGCCGTCTGGCCCCAGAAGGTGTCCAAGCCACTTTCATAGGCGGTATGGTAGAGCCCGTTGACCATCATGATGCAGACATCGAGGTGGTCATGCGGCACGATATGCGATACTTCGACGCCGACAGCCTTGATGGCGGATCGGAAGTCGAGTTGACCGGCCAAGAGCCGGGATATGCCGAGATAATGATCGAGCAGGGCCGGTGGCGCGATCTTGAGCATGGTCATCCTCCCGCGCGACCACTCCCCTGGCCGCACTCCTCCTCATAACACATGGCCGCCTCTCCGTCGTCTTGCGAGATCCCGCAAGTTCTTGCGTAGATCCCGCAAACGTCCTGCCGAGCGCGACCTCGACAGCCGGCGCCAATCTCTCCATCCTGATCCTGCCGAGAAGAGGAACTCGGCGGGGAATTCAGACCGGGACACGCCCGGCTGTTTGGAGGAAACCGGCGCCAAGAGCGCCGGACAACAGGGAGTGAGATCATGAAGACCAGCAGAACCCTTCTGGCGAGCGCGGCACTATGCCTTCTCGCCACATCCATGCCCGCAATGGCCGATACCTCGGCCAAGAAGATTGCCCTTTCGAACAACTATGCCGGCAATTCCTGGCGTCAGGCCATGCTGACCAGCTGGGAAAAGGTGACCGGCGAGGCCGTGAAGGCCGGACAGGTCGCAGCCGCCGACGCGTTTACGACCGCCGAAAACCAGGCGACCGAGCAGGCAGCCCAGATCCAGAACATGATCCTGCAGGGCTATGACGCCATCGTCATCAACGCCGCCTCGCCGACCGCTCTGAACGGCGCCGTCAAGGAAGCCTGTGACGCCGGCATCACCGTCGTGTCGTTCGACGGCATCGTGACCGAACCCTGCGCCTGGCGCATCGCCGTCGACTTCAAGGAAATGGGCCGCAGCCAGGTCGAATATCTCTCCGGCAAGCTGCCGCAGGGCGGCAACCTGCTCGAGATTCGCGGTCTGGCCGGCGTCTTCGTTGATGACGAGATCTCGGCCGGCATCCATGAAGGCGTGAAGCAGTTCCCGCAGTTCAAGATCGTCGGCTCCGTGCATGGCGACTGGGCGCAGGACGTCGCGCAGAAGGCCGTCGCCGGCATTCTGCCGAGCCTGCCGGAACTGGCCGGCGTCGTGACCCAGGGTGGTGATGGCTATGGTGCCGCCCAGGCGATTGCGGCTGCCAACCGTCCGATGCCCGTCATCGTCATGGGCAATCGAGAGGACGAGCTGAAGTGGTGGAAGGAACAGAAGGACGCCAACCAGTATGAGACCATGTCGGTCTCGATTGCGCCGGGCGTTTCGACGCTCGCCTTCTGGGTCGCTCAGCAGATCCTCGACGGCAAGGAAGTCAAGAAGGACCTCGTCGTTCCCTTCCTGCGCATCGACCAGGACAACCTCGAAGCCAACCTGGCCAATACCCAGGCCGGCGGCGTCGCCAATGTCGAGTATTCGCTCGAAGATGCCCAAAAGGTGATCGCGTCCGCCAAGTGATCGAATGGAAAACCTCCCCGGACCGTCCGGCCTTCGGGCCGGGCGGGATGGGTAACCCTTGGCGCATGAGTGAGAGAGTTGTTCAGGATGAATGCCATGCTCGATAAGGGCGATGGACGGCCCGTCGTCAGCGTTACTGATGCGAGAGTGAGTTTTGGCGCGGTGAAGGCGCTCGACGGCGTCACTCTGGAGATCGGCGCTGGAGAATGCGTCGGCCTTGTTGGCCATAATGGCGCCGGCAAATCCACCATCGTCAACGTCATCAATGGCGGGCTCACCCCGCATCAGGGCACCATCCGATACGGTCACGGCAGCGGAGGCCACAGCATCAATGCTGCGCGCGACGCCGGCATTCGCTGCGTCTTCCAGGAACTGTCGCTCTGCCCGAACCTGACCATCGTCGAGAACACCCGCGTCATGCATCGCAGCCTGAAAGGCTGGGGCTGGCGCAAGCGGGGGGCAGCCCTGATCGAGAGCAAATTGCAGGAAATCTTCCCGGGCCATTCGATCGATTGCCACGAGGCTGTCGGCACGCTCACCATCGCCGAACGCCAGATGGTGGAGATCGCGATCACCTTCTGCGAGATCGGCAGTCCAGTCCGGCTCGTCATCCTGGATGAACCGACTTCCTCGCTGGATGCGCGGCTTGCCGAGCAACTGCTCGCCTATGTCGAGCGCTTTGTGCGCGATGGTGGGTCGATCCTCTTCATCTCCCACATTCTCGGCGAGATACTCTCAGTCTCCAGCCGCATCGTCGTCATGAAGGACGGAAGGGTGGTCAGCCAGAGGCCGGCCGAGGAATTTTCGGAACACGGCCTGATCGAGGCCATGGGCAGCGTGGTGAAGACGCGCGAGGCCCGCACGCACCTGCAGAGGACGGACACGGCAAGTGTGCTGACCGCAGCACCGGTGCGCGGACGCGGCCTCCCCTTCCAGGCCATGAAGGGCGAGATCGTCGGTTTCGCCGGTCTCGGCGGGCACGGCCAGACCGACATGCTGGTCGGCCTCTTCGAGTCCCGAACCGGCAACTGGCTGCGGGCTGATGACCCCGAGGTCGCCTTCGTCGCCGGTGACCGTGCCGTCAACGGCACTTTTACGCTCTGGAGCATCTTGAGAAATCTCAGCATTGGCATCCTGCCGGACCTATCGCGGCTACAGACCCTGGATTTCAATCGCGAGGAGACGCTGGGCCAGACCTGGAAGGACCGGATCGGCATCCGCACGCCCGATATGGAAAATCCGATCCTGTCGCTCTCGGGCGGAAATCAGCAGAAGGTTCTCTTCGCCCGGGCGCTCGCCAGCCGCGCGCCCGTGGTTTTAATGGACGACCCGATGCGTGGCGTCGACGTCGGCACCAAGCAGGAGGTCTATGCGATCCTGCGCCAGGAGGCGGACGCCGGGCGAACCTTCGTCTGGTACTCGACCGAGATGGACGAGGTCTGCCTCTGCGATCGCGTCTATGTGTTCAACAACGGCATGATCGTTGCCGAACTGAAGGGGGACGAGGTGACGGAAGAGAACATCCTGTCCGCGTCCTTCCAGGAGGCCGCATGACGAAGTTCTTCTCAGCCGACGGGTTGCGCCTCGTGATCCCGGCCCTTTCGCTGGTGGGACTGCTCGCCGCAGTCTTCTATCTCCAGCCGCGAGCCATGAGCTATACGGGGCTGAACCTGCTGTTCAATCTCGCGGTACCGATCGCGCTCGCGACCATTGCACAGATGCTGATCATGACGGTCAACGACCTTGATCTGTCGATGGGCACCTTCGTCAGCTTCGTCGCTTGCGTGACGGCGACCTTCCTGCAGTCTTCGCCTCCGCTGGGTGTCCTCATTCTGATGGCAGCGATCGGTGTCTATGCGCTGATCGGCGTCATGATCTACCTTAGAGATCTGCCGTCGATCGTCGTGACGCTCGGCATGAGCTTTGTCTGGGGTGGGCTTGCCGTCCTCACCCTGCCGGCACCTGGCGGCGAGGCGCCCGGCTGGATCCGGGCGATCATGACGGTCAAGCCGCCGCTCGTCCCCATGGCAATCGTGGCAAGCATCCTGATCGCCGCTGTCAGCCACTATGTCATCATGCGCTCGTCTTTCGGTGTCGTCTTGCGCGGGGTGGGCGGCAACAGCCGCTCCGTTGCCCGGGCCGGATGGTCGATTATCGGAGCACGGGCGGCTGTCTATGGTCTCGCCGGCTTCTTTGCGGTACTCGCCGGCATGGCGCTGGTGGGGCTGACCACATCGGCGGACGCCAATATTGCGCTACGCTATACGCTGCTCTCCATCGCCGGCGTCATTCTCGGCGGCGGTGAATTCGTCGGCGGGCGTGTTTCGCCGATTGGTGCCGTGATCGGTGCACTGACCCTCACGCTGGCAGGCTCCTTCCTGTCCTTCCTCAGGATCTCGCCGGACTGGCAGATCGGGGCACAGGGCGCGATCCTGATCCTCGTGCTGACGCTGCGTCTTGCCCTCAATCGCGCCGAAGGCCGGAAGGGCAAGTCATGACCCAGACACTCTCCACACTCTTCTCCCGGACCTGGATCTGGTCGTTCATCGCAGCCGCCAGCGTCTTCCTTGTCACCATCGTCTTCACCGGCGGGGCAAGCACGGTCGGGCTTGCACAGGCCGCTCTCACCTTCGGGGCCTTCTCGGTGCTCGTCGGTCTCGGGCAGATGCTGGTGATCACGCTCGGCCCTGGCAATATCGACCTCTCGGTTCCCGCCAATATGACACTTGCGGCGACCGTCTCGCTGAAGGTGATGAATGTCGAAAACAGCATGATCCTGACGGGGCTGCTGGTTGCCATAGCCATCGGCATTGCGATCGGGATTGGCAATTACGCGCTGATCAAGCTCCTCCGCATCCCGCCGATCATTGCGACGCTGTCGATGAGCTTCATCGTGCAGTCGACGGCGATCTGGACAAACCGCGGCTTGCGCATCAAGCCACCAAGCTGGCTTGCCGACTTCACCACCGCCACGACGGCAGGCGTGCCGAATGTCGCGCTCGTCGCCTTGGTGCTCTCCGTCATCGTCTGGTACGTCATCAACCGCACGGTCTATGGTCGCTCGATTGCCGCGATTGGCCAGAGCATTCGTGCCGCCCGCATGGCCGGCATTCCAATCGACGGCACCCGGCTCGTCACCTATCTGCTCTGCGCCGTGCTCGCCTCGCTCTGCGGCTATCTGCTGGCCAGTTTCTCCGGCGGTGCAGCGCTCAACATGGGCACGGAATATCTCCTGATGTCGATTGCCGTCGTCGTCATCGGCGGCACAGCGGTTGCCGGCGGAAACTCGAATGTTCCGGGGATATGGGGCGCCTCGCTCTTCATGTTCCTTGTCGTTTCGATGCTGAACACCTACGGCTTTGGCGCAGGCATCCGCCTCATTCTCACCGGTCTCATTATCATCGCCGTCATCATGCTGCCGACCACGCGCAGCGCCGGCAAAACCTGAAGCACTGCCAGGATCGTCCCATGGAAAACCCGCATTACGAGATCCGCGACCCCCGCTTCCGCGACCTGCTCGTTTCCAGCGCCGGCCTGGATGAGCTCTACACCGGCTGCCGATGGGCTGAGGGTCCCGTCTGGTTCAACGATGGCGGCTATCTGCTGTTCAGCGATATTCCCAACGAGCGCGTGCTGCGCTGGATCGACGGCGTGGGCACCTCGGTCTATCGCGCGCCGTCGCAATTCATCAACGGCAATACCCGGGATCGGGAGGGACGCCTCGTTTCCTGCGAGCATGGCGGGCGCCGCGTCATCCGCACCGAGATCGACGGAACCATTACAACGCTTGCGGATCGCTACTCGGGCAAGCGGCTGAATTCTCCCAACGACGTGGTGGTGAAGTCGGACGGCAGCGTCTGGTTCAGCGACCCGTCCTACGGCATTCTCTCGGATTACGAGGGCTACAAGGCCGAGGAGGAACAGGCGAGCCGCAATGTCTACCGGCTCGACCCCTCGAACGGCGAACTCACCGTCGTGGTCGACGACTTCCTGCAGCCGAACGGGCTCTGCTTCTCGCCCGACGAGCGCCTGCTCTACGTCGCCGATTCCGGCGCCAGCCACAAACCGGACGCGCCGCGGCATATTCGCGTCTTCAATGTCACCGATGGCAAACGCCTGACGAATGGGCGCGTCTTTGCCCATATCGACAAGGGAATTCCCGACGGCATGCGGACGGATGTCGACGGGAACCTCTGGTCGAGCGCTGCCGACGGCGTGCACTGCTTCCATCCCGACGGCACGCTGCTCGGCAAGATCCTGGTGCCCCAGGCGGTCGCCAACCTGACCTTCGGCGGGCCGCGCAAGAACCGCCTGTTCATCACGGCCTCGACCTCGCTTTATGCGATCTACACCGCAACGCGCGGGGCACAGGTGCCGTGAAGCAAAGCCTTTGGTTTGCGCCTGCGGCCTAGGCAGGCGCCACCAGTCGGTCACTTCCTCGACGCGATATAGGCGCGCCAGCCGCCGAGATCGGTGACCTCTTGCGCACCCTCAATGGCATAGGGCTCGCAGAGAAAACCGGACACCTGACTTCCATCGTCGAGCGTGACCTTGCCGATGCCGAGCGGTGCGGGGATGTTCTGGACGAAGCGGCCGAAGGCAGCGGGCGTTACCTTCCAGACCTCCACCTCCAGTCCCTTGCCGGCAAAGCCCGGCTCGCGGATCAGGCCCGGCTTGGGCGGCGTGGTATTCGGCAGGACGAAGAGGCGGTAGTCGCCGGCCGTGCGGCAAGTCTTCACCAGTCTGCCGCCGGGGCCTGTCAGTTCGTGGTTCAGCGGCATGCCGGTCAGATGCGCGCCGACGACCATGATGGTGACGAGGCCATCGTCCGGTTCGGCGACCTTCGAGGCTTCCGGCAGGGCTCTAGTCTTGTCCTTGCCCATGCCGGACTGGGCGGCGCGGTGCATGGCATCGGCAAAGGGCGCCAACGCATCATCGGAGAAGGAGGGGCCGAAGAAGGTCACGCCGCTGGGCAGACCATCCGAGCCAAAGCCGCCGGGCACGGCAATCGCCGCATAGCCGAAGAGATTGGCGAAGTTGGTGTAGCGACCGAAATGGCTGTTCTTGACGATCGGGTCTGCGAGCATCGCCTCGACCGTGTAGGTGGTCGGCGAGGTCGGCAGCATGAGGACGTCGAGCTTCTCCCATTCGACAAGCGCCTTCTGGCGGAGATGGCCGAGCTTGTACTGCCCCTCGAAAGCCGCAACCGCGTCGTAACCCCTGGCACCCTCGATGATGGTCCGCACTGTCGGATCGAAATCATCGGCATTGGTGCCGATGAACTCCTTTACCGCTGCGAGACGCTCGGCGACCCAGGGGCCGTTATAGAGCAGTTCGGCGGCCTGGCGGAACGGCGCGTAGTCGAAGGGGACGATGGTTGCGCCAAGCGATTTTGCCCGCTCGATCGCCTGATCGTAGAGCGCCTCCACCGCCTTGTTTCCGAAGAATTCGCGCTCGGCTCCTTCGAGCACACCGATGCGCAGGCCTGAACATGGTAGGGCCACTGGCGACGACTTCCGGGAATAGGGATCACCGGCGTCATAGCCATCCATCACCTTGCGGATCGCGACACCATCGCCAACGGTTGCAGCAAAGACCGTGACGACATCGACACTGCGGCAGGCCGGCACGACGCCGACATTCGGCACGAGGCCGGGCGTCGGCTTGATGCCGACGAGGTTGTTGAAGGCGGCGGGCACGCGACCGGAACCTGCGGTATCGGTGCCGAGCGCAAAGCTCGCCAGCCCTGCCCCAACCGTGACCGCCGAGCCGGACGAAGAGCCGCCGGAGACATAGGCCTTGTCGAAGACCGAGCGCGGAGCACCATAAGGAGACCGTGTGCCGTTGAGGCCCGTCGCGAACTGGTCGAGATTGGTCTTGCCGATGACGAGGGCACCCGCAGTCTTCAGTCTCGCAACGACCGTTGCGTCCTTCTCCGGCTGGTAGGCGAAGGCCGGGCAGGCTGCGGTGGTCGGCAGGCCGGAGACATCGATATTGTCCTTCACAGCAAAGGGCATGCCCCAGAGCGGCAGACTGTTCGGCTCCGGTGCGCGCTCCACCAGGGCCCTTGCGGCTGCCCGCAAATCATCGTCCGGCGTCTGCGTGATGAAGACCGCTGGATCTTCTGAAGCCTTGCGGCGGGCGATCACCTCCTCGACGAGATCGAGCGGGGTGAGCCCGTTGGCATAGGCGGCCCTGAGCGAAGCGAGATCAAGAATAGTCGGCAGCATTACAGATCCTCCAATACGACCAGGACATCGCCGGCCTTGACGTTGCGACCCGGCCCGGCACGCAGATCCCGGACGCGGCCGGCAGCATGGGCGGTGACGGTGATTTCCATTTTCATCGACTCGATGATGGCAAGTGTATCGCCAGCCTGCACGGACTGACCTTCCTCGACCAGCAGTTTCCAGACATTGCCGGGCACAGCACTTTCCACCCCGAAGCAGCCTTCGGGGATATCACCGCCGAGGCTTGGGCCTGCGCCCTCATCGACCTGGAACGAGTCGAGCCCCTCGTCCTTCCACCGCTTTCGCTCCGCCTCGAAGGCGGCCTGCTGCCCCTGCTTGAAGGCGCCAATGCTGTCTGCATTGCGGGCCATCTCCGCCTCGTAGTCGGCATAGGAGAAGGTGCCCTCCTCGATCCGGATGGGATAGCCGCCATGCGGGAAGGCGGCGCGGGCCTCTGTCAGTTCTTCGTGGCTCACGGGGAAGAAGCGGATCTGGTCGAAGAAGTCGAGCAGCCAGGGCTTGTCCTTGGCGAAGACGTCCGTCTGCCGCCAGGTGTTCCAGACCTGGATCGTGCGACCGAAGAGCTGATAGCCGCCCGGCCCTTCCATGCCATAGATGCACATATAGGCGCCGCCGATGCCGACGGCGTTTTCCGGCGTCCAGGTGCGGGCCGGATTGTACTTCGTCGTCACCAGCCGGTGGCGGGGATCGATGGGGGTTGCAACCGGCGCGCCGAGATAGACATCGCCGAGGCCCATCACGAGATAGGAGGCGTTGAAAATCGTGTCTTTAACCGCCTGCTCGTCAGGGAGCCCGTTGATGCGGCGGATGAACTCGATGTTGGAGGGGCACCAGGGCGCATTGGGGCGGACGAGTTCCTGATACTTGCGCATGGCCAGTTCCGCATCCGGATCGTTCCAGGACAGCGGCAGCCATACGGTCCGGCTCGGCACTTTGACGGCGGAGACCGGAGGGAGGCTCTTCTCGATCTCAGCGAGGGCGGCGAGAAGTTTCGACCGCGACAGCGTGGTGCTGTCATAATGGATCTGCAGCGAGCGGATGCCAGGCGTCAGATCGATCAGGCCCTGCAGCCTCGCCGCCTTCACCGCCTGCATCAGCAGATGGACGCGCATGCGGATGCCGATATCGAGCTGCATCGGGCCGTATTCGACCAGCAGGTTGTCATCGCCCTGGCGGCGATAGACGACTGGGATGGGGCCGGTATCGTTCGAGGCTAGGATGGGGGAGCCGAAGGCGGTGTGCCGAGCTTTACCCCCCTCTGCCCTGCCGGGCATCTCCCCCACAAGGGGGGAGACTGGCACGACGCCGGCCTCGCCCGATACTTCAGATGCGTTTCCGTCCAACTCAACTGAAGCGGCGCGTGAGACAGCTGCCTCCCCGCTCTCCCCCCTGGTGGGGGAGATGTCCGGCAGGACAGAGGGGGGTAAACCGGGCACCAGTCCTGCGGAAAGGACACCATCCTCCTCCCGCGCCACGGCATGAAACCGGATTTTATCCCCCGGCTTGAACTGGCCCATCTTCCACTGCTCGTCGCGGGCAATCACAGCCGGGCAGACAAAGCCGCCGAGGCTTGGGCCGTCGGGGCCGAGGATGATCGGCATGTCGCCGGTGAAATCGATGGCGCCGATCGCATAGGCATTGTCATGCAGGTTGGAGGGGTGGAGCCCCGCCTCGCCGCCATCGGTGCGTGCCCATTTGGGTGCCGGGCCGATCAGGCGGACACCTGTTCGAGCCGAGTTAAAATGTACCTCGTAAGGCGTCGAGAACAGTGTCTCGATATCCTCTTCGAGGAAGAAGTCGGGCGCACCATGTGGGCCGTAGAGCACGCCGACGGACCATTCGCGGGTCAGCTCCGCCGGTTCCGTTGCCGGCAGGACATCGGTCTGGTTCCGGCGGGCCAGGCGCAAGACATGGCCCGCACGGAGCGTACCCGTGGCATTGCCGCCGAACTGGCCGAGGCCGAAGGTGGCGCGCGAGGCCATGACAACAGGCGCGTCGAAGCCGCCCGATACCGCCAGATAGGCGCGCTGGCCGGCACCGGTGATGCTGGCGATGGCGAGCGTCTGGCCGGCTTTCACCGGTAATGCTTCGTCGTGTGGCACCTCGACGCCGTCGAGCTTCATCGGCATTGCCGCTCCGGCAAGCGCGATCACGGTATCGGAGAAGAACTTCAGCACCGGCCCCGAGACGGTAAGCTCCAGAGCCGCCGTATGATCATGGTTGCCGACCAGCCGGTTGGCGTGGCGGAAGGAACGCTCGTCCATCGGGCCAGAGGGCGGGACGCCGACATGCCAGAGGCCGAGGCGGCCCGGCAGTTCCTGCAAGCTGGACTGGGCGCCAGGGGCGATCACCTCGACGACATCGGGCACGAAGGCGAAATCCTTCAGCGCCGTAGTCGCGACATCGCCGCTGCGGAACAGGTCGGAGGCGGCGATGGACTTCAGATATTCGAGATTGGTCTCGATGCCGGCAAGCGAGGTTTTCTGCAGTGCGGAGGAGAGCGCCGCTATGGCCGTATCCCGATCCGCACCCGAGACGATGACCTTGGCGAGCATGGGATCGTAGAAGGGTGTAACCTCGGTCCCTGTTTCCACCCAGCCGTCGACACGGACGCCCTCGGGGAAGACAACTTCGGTCAGCAGGCCAGCACTCGGACGGAAGCCCGCATGGGGCATTTCGGCATAGACGCGTGCTTCTATCGCGGCCCCCTTCGGCACGAGGTTTTGCCTGCCCGTCAGCACATCTTCGCCGGCAGCCTGGCGGATCATCCATTCGACCAGATCCACACCGAAAACGGCTTCCGTGACCGGATGCTCGACCTGCAGTCGGGTGTTCACCTCGAGGAAGTAGAATTCCTCGCGGGCGGGATCATAGATGAATTCAACGGTGCCGGCGGAGGTGTAAGCGACCTGCTGGCCGAGCGACACGGCGGCGGCATGCAGGCGCTGGCGCACGGCATCGGACAGACCGGGGGCCGGCGTTTCCTCGATCACCTTCTGGTTCCGGCGCTGGAGCGAGCAGTCGCGCTCGCCAAGCACAATCACCCTGCCCTTGCCGTCGCCGAAGATCTGCACCTCGACATGCCGGGCCTTGGAGACGAAGCGCTCGAGATAGACGCGGGCATCGCCGAAGCTGGATTTTGCCGTGCGCTGGACAGTGTCGAAGGCTGCGGCAAGGGCTTCCGCGTTGTCGCAGAGCTGCATGCCGATACCGCCGCCGCCAGCTGTCGATTTCAGCATCACCGGATAGCCAATCTGCTCCGCTGCGGAGAGCGCCTCTTCTCGGCTGTCAAGCAGGCCGGAGCCGGGCAAGAGCGGCACGCCGCTCGCCTGGGCCAGTTCGCGGGCCGTGTGCTTCAGGCCGAAGGCGGAAATGTTGTCCGGCGTGGGACCGATGAAGGTGATGCCTTCCGCCTTCAACCGTTCGGCAAAGCCGATATTCTCCGAGAGGAAGCCATAGCCGGGATGCACGGCTTGCGCACCCGTCTGACGGCAGGCGGCGATCACGGCGTCGACGTTGAGATAACTTTCACTGGCGGGTGCGGGGCCGAGGCGCACCGCCTCGTCGGCCATCAGAACGGGTTTCGAAAAGCGGTCGGCATCGGAATAGACCGCAACGCTTGCGATCCCCATCTTCTGAAGCGTCTTGATGACGCGCACGGCGATTTCGCCGCGATTGGCAATCAATACCTTCTTGAACATCAGGCCGCCTCGTCGTCCCAGACGAGCACCCGGATCGGTGTGGGATCGAAGCCGTTGCAGGGGTTGTTGATCTGCGGGCAATTGGAGATGACGAGCAGCACGTCCATCTCCGCCTTCAGCTCGACATAGTCGCCGGGGGCGGAAATACCGTCGACGATGGTCATTTCGCCCGAGGGTTCGATCGGCACGTTCATGAAGAAGTTGATGTTCGGCACCACGTCGCGCTTGCTCATGCCATGTTTGGAAACCTCGATGACGAAGTTGTCGCGGCAGGCATGCAGGTATTTCGTGTAGTGGCCGAAGCGAACCGTGTTGCTCTCGCAGGAGCAGGCGCCGGCAGAGGTATCGTGCCGGCCGCAGCTGTCGGCAGTCACCGTCAGCATCACGCGGCCTTCGTTGGAGATCACCTTGGTGCCGGTCGAGATATAGGCAGCTCCCTGCTCGCGCATGGTGTCCTGGCTCGAATAGCGCTCGGAGAAGTCATGGGCGTTGTAGAAGAGCGTATCGACGGCCTGCTGGCCGTAGCTGTCCTCGATGCGCACCAGCTGACCCTTCTTGATAAAGGTCGAGAAGGGCGCTTCGGCAGCGATATAGTGATCCTGCGCGGTGTTGGAGAGCGTACGGGCGGGAGAGGTCTGGATAAAACTGGTCATGATCGCCTCTCCTCTCACAGGGCCGCAAAAGCGTTGTTTTCAAAGCCACGGATGGCTTCTGCAGTTGCGGTCCGGCAGAGGTCATCCGCCATCGGCTCGATTGCGGCGATGCGGGTGATACTGACGGGATTGGGGGCATAGACCGGGTTCGGATCAAGCGGGTGCGGGCAATTGGAGACGCCGACGATCATGTCCATCTCGGCACGCAGATCGACATAGTCGCCATCTTCAACGAGATCCGGTTTCCATTCGAATTTGCCATCGGCATCGACGCGGACGGGTGCGAAAAGGGCAAGTGCTGCCGGAATGTCGCGCTTGTCGAGGCCCGATTTGGTGGCGATCAGCACGAAGTTGTCGCGGGTATTGCGCAGCGCCGGACCGTTCTGGCCGGCATATTTCTTCGCGTTCGAGGAGGCGGTCGAGCCGCCCATCAACACGTCATGGGCGCCGGAGCTGTCCTCGGTAATCGAGAACATGACCTTGCCCATGTCGGAGAAGATGACTCGGCCCTTTCCAAGCCCGGTGGTCCACTGCACCTTGACGGTATCAGGCAGGTTCATGCGCTCCGTCGGGTCTTCGGCATTCCAGGCGACGACCGATACGGTCGAAAAACCCTCGTCGAGCGCGATGCGCAGCGTCTCGTTGGCCTTGACGCGGGTCCACCAGTACCAGCCGCCGGGCAGCTTTTCCTGGTGCACGATCGTCTCAGCATCGATTGCGGGTGCAGGTTTTGCGCTCTTTGCCGGCAACGCCTTCGGTGCGAATTCCAGCCCTTTCTTCTGATGCTCCTCGTAGCGCGCCCGGTTGGCGGCGATCTCTTCGGGGGAACGTCGGATATGCATTGTCATCTCCAGTGGTTTCGTTGGCCGGGTCGTCCCGGCTATTGACCCTTTGAAGAGACCGGGCCGTCCCGGTCGGGGCGAAAGAGGGAGGCCTCGCCCGCCTTGCGGGGCGGCCAGATGGCGATGTCGCGGGTGATCGTTGCGCCGTAGCGGAGCTTTTCCTCCGGGCGGTCGCGGGGCCGCTCGAAGGCAACGACGCGGGTCGCAAGCGTGAAGGCCTCGCGCATGTCATGGGTGACCATGACCACGGTCATCGGCGCCTCGTGCCATAGCGTCTTCATCAGCGTATGGATCTCCGCGCGGATCCCGGGATCGAGCGCGCCGAAGGGTTCGTCGAGCAGCAGAACCTTGGGCCGCATGATCAGCGCCTGGGCGAGCGCCAGCCGCTGCTGCATGCCGCCGGAGAGCTGGGCCGGATACTTGTCCTCGGAGCCGGCAAGCCCGACCGCCGCGATCATTGCGCGGGCCTCGTCCTCAACCTCGCGCTTCGCGGCACCGAACAGGCGGGCGGCGAAGCGGGAGGCTTTCAACTCCTTGCCGAGCATGACATTGCCGAGCACGGTCAGATGCGGGAAGACGGAATAGCGCTGGAAGACGACGCCGCGGTCAGGCCCTGGCTCCTGCGGCAGGGCCAGACCATCGAGCAGGATCTCACCCTTGGTCTGGCGCTCCTGGCCGAGTAGCAGGCGCAGGAAGGTGGACTTGCCGCAACCGGAAGGGCCGACCAGCGCGACGAAGGCTCTGGATTCGATCTCGATCGAGACATTCTCCAGCACGATCTGGTCGCCATATTCCTTCCAGAGGTTCTTTACGGAGAGCGCGCTCATTTGCCCTTCTCCAGTTCGGACCAGGGGAAGACCGCGATGCGCAGGCGATCGAGCAGGATGTCGGTCAGGATCGCTAGCAGCGTGATCCACAGGACATAAGGGAAGATGACGTCCATCGACAGATAGCGACGGACGAGGAAGATGCGGTAGCCGAGGCCACTGTCGGAGGAGATCGCTTCGGCGGCAATCAGGAAAAGCCAGGCAGGGCCGAGCTGCAGGCGCAGCGTGGTGATCAGGCGCGGCAGGATCTGCGGCAGGACCACACGCAGCGCAATCTGCCAGGATGAGGCGGAGAGCGTCTCGGCTTTGACGATCATTTCACGCGGCAGGGAGACGGCGGTCAGCGCCAGGTCGCGGATCATGATCGGGGCGACGCCGATGACGATCAAGGCGATCTTCGAGGCCTCGCCGAGACCCATGACGATGAAAAGGATGGGCAGGAGCGCCAGCGGCGGGACCATGGAGATGGCACCGACGAAAGGAGACAGGCTTGCCCGTGCATAAGGAAGGATGCCGATCACGAGACCGAGCAGGAGTGCGATCGAGGTGGCGATGCCAAGCCCTGCGAACAGACGCCCCAGGCTCGCCAAGGTGTCCGACCAAAGCAGATACTCGCCGGTTCTGGCGTCGGCGGTGAAGGCCATCCGGCTGACAGCCTCCCAGAGTGTGGCGAAGCCGGGCAGCAGCTTGTCGTTCGGGTTTTCTGCGAGCCGTTCGGCCGAGCCGATCATGTAGGCGGCCAGCACCAGCACGAAGGGCAGGAGCACCAGTGTCAGGCGCGCGCCATTTCCAGGATGAGCATTGATCCAGCGCATCGACCACTCCAGGATTTCAGGGAGGCGAGTGCCGCCCGGCAGAGATCGTCAACCGGGCGGTTTGAACAGCCTCAGAGCGCGCCCTTGGCGGCCGCGTCCATGTAGGTGGTGGCGAAGCGGAACTTGACGTTCTCCTTGTCGCCGAGAACCGAACCATCCGGCATCTCGATCCCGATGACGTCGGCAGACGGCGCGCCACTGCCGAGAAGGCCCTTGTCGAAGAGGAAGTTACGGACAAGGTCCATGGTCTTGGGCAGATCCGGCGAGGCCGTGAAGGCCACGGCATCGGCCGGCTTGTCGAAGAGCTTGGTCGCGGCCATCTGCGCCTCGAAGCCCGCGAGGTCCGTTCCCGATGCAGAACCCATGGCAGTTCGGGCGGCCTTGCCCTCTTCGCTATCGGCGGTCATGACGGCCATGGTGTCGTACCAGATTCCGGCCAGTGCCTTGCCGAAGTCCGGATTGTCCTTCAGGACATCCGTATTGGCGACCATCAAGTCGATGATCTCGCCCGGGATCTGGGAACTGTCAAAGACGTTCTTGGCCGAGGCATCTTCCAGGATGCTGGCGACCAGCGGGTTCCAGGTCACGACCGCCGTTACATCAGGTGTCTGATAAGCGGCGACCAGGTCGGCATCCGAGGTGTTGACCACCTTCACGTCGCGCTCAGAGGAGCCGATGCTTTCAAGGGCGCGGGCGAGCAGATAATGGGAGACCGAGAACTCGACGAGGTTGACGTTCTGGCCCTTCACGTCCTCAAGTTTGTCCTTGCCCTTCAGGATGAGGGCGTCGTTGCCGTTCGAGAAGTCGCCGACGATGACGGCGGTCGTGTCGACGCCACCGGCGGCGGGGATCGAGAGGCCATCCATGTTGGTGAGGGTCACCGCATCGAAGGCACCGGCAGTGTACTGGTTCATCGATTCCACATAGTCGTTGAACTGCGTGACCTCGATGTTGATGCCGTATTTGTCGGCCCACTTCTTCACGATGCCAGTGTCATTGGCATAGCCCCAGGGCATCCAGCCGACATAGATCGACCAGGCGACCTTGAAGTCCTTCTTCGGCGCGGCTTCGGCCGGTGTCATCTGGCTGAAAGCGAGCGCGCCGGCCAGTGCTGTGATGGACAGGAGTGTCTTGATAGTCTGCATGTAGAAATTCCCCTTTTGCGTCTTCGAAAAGGGATCGGCATGGACCATCGCGCCGCCAATCCCTTGGCTTACGAGGTCTCCCGGGCTTTTGTCCCGCCGTGCACCCGATGGGATGTCTCTCCATCGGGAGCCGCTCTCGGACCAGCCGCGCCTGGCGGCGCCGGAACCCTAGCGGCTAACTCTACAAGTGGTGAAGCAAGGGGTATGCCAGTTGAGCAGAACGCTGTTTTTCAGGCGAATTCGGACGGTTCCAGCGCTGCAGGAAATCGCCTGCCGCAAAAACCATCATGCTTGCTTCTGAATGAGGCAGGATGGAGTGCCAAAGCAGGCTCATTCCGCTCTACTGAAATGGATTCACGCCCCGCCACCCTTTCCCCTGCCCGGGATCAACGGCAGCCGAAAGCGAAAGACAGCGATACAACGATGGATGGAGAGGGAGTGCAGGCTTGAATAGGTCTTGGGGAAGCCGCCCGCCGGGGGTGACGGGCGGCCTGCATGATCCTGCCATTGTGGGCGCGGCAGGATCACGACCGGCCTAGCGGGGCCGATATTGATCAGGGGATCATGGATTTGAACGCGCCTGCCTGGCTTTCAACCCAGGCCTCGAAGCTCTGCGGCTCCACACCCGTGAGCGCCTTGAAGTCGCCGGTGATGCGTGACAGACCGCCGCTGCCCACCATGGTATCAATCGAGGCAAAAACGCGTGCGACCGGTTCCGGCAGACCGGCGCCAACCATGCCTTGGACGAGGCCTTCGACAGGCACGTCGATGACGGCGATGTCCTTACCGGCAACCTTTGAGACGAGAGCTCCCATCTCGGCATGTGTGTAGGACGACGCACCCGTCAGGGTGTAGGTGACCTTGGCATCGCTGGCGGCAACGAGCGCGGCTGCGATGGCACGGCCAATGTCGTCACGGGCGATGTGAGCGACCTTGCCGTTGCCGGCAGCCGAATACCAGTGCCCCGAGGCGAGAGCCGGGCCAGCGCTCATCATCACGTTCTCGAAGTACCAGTTGTTGCGCAGGATCGTCCAGGCAGGAATTGAGCTCGCCGCAATCGCGGCTTCCGTTCCCTCATGGTCCGGCGCGAAGAGCAGCGGCGAGTTAGCCGGCTCGGGCATCGAGGTATACAACAGATGCTTGACACCTGCCTTTTCGGCGGACGCGATGGCCGCCCGATGCTGCACGAGGCGGTGTCCGGGGCGATCGAGGCTGTCGGTGCTGATGATCAGAACCTTTTCAGCTTCTGCAAAGGCAGCTTCCATGGAGGCGGTATCATCAAAGTCGACGCGACGGATCAGGACACCCTTCTCGGCAAAGTCAGCGAGTTGTTCCGGCTTGCGGCTTGCCGCGATGATGTCTCCTGCGGCGACACCCGAGGTGGCGAGGAGGTGATGCAGGACACGCTGACCGAGTTGGCCCGAAGCGCCTGTAACGAGATATTTTGCAGTCATGAGATATCCATTCGTATGGTTGTTTTTGGCTGGTCTATTTTTCAGAGTAGGCGTAGATTGCAGATCGGAATGCCGGCGTAAAGTAGGCAGTTTTTTAGAACCAGGTTCTGAGGTTGGTACCAATGACAGCGCATGCGAACATGAAGCAAGACTACACCATGGCGATCGACACGGTCATGGAAATGATCAAGGCACCCATCTCGACGGTCTTCGACGCATCGCAATGTCCCGTTCGGGATGTGTTTGCGCATATTGGCGACAAATGGGCGTCACTCATCTTGCAGACATTGGGCTACAAACCTCACCGCTTTGGGGAATTGAAGCGAGCGATCCCCGACATTTCGCAGGCGATGTTGACGGGAACGCTGCGCAGCCTGCAGCGTGATGGCCTGGTTCATCGCAAGGTATTTCCAACTCAACCGCCGAGCGTC
>CALSAF010000074.1:0-21167 GCA_943372805.1 Rhizobium sp. Q54
CATTGCCTGCCTGCCTCCAGCCAGTCGGGGGAGAGGGTTCGCGTGTAGCTCGAAATCTCGCCCGGATGGGCAGAAGCGATCTCCGCCATGATGCGCCCAACCACCTCTGCCTGACCGACATCAATCGCGGCCGTCGTGTCAAAGCGCAGCTTGCCCGGCGGTGGGATTATGGCACGTGTGCCACCATAGTTGATCGACACAGGATCGCGGGGCTGCGCCGCGCCGCTGTCGTTGTTGCCCTGGACATACGTGCCTCGGCCAACCTCGCCTGTGACCAGCCCTCTTTCACGCAGCAAGGCATAGGCACGAGAGATTGTCCCTATTGTTACCCCGACGTCATAGGCGAGATCGCGCTGCGGCGGCAATTTGGCACCATTGGGTAATGCGCCAGATTTGATCGCATTTTCCGCTTCGTCCGCGATGCGAACGTAAAGCGGACCAGTGCCTGTCTCTAAGGAGGGGAGCCAATTTGTCATGATGACAATTCTATAGATTGTCACTGTATGGGAGTCAATTCATATGCTGTCATCACTGGAATTGACATCGGAAATTCTCGTTATGGTGACAATAGAGACAATCGGTTCGAAGGCCGTGGTTGCCCCGGTTCAACCGCCAAGATTGGCGTGGCTGGCTGCGACCATTCAGACTGCTGGAAGGATGTTGACGCTATGGCGGCGGCGGCGGACAACGCGCGTCCATCTCTCACAGTTGACCGAAGATCAGTTGCGGGATGTCGGCCTGTCGCCTGACATGGCCGAGCGTGAAATCAGGAAGTCGCGTCTGCTACTGGTCGAGCGGCCTTTTCAGCCGCCGTTCTGATCAGCAGTCGTTCCGACCATTTGCCCAGCGAACGACGTCCTGGCGAATCCGTTGCGCGATGTCCTCGTTCAGGAGAGGGCCGAAAGCGTCGAGGCGCGGGGGCTTTCCCTCAGCCTGGACCACCAAAACGGGGCGATCGTCGCGTGATCCCTTGCGAACCAGGAGGATCCGTGGGCGACCGGAGAAGGAGCTGAGTTCAGGCGACAACTGGTAGGTCTTGAACGCGGCGTCCCCGGACTTGAACCAGCAGCGGTTCGCAGCGACTGCCACCTTTTCCATGATGTCGAGGGCCGACTGACCGCTTGCTGGCGGGCGTGGTGCCTCTGGCTTGCAGGCGGCGAGGCCGGCTGCAGCAAGGAGAATGACGGATAAGGCGAGGCGGCGCATGGGCGATCTTTCGGCTGATGGCCGCCTTCCCTTAAATGTCCGTGGTTAAGCGAAGCTTACGTCAGGCCGCGATGACGTCGAGTGCCGAGGCGAAGATGCCGCGACCGTCATTGCCGCCGTGGGCTGCCTCGATCAGGTTTTCCGGATGCGGCATCATGCCGAGCACGTTGCCCTTCGCGTTGACGACACCGGCGATGTCATTCATCGAGCCGTTCGGATTGGTGCCGTCAGCATAGCGGAAGATCACCTGTCCATTGCCTTCGATTGCCTTCAGGGTCTCAGCGTCGGCGAAGTAATTGCCGTCGTGGTGAGCGACCGGGCAGCGGATGATCTGGCCCTTGGCATAGGCGCGGGTGAAGTCGGTGTCGGCGTTCACCACTTCCAGCTTGATTTCCTTGCAGACGAATTTCAGCGACGCGTTGCGCATCAGGGCGCCCGGCAGCAGGCCTGCTTCCACGAGGATCTGGAAGCCGTTGCAGACGCCGATGACCTTGACGCCCTGCTCGGCCTTTTCCTTGATCGCCTGCATGACCGGCATGCGGGCGGCGATCGCGCCGCAGCGCAGATAGTCGCCATAGGAGAAGCCGCCCGGGATGACGACCAGGTCGACATCCGGGATCTCGGTCTCGGTCTGCCAGATCGTAGCAGGCGCATGGCCGGAGATCTTGGTGAGCGCCGCGATCATGTCGCGGTCACGGTTGAGGCCTGGGAGCTGGACGACGGCTGATTTCATGGCTGTGGCTCGAACCTTGCTTGGGCTTCCTGGAACTCGCGCAGTTCCAGACGATTGTCGATCCGGTCTAACCGGCTTTCGAAGTGTCCGACGGTCGCGCGCAGGTTGTTGACGTCACCCTGCAGCGCATGCAGTTGCGCGCGCATTGTCTGATTATCCGCGCGCAACTCGCTTATGGCAAAGTCGACCCTGTCGAGTTTCTGATGGAGCTTCTTCAGAAGCTCGAACATCAATTCGCTGGTGACTTCAGCCATCGCGCATCTCCTACAACCCTCAGGCGATGGAGATAGTATAGTTCTCGATGACCGTGTTGGCGAGAAGCTTCTCGCACATCGCCTTCAGGTCGCTTTCGGCCTTGGCCTTGTCGTCGCCAGCAAGCTCGAGGTCGAAAACCTTGCCCTGGCGGACCTGGCCGACGCCGTCGAAACCGAGGGCGCCGAGTGCGCCTTCGATGGCCTTGCCCTGAGGGTCCAGAACGCCGTTCTTCAGGGTGACGGTGACGCGTGCCTTGATCACTGATCTCTTCTCCAAAGCTTACTTGACGAGAACCGGGCCAGTGCCGCGCACCGGTTCGTTTTCATTCATGATGCCGAGACGGCGGGCGACTTCCTGATAGGCTTCGAGCAGTCCACCCAGATCCTGGCGGAAGCGGTCCTTGTCGAGCTTCTCGCGGGTCTCGATGTCCCAGAGGCGGCAGCTGTCCGGCGAGATTTCGTCGGCCAGGATGATGCGCATCATGTCGCCTTCATAGAGGCGGCCGCATTCGATCTTGAAATCGACGAGCTGGATGCCGATGCCGAGGAAGAGGCCTGACAGGAAGTCGTTGACGCGGATGGCAAGTGCCATGATGTCGTCGAGTTCTGCCGGATTGGCCCAGCCGAAGGCGGTGATGTGCTCTTCAGAGACCATGGGGTCACCGAGCGCGTCCGACTTGTAGTAGAATTCGATGATCGAACGCGGCAGGACGATGCCTTCCTCGATGCCGAGCCGCGTCGAGAGCGAGCCTGCGGCAACGTTGCGCACGACGATCTCAAGCGGGATGATCTCGACTTCCTTGATCAGCTGCTCACGCATGTTCATGCGGCGGATGAAGTGAGTCGGGATGCCGATCTTGTTCAGATGCGTGAAGACGTATTCAGAGATGCGGTTGTTCAGAACGCCTTTCCCGTCGATGACTTCATGCTTCTTCTTGTTGAATGCCGTGGCATCATCCTTGAAGAACTGGATCAGCGTGCCGGGCTCGGGACCCTCATAGAGGATCTTTGCCTTGCCCTCGTAAACGCGGCGGCGACGGTTCATGGGTGGTTTTCTCTGTTGTTGGCATCCCGGCGCAAAAGCGCGGACGCAGTGGATCGGTCTTTGAAGCGGTCCCTTAACGGAAAACCTCGGTTTTCACAATGCGCAGTTCACCCCTTCCTGCCAAAACGTCGCGCCACCAGGGACTCACCCTGACTCGCGGAAGTTTGCATTGCACTTTGTACTCCCTTTTGATTAATGGGGAAACGAAACCGCACGAAGGCGGCATAAAGTGGGAGATCGATATGAGCGGCATCAGTGATCGCGAAAAGGCTTTCGAAAACAAGTTCGCACATGACCAGGAGCTTCGTTTCAAGGCGGAAGCCCGTCGCAACAAACTCGTTGGCCTGTGGGCCGCCGGTCTCCTCGGCAAGGCCGATCCGGATGCCTATGCAAAGGAAGTGGTCGCTGCCGATTTCGAGGAAGCTGGTGACGAAGACGTGATCCGCAAGGTCAAGGGTGACCTGACGGCCGGCGGCGTGTCGATCACCGACGAAGAACTGCGCGCCAAGATGGTGGAGTTCCTCGGCCAGGCGATCGATCAGATCCAGAACGCCTGATCTGCTATAGCGCGCTACATTGATCCGCCCGGGCGTCAGGCCGGGGCGGATTTTTTGTGCTTGTTCAGGAGTTGGGTTGCTTCAGCGAAGCCTGCCGGCCATGCGAGACCGTAGCCCTGCAGGACATCACAACCAAGGCGGCTGAGAATGCGGGCGTGCTCTTCCGTTTCCACGCCCTCTGCCGTCACTTTGATCCCGAGCGAACGGGCGATCTGGATGATCGACTTGACGAGTATTCGCTGCTCCTGGCTTTCTGGGATATGCTCGATGAGCTGCCGGTCGATCTTCAGGGTCGTCGGCTTGAGATTGAGCAGGCCAACGATGGATGCGTGACCGGTGCCGAAGTCATCGATCTCAACGTCAATCTCCAGACGTCGCAGCATGTCCAGATTGCTCATCACCGCCGCGTCCTGTCGATCGAGAAATACGCTTTCCAGCAGTTCGAACGAAACTGTACCCGGCTTGATGTCCAGGTCGGAGAGGCCGCGGGCGAGTTCCGGGTCGGTCAGGCGTCTGGCAGAGACATTCACCGATATCTTTGGCGGTGCGATCCCCTCGGCGCGCCAGGCTTCGAGGTCGAGAAGGGCCTTTTCGAGTATGAGACCGTCGATCTGTGCGAGGATTCCGTACTCTTCCGCGGTCGCGAGGAACTTGTCGGGTCCGAGGATCCCCCTGGTCGGATGTCGCCATCTGGCGAGGCACTCGGCACCAACCACTTCGCGGGTGCGTGCGTCAAACTGCAGCTGATAATACGGGAAGATCTCGTTGTTTTCCAACGCGCGCATGAGTTCGCTCGACAGGCGACTGGCATCTGCCAGCATGGTGCGACTTGCCTGCGCATAGAATTCATAACGGTTGCGGCCGAGATGTTTCGCCTTGTAGAGCGCGATATCCGCATTTTGCAGCAATTGCTTCGGATCGATGTCGCGGACCAGCGTGTGGGCAATGCCGATGCTGGCGCCAAAGCGGCATTCCTGACCGTTGTAGAAAGCCGGCTGCCGCATCTGGGCGATGATGCGACTTGCGATTGCGGCGAGTGCGGGTGTGGCGCCATCATGATCGATCAATACGACAAATTCGTCGCCGCCGATGCGCGCGGCGAAGTCTGTCTGTCTGATGTTATCGCGCAAGATCCGGGCTGCGATAGACAGCATGGCGTCACCGGCGCCGTGTCCCAGTGTGTCGTTGATCTGCTTGAACCGGTCTAGGTCAATGTGGAGGATGGCGATCCCTGAACCCAGATTGCCCTTGCCCGCACGCCATTCATCGAGCTTTGCCTCAAGATAGCGGCGGTTGGGGAGGCCAGTCAGGTAGTCGTGCAATGCCGAGTGCTCGGCAGCAAGCCGCGTCTTTTCCATCTCGGTGCTGCGTGTCTCGGCGATGGTCTTCTGGGTTTCCAGTTCCTGCCTCAGGCGCTGGTCCTCCGTGACGTCCCAATTGACGCCGATCATCTTCAATTTGCCGTCCTGATCGACATACGGCAGGCTGTTGGAGCGGATGTAGCGGATGCTGCCATCCTTGGCGATGATCCGGTAGTTGTCGGTGAAGGGCTTCAGTTCGGCGATCTTGGCTGCCACATTGGCCAGCGTACGGCTTCGGTCGTCGGGATGCAGTTTGCTCTCCCAAAAGCCGCCGAGCTGAATGTCGTGATCGGCCTCGACCTCGAAGATCCGGCGCATGCCTTCATCCCATTCGCTTCTGCCGACTTCGAAGTCGGTTTCGAATATGCCGATCCCGGAGATGTCCACCGCAAGTTTCAGCCGCCGTGAAAGACCTTCGAGCCACTCCTCCTGTGCCTTGCGGGCTGTGATGTCGGTATCCGTGCCGACGATACGGGTGGGTTTGCCATCGGCGTCGCGTTCGACGCAGGCGCCGCGGCATTCAATCCAGGCATAATGGCCATCCCTGTGCAATTCCCGGTACTGAAACACGGTGTAATCGGGGTCACCGGCATTCTGACGCTCGATGCAGTGAAGCACGCGTTCGCGATCCTGGGGATGGACGATTTTCAGCCACTCTTCCGTCGTTGGCGGATAGGCGTCGTCCGGCCCAAGCCCCCTGATCTGTCGCCAGACGTCCGAGTAATACAACTCGCCGCTGCTGCGCTGATCCCAGACGCCCGAGATGGAGCTGACAAGCGCATGGTTCCAGCGGCTTTCTCTCTCCTGCACGTCATGTAACTGTCGGCGAAGCTCGGTGATCTCACTGAGCTGAAGAAGGAGAGGGGCGTCACGAGGCTCGGCGACTGGTCGGGCAAGCGTGGCGATGAAGTTGCGGGCGTTGCCGTCTGCCGTCTGCACCTCCAGTGCGGAGGGGGAGCCGTCCATGAGGCGGCTCAGTGCCAGGATCAATCTTGATCCGTCCCGGTTTTGCAGACCTTCCGCAAGATTGCCTCCCACCGAAGCCGCCTGGCCGAGCGCTGTCCGCATCGGCTCGTTCATGGCGCGGATCGTGCCATCAGGATCGAGCCATGCGGCTGGCCAGGGAAGGCATGAGATATCAATCCCGCCAGCACCAGGTGCGGATAAAAGGGCAGCTTCTGGGCGCAAGATGATGCTCCTGACTTCGATAGGTTGCAACGAGTCTATGAGCGTCTGCTTAATAAGGATTTAAATCCCGTCTTGCTCTCGCCGTCTGCTTGGCCGGTCTGTGACGTCGCGGCCATGCGATGGCCGGAAGGCTTGGTTCACAGACGGCCAAGGAACTGGGCGAATACCATCGTCCCCTCCGGCCAGGGGCCATGACCGGATTCTGAGTTGATGTGCCCTGATTCGCCCGCGTCGATCAGAAAGGATCCCCAGGCATTTGCGATGTCCTCGGCATGGGCGAATTCGCCGAATGGGTCGTTGCGGCTGGCGATCACGATCGAGGGAAATGGCAGGGGCAATCGTGGATAGGGACCGAAGGTCATCAGATGCTTCGGACGTATGTCCGGATTGGCCACATCCGGTGGCGCGACAAGGAATGCGCCCGCCACGCGCTGCTTCATTTCCGGTATCGCATGCACGATCGCCGGGACACCGAGTGAATGGGCAACGAGGACGACGGGCCTGGTCGCCGCATTCACCTCCTCGGCCACACGCGCCACCCAGTCCTCGCGCAGGGGCTTTGACCACTCGGCCTGTTCCACGCGCCGGGCGGTCGACAGTTTCGCTTCCCAGCGGGTCTGCCAATGGTCAGGACCCGAATTGGTATAGCCGGGGACGATCAGGATTTCTGCTTCTGAGACTTTCATGGCCCTTATCTGCTGTTGTGTCGCTGCGACGTCAAGATTTCGTCTGTCTCGCCGATCGAGAAAAATAATATGCAATGCATACTAGTTGGCACTTCTGGTCGATGTTACGTTCTCGTCGTTACCGGATCGGGAGGAGATCGATCCGGGTATTGATCGGGAGGATTTTTCATGAAGCACGTCCATTTGACGGCGGCGGCAATGCTGTTGCTGTGGCTTGACACGTCTGCTGCGCATGCGGCCGTCGCCTGCGCCGAACTCGCGCAGAAAGACAACCATCCATCAACAGTCACCATCACCGAGTCTGTCGAGACTGCCGCAAGCGAGGAGATTCCCGTCGCCCATTGCCTGGTCAGAGGAAAGACCGCTGACAGGCAGGGCATCGACGGAAAGACCTATGCGATCCGCTTCGAGTTGCGGCTGCCCGTCGCCTGGAACGAGCGTTTCGTCCATCAGTTCAATGGCGGCAATGACGGTGCTGTGGTGCCGGCACTTGGACCTCTTCTGGGTGGCCGGAAAAGTGAAACGGCCCTGGGACGCGGTTATGCCGTGGTATCCAGCGATGCCGGCCATGATGGCAAGGCCAATCCGGACCGGGGACTTGCCGGGGGGGCTGCCTTCGGTTTCGATCCTGAGGCCCGGCGCGACTACGGCTATGGTGCCGTTGCAACCCTGCAGCCGATTGCGGAGCAGATCGTCGAGACCCATTACGGCAAGCCGATCGCCTTCCGCTACGGGATTGGCAGTTCCAACGGCGGACGGCACGGGATGATGGCTGCCGAGCGAATGCCCGAGGTGTTCGACGGGCTGCTGGTCGGATATCCGGGCTTCAATCTGCCCAAGGCGGCCGTCCAGCATGCGCTCGACATCCAGGCCTGGTCTAAGGTCGATAACGACATCGCCAAGGCCTTCAGTCGCGACGACCTAAAGCTTGTCGCAGACGGTGTGCTGGCGGCCTGCGACAGTCTCGACGGCGTCTCCGACGGCATCGTCGCGGATGCTGACGCCTGCGAGACGACATTCAGGATCGAGGTGCTGGCCTGCCAGGGTGGGGCGAATTCAGGCTGCCTTCGGAAAGAGCAGATCGATGCGCTCCAGACATCCGTTGCCGGGCCGAAGGATGCCGACGGCAAGGCGCTCTACACCCGCTGGATCTTCGACACCGGCATGGCTTCAGGCAACTGGCGGACCTGGAAAATCGAAAGCCGGAACGAAGCCTGGGGTAACAAGCCGATCATTGGTGTGATGGGCGCCGCCTCGCTGGCGCAGGTCTTTACGACGCCGCCGACGGCGGTGGGGGGCACGCCCGAGGAGTTGATCGACTTCCTGCGGGACTTTGACGTCGCTCGGGACGGAGCGAAGGTGGCAGCCACCGAGGGACCCTTTACGGAATCCGCCATCGACTTCATGGTGCCACCAGGGGCCGCCGATCCACGCCTAGATGCCTTCCGGCAGACAGGCCACAAGATGATCGTGTTTCATGGCAATTCCGACCCGGTCTTCTCGGTCGTCGATACGGTCGACTGGTATCGCAAGCTTGATGCCAACAATAATGACAAGGCGTCGGAGTTCGTGGCGCTCTACCGGATCCCGGGTATGCCGCATGGGGCGAGCGGACCGAGCTTCAACGATTTCGACTTCTTCACACCGCTGGTCGACTGGGTCGAAGGTGGCAGGCAACCGGGCGGGATTGCGGCGGGTGTGACGGATGACAACCAGGAAGCAGTTTCGCTGAGCGGGTCGCGTTTCCTCTATTGCCCTTATCCCTCGGTCACGCGGGCCGGCAGCGATGCGGCAGCCGAAGGTGAGGCGCGGTATACCTGCCGCTGAGCTCCCATGCGCCCCGGCGGTCGGTGCTCTCGCCTGCCGGGGCTTTTCACAGCTTCGTGCACATGTTGCGCACGACAAGATAGAAGTTAGCTGATACACTAAATTCCTTATGATCGAGTTGCCTCAAGTCCCTTGGGATACGGCGGCGATCATGTTTACGGCGCGTTATCGCGACCTGTCCGGCCCCGATGCCGCCCGCGCATTTCACTTTGCAGCTTGCAGACCCCGTTGCTTGAGGAGGAAGTGAGAATGTCGACGTTTCATGTCATGACCGGTGCCAGCGGCACCATTGTCCGGCCCTCTGTACGCCGGATCGCTGTGTCGGATGTCTTTGCGGCATTGCGGGAAGGCTATGAGGACTTTCTCGAAAAGCCTTCTCATTACGCCTTTGTGGCGCTCATCTATCCCATCGCCGGTGCAGTGATGATCGGCTGGAGTGCGGGCATCGAGCTTTTGCCGATGGTCTATCCGCTGCTGACCGGATTCGCTCTCGTCGGGCCACTTCTGGCACTCGGGCTGATGGAGATCAGTCGCCGGCGGGAACTTGGCCAGCCGGCCGACTGGTCAAACGTGCTTGATCTCGTCAAGTCCCCGTCATTGCCATCGCTCCTGATGATGAGCACCTATCTCCTGACATTGTTCATGATCTGGCTGGTCGTCTCACGCGGGCTCTACCTCTCCATGATCGGTGACTATCCGGCGCCGGGTGTCTTCGCCTTTGCAAGCGGTGTCTTCGATCATCCGAATGCAGCGGCGTTCCTGATCTGGAGCAATGGTATCGGCTTCGTGCTGGCGCTCGTTGCGCTGGTGATCAGCCTCGTGGCGTTTCCGATGCTACTCGATCGCGATTGCGGGGCAGCATCGGCAGTCGCCACCTCGGTGCGCGCCAGCCTTGCCAATCCGGTGCCGGTGGCCGTCTGGGGGGTGATGGTCGCAGGCCTGCTGGCCGTCGGAATGGCGACACTGATGGTGGGGCTGGTGGTCATCGTGCCCGTCCTTGGTCACGCGACCTGGCATTTCTATCGTCGGTTGGTGGCCTAGCGCCGCGAACCGGGCCTTACGCGCGGCTGGCGACGTACACCAGAATCGCAAGCAGAGACAGGATGAGAGGTGTAACCCGGTTGCCTCTCTTCGTGCATGATCTGGCGAGGAACACGGTTGCGCACAAGGCGATGACGACAAGAGCGGCGGCAGCGACATCCCGGCTGCCGTCCGTTTCGATCAAGGCGTCGGCAAAGGCCGGATCGATATCGGACATCCAGTCATATTTGCTGCCCCCGAGAAGCCAGATGCCGAGCAGCGCTAAGGCATAGACCGCGGTTGCCGCGAGACGCGCCAGGGGTTTCATGCCGAGCTCCTTGCGTCGAAATAGATCGGGCGCGGATTTCTCCGCGCCCGCCAGTTCATCTTGTCGCGTTGCCGCGTCCGGTCAACCGAAGACGCGGGCGAAAATCGTGTCGACGTGCTTGGTGTGATAGCCTAGGTCGAACTTTTCGCGGATGTCGTCTTCCGAGAGGGCGGCGCGAACCTCTTCATCGCCGAGCAGCTCTTCCAGGAAGTCGGCGCCCTTTTCCCAGACCTTCATCGCATTGCGCTGGACGAGACGGTAGCTGTCCTCACGCGAAACGCCTGCCTGGGTCAGTGCCAGAAGCACGCGCTGGCTCATGACCAGCCCCTTGAACTTGTTCATGTTCTTCAACATGTTCTCGGGATAGATGACGAGCTTCTCGATGACGCCGGCCAGACGGTTGAGGGCGAAATCAAGAGTGATCGTTGTGTCGGGACCGATCGCGCGCTCGACGCTCGAATGGCTGATGTCGCGCTCGTGCCAGAGAGCCACGTTTTCCATGGCGGGAACGACCGACATACGAACGAGGCGGGCGAGACCCGTCAGGTTCTCGGTCAGAACCGGGTTGCGCTTGTGCGGCATGGCCGACGAACCCTTCTGGCCCGGCGAGAAAAACTCTTCGGCTTCCAGAACTTCGGTGCGCTGCATGTGGCGGATTTCGATCGCAACGTTTTCGATCGACGAGGCGATGACGCCAAGCGTGGCAAAGAACATCGCGTGGCGGTCGCGCGGGATGACCTGGGTGGAGATCGGCTCCGGCACGAGGCCGAGCTTTGCGCAGACATGTTCTTCGACGCGCGGATCGATATTGGCGAATGTGCCGACGGCACCCGAGATCGCACCGGTCGCGACTTCGGCGCGGGCATTGAGGAGACGGTCGCGGTTGCGGGCCATCTCGGCATAGAAGCGGGCGAAGGTCAGGCCCATCGTCGTCGGCTCGGCATGAATGCCGTGGCTGCGGCCGATACGAACCGTGTCCTTGTGTTCGAAGGCGCGGGCCTTGAGGGCCGCGAGCACACGATCCATGTCGGCGATCAGGATGTCGGCGGCGCGCACCAGCTGGATGTTCAGCGTCGTGTCGAGCACGTCCGACGAGGTCATGCCCTGGTGGACGAAGCGGCTATCCGGGCCGATGAATTCGGCGAGATGCGTCAGGAAGGCGATGACGTCGTGCTTTGTGACGGCTTCGATCTCGTCGATGCGGGCGACGTCGAATTCGGCCGGGCCACCCTTTTCCCAGATCGTGCGGGCGGATTCCTTGGGGATCACGCCGAGATCGGCGAGCGCGTCGCAGGCATGGGCCTCGATCTCGAACCAGATGCGGAACTTGGTTTCGGGGGACCAGATGGCGACCATTTCCGGCCGGGAGTAACGCGGGATCATCGGGCTCGTCTTTCGTTGGACTTGAAATGCTGGCCCCCCTTAGCAAAGTGGGGCGGCAAGCTCAACGGCTGCGGCGGGCCATCACCACGCTCAGGGCGATAAGCATGGCAAAACCGGCTGGCAGCAGATGCCGCACACCCAGCACCGCGAACTGATAGAGGGCAACGGCGGTCGTGTAGAACATCTGGTAGCCCCAGATGCGTGAGGCAAAGGGCGCGTGCCAATGGGCATAGAAATGGCGGTATTGCAGCGCGTAAAGGCCGGCCGTTGCGCCGATGGTGACAACACCCAGGAGCAGCATCCATCCAGCCAGGACCACGGATGGCCGACGCCTCTGAGTAGTGAGTTGGATAATTGGCAGCGCCACCAGCCAGCCCAAGAGGCCACCGCTGGCGTAGATGGCCGTCAGGCCGAGATCATGGCTGCCGGTGGCGCGACCGAAGACATACACCGACAGCAGGAAGCTTGCCGCCATGGCAAAGCCCCAGGCGATCGAACCGAAAACCCACAAAGCAGCCGGTGGAAACCATCGCCACTCCGTCAAGGCTTCACCGGAACGGCGAGCCAGCGCAGATTGTTGCCCTCGAAGCCCAGGGAGACGACCTGGATCATGACCATGTGCGGCGCGGGCGAACCGATGGCAGGCGTCACCACGCCTCCGATCGCATAGGCGCTCGGGCAGTTGCGGCTCTTCGGGATGGTTTTGTCGTGATAGACCACGCGTCGTGCGTCAGGCTTCTTGTCATCAGCGAGCGATAGCGCAAAGCCCTGAACATCGACGTTCATGCTGCGGCAGAGTTCCTGGCCCTCAGCGCCGAATTCTTCCAGAGACAGGCGATGGATGCCGTCGGAGATGTAGAAACTCGGGAAGGCCTGGTAGCGCAGCTCGTGTAGCTGTTCCGACAATTCCCCGATCGGCGACAGCGCGACCAGATAGCCCGGGTCGTCACCGATCTTTCGGGCCTCGAGGATCGTCTTTGCCTGAGCAAGGCTGTCACGCCGCGCTTCGCCGACCGATGCCTCTTCGCGACGGATCAGGACCGAAACCGGTGTGCCGGGCGCATAGGTATCAGTCTGCGTGTCGATCACCTGGATTTCCGCATAGGCGAAACCAGAGCCATCCTGTTCACCGAATTGCTCGAAGGCGAAGAACCTGCCGTCCGGGGAGAAGCCGATCGGCCGCATCTCCGCCACGTCGCCGGCGCTGACGGCTGTGGCCGTCAGGAGAACGAGTGCAATGGCGGAAAGCCTGATCCTCAACCGCGACCTCCCTCGGCTGCCTTGCGAAGAGTGTTGACCGTCTTGCGGTAGTCGTCAACGCCCTTGCCCTTGAAGATCGCGGAACCTGCAACGAGGGCATTGGCGCCGGCCTTGGCGATCTCCGCGGCATTATCAGCCGTCACGCCACCGTCGACTTCGAGATCGATCGGGCGGTTGCCGATCAGGGCGTTAGCCTTGGCGATCTTGTCGGTCATGGCGGGAATGTACTTCTGGCCGCCGAAGCCCGGGTTGACGCTCATGATCAGGATCAGGTCGAGATCATCCATGACATGCTCGATCACCGAGAGCGGGGTCGCCGGGTTAAGGGAAACGCCGGCCTTCTTGCCGAGTGCCCGGATGGTCTGCAGCGAACGGTGCAGATGCGGGCCGGCCTCGGCATGGACGGTGATGACGTCACAGCCGGCATCGGCAAAGGCCGCCAGATAATGATCGGCAGGCGCGATCATCAGATGGCAGTCGAAGACAGCCTTGGTATGCGGGCGCAGTGCCTTGATCACCGCCGGGCCGAAGGAGATGTTCGGCACGAAATGGCCGTCCATGACGTCGAGATGCACCCATTCCGCGCCGGCATCGACGACATCGCGGACTTCTTCGCCGAGGCGGGAGAAGTCGGCTGCGAGAATGGAGGGCGAGATCAGGAGAGGGCGGGTCATCTTATTATCCTCGACGGGCAGGACGGTTGCGCGCCGTCCAAGCGTTGCTTGCCTTGGCAGACGGGGCGATGGCTCGGCGACCGCATAGCATCGGCGATCCCGGGCGGCAACCATGCCTTGGGATGAGAAAGCCCCATCGCGATGCCTGCCCTTGACGATCGGCGCCTGGCAATTCATCCCTCGGACACATCAAAGCAGTCTGGGAGGACGACATGGCCAAGTTCGCAATCATCACCGGCGGCAGCTCCGGCATCGGTCGACACCTTGTGTCCGCCTTCGTGCGCGACGGTTATGACGTTGCCTTTACCCATCTTGGCCAGAGTGCTGCTGCTGCCGAAGTCGAGGCGGAGGTCGCGGCCCTCGGTGGACGGGCGATCGGCCGAGAATGCGAGGTGGCCAACAGTGCAGCGATCGAGGCCTTTCTCGATGAGGTGATTGCCTGGGCGGGCCAGACACCCGATGTGCTGGTCAACAATGCCGGCATCCAGACCTGGGCCTCGATGCTCGAGCTTTCCGAAGAGCGCTGGGATGCCGTCATCAGCACCAATCTCAAGGGCACCTTCCTGAATACCCAGCGCGTCGCCCGACGCATGGTCACTGCCGGTAAAGGTGGGTCGATCATCAATCTCGGCTCCGGCTGCAACAAGCACGCCTTCCCGAAGCTCGTGGACTATACTGCGTCGAAGGGTGGTATCGAGCAGCTGACCAAGGTCTCCGCCATCGAGCTCGGGCCACATCAGATACGCGTCAATTGCGTGGCGCCGGGCGCCATCGAGACGGCGCGTACACAGGCGGAAGCCCCCGATTATGCCAAGACCTGGGGAGACGTCACACCGCTTCGCCGCGTCGGTACGCCGGAGGATATCGCTGGTCCGATCCTGTTCCTCGCCGGATCGCAATCGGCGTTCGTCACCGGCCAGACCATCTGGGTCGACGGCGGGGTCTTCAGTCAGGCCTTTTGGCCCTACCGGGATTGACCGGCATCACTGGGATGGCTCCGGCACAGGGACGAAGGCGTTTCCCTGCCATTGCAGCAGGCGATAGGGATTGTTGGTGAGCTCGTGATCCTCACCGAATGTCACCGGCCCTAGCGCCGTCTCGAACGTGGTCCCGACCAGGGCATCCGTCGCAGGCGTTCCCATGGCGGTCGAGATTCCCCAGGCGTCTGCGATGATGGTGACCGCTGCATGGGCAGGCACCACGTAACCCTCGGGATAGATTTCCGCTGCCGCAAATTCCGTCGCCAGTGTGCTGGCTGACGGTCCCTGCGTTGTCTCTACTAGCCCCACGGCGAGTACGCCATCTTGAAGCGGCACGGGTTCGTTGGCCGAACGCAAGGCCTCGCCACCGAGGATGGTCAGAGTCAAGTTCTCCGACCGGGCATCCCTGGCGATAATCGAGACGTCATTGCGGTCGCCGCCGACGAAGGCCCGTGTCACGCCTGCCTTCTTCAGCCGGCGGACCAGTGCCAGCTGTTGTTCCTGGCCCGGCCGAAAGGTGTCGATGAAGGCCGGCTTCAGGCCGCGTTCTTCAAGGCTAATACGTATGGCTTCGGTCAATTCGCGACCCCTGATGGTGCCGTCTTCCAAAAGCGCGACCGGCGCGTCGGCCCAATCGCGCAGGATCACTTGAGAGAGCTTGGCTGCTTCCTGGTCGGCATTGGGGGCCAGTCGGAAGAGTGGCCAGCCGGCCTTGTTCGCATCCTCCATGATTCCCTTCCAGCGGACGGACAACGTGAACGCGGG
Source organism: Rhizobium sp. Q54 (assembly GCA_943372805.1). Classification (GTDB taxonomy): domain Bacteria; phylum Pseudomonadota; class Alphaproteobacteria; order Rhizobiales; family Rhizobiaceae; genus Allorhizobium. Next base: position 15,268 of record CALSAF010000074.1, read on the forward strand.
TACGCCGGCCGCTGCCAGGGCGGGCAGGGCATCCTTTAGGCTCTCGCTGCATAAAAAGCCGATGGCGGCTCTGGCTCCCGCTGCTGCAATCGCATCCGCGACCGCCTTGCCGCTGCCTTCGGTGCAGGGCTCGTCGATCTCAACCAACCCGATGGAGAGTTTGTCGGCGGCGAATGCCGCGCCCTGTCGGACCTGGTCGCCGAGGACCTCGAACTGTCCGCCTTTCGGTGCGACGACGGCCAGCTTCAGTTCGGCCGCTGCCGCAGGTGCCAGGCCGATGGCCAGCAGGATCTGTGCCGTGAGCAGGCGTTTCATCAGTGCTTCTCCCATCATGGTTCGATCCTAGCCGAAAGCGCAGGCGATTGGAAATGCTGGCTTTCCGGGGGCGGATCGGGTGTTGCCGAGAAAACGGCGGTGTGTTGTGGAAAAGGTAAGGGCTGCGGCCCATATTGCCCCCGAGATGGAGAAATTCAGCAAGGGGAGTGGTGAGTTTGAGTGTCGCTGGTCTTGATCCGGTCGTTTATCGCGATGCCATGAGCCGTTATGCTGGCCATGTCCAGATCGTCACGACAGAGCATCAGGGTGTTCGGCGCGGCGTCACGATTACCGCCGCCTGCTCGGTGTCCGACAGTCCGCCTACAGTGCTTGTCTGCCTCAACAACAGCAATGCCAGCAACGCTGTCCTTTTTGACAGTGGTCACTTCGCGCTCAACACACTCGGTGCGCACCACCAGGATCTCGCCAACGCCTTTGCGGGCTTCGGCAAGCTTTCAGCCGAGGAACGCTTCGCGCTTGCCGGATGGCAGAAGCTGGCAACCGGTTCGCCGGTGCTGTCGGATGCGATTGCCGCTTTCGACTGTGTCGTCACCGACCGGAAGGTGACCAACACCCACACCGTGCTCTTCGGTGAGGTCAAGGCGGTGCATTTCGGTGCCCGTGAGCCATCCCTCATCTATCTGGACCGGGGCTATCACACGCTATAAGCTTCTTCCCGAACATGGGAGGAGACATGGCGGAGACATCGAGAACGGCATTGCCGGAGACGATCGATGGCATCATCGATCTTCTGTCGGCTGAGGATTATCTGGCCGGTAGACCGCTGGCGACGGTTCTCTTCCTGGCGCTGAGGATGAAACGCCCTCTGTTTCTCGAGGGCGAGGCTGGCGTCGGCAAGACGGAAGTCGCCAAGGTGCTGGCGAAGGCCCTCGATCGTCCGTTGATACGACTGCAATGCTACGAGGGACTCGATGTTTCCTCCGCCGTCTACGAGTGGAACTACCCTGCGCAGATGCTCGAAATCCGCATGGCGGAGGCCTCCGGGGTCTCGGACCGTTCACGGCTTGAAGGTGACATCTTCTCCGAACGTTACCTCATTCGCCGGCCCGTGCTGCAGGCCCTGCAGGGTGAACCCGGTCGCGCGCCGGTGTTCCTGATCGACGAGCTTGACCGCACGGATGAAGCCTTCGAAGCCTTCCTGCTCGAAGTGCTCTCCGATTTCCAGGTGACGATCCCCGAATTCGGAACGTTCAAGGCTGCCGAGCTGCCGATCGTGATCGTGACGTCGAACCGGACGCGTGAAGTGCACGACGCTTTGAAACGCCGTTGTCTCTATCACTGGGTCGACTATCCCGTTGCTGCCGACGAACTCGCCATCATCAGGCGCAAGGTGAAGGGCTGCAACGAACAACTCTCCCGTCAGATCGTCGCCTATGTACAGAAGCTGAGGACCATCGATCTCTTCAAGAATCCGGGTATTGCCGAAACCATCGACTGGGCGACAGCCCTGACCGAGCTGGACAGACTTGCGCTCGACCCGGAGACCATCACCGATACGCTCGGCACACTCCTGAAGTACCATGAAGACATCGCCCGTATCCAGGGAAGCGACGGTCAGGCGTTGCTCTCCGAGGTGAAGGCCGAGCTTCTGGCGACGGCAGGTTGAGATGCATGACGCGGGACCGCAATCAGGCGGCGGGCGGGACGGCATTGTCGTGCCGCCACCGGTGCAGGGCGAGGGGCGGCTGGCGGACAACATCGTGCATTTCGCGCGCGTGCTCCGGAAAGCAGGACTGAAGCCAGGACCAGGCGCCGTGATCGATGCCATTGAAGCCATCGATGCGATCGGTATCGGTTCGCGGGTCGAGTTTCATGCGGCTCTTTCGGCCATCTTCGTCAAGCGCCACGAGGACCAGCCGGTCTTCGATGAGGCCTTTTCGATCTTCTGGCGTTCGCGGGATCTCGTCGGCAAGATGATCGCGCTGATGTCACCGGTTGCGGCCATCGGGGAGCGGCAGAAGCCTAAGGCCGGTGGCGCGCGGGTGAGCGATGCACTGTTTGCCGAGAAGGGGCGTGAGCCGAAGCCGCGCGAGGAGCCCGACGTCGAGATCGATGCGCGGCTCACGGTGTCCGGCCAGGAAGTTTTTCGCCGGCTTGACTTCGGTCAGATGACGGCGGCTGAACTCAAGGAGGCACGCCGTGCGATCGAACGTCTCGCCATGCCGCTCGATCTGATTCAGACCCGTCGCTACCGCCTGTCGCCGCGCGGGCGTACCATTGATGCGCGCGCAAGCATGCGCCAGTCTCTGCGCACCGGCGGTGACCTGATGCTGCCGAAGTTTCGCGAGCGCCGCTACCAGCCACCACCGCTGGTCATTCTCGCCGACATTTCTGGGTCGATGAGCCAGTATACCCGGATCTTTCTGTATTTCCTGCATGTGCTGACGGAACGGCGGCGTAGAGTGCATACCTTCCTGTTCGGGACGCGGCTTACCAATGTCACCCGCCAGTTGAGGCATCGCGACCCGGACGAGGCCATTGCCCAGTGCAGTGAGGCGGTTGCCGACTGGTCCGGCGGTACGCGTATCGGCGAGACGCTGAAGCTGTTCAACCGGCATTGGGGGCGGCGCGTTCTGGGCCAGGGTGCTGTGGTGCTGCTGATAACAGACGGGCTGGAGCGTGACGAGGTCGAGCTGCTGGCCCGTGAAACCGATCGTCTTCACCGCTCCTGCCGCCGGCTCGTCTGGCTCAATCCGCTCCTGCGCTTTGCCGGCTTCGAGGCTCGCGCCCGTGGCGTCCGCGCGATGCTGCCGCATGTCGACGAGCTGCGGTCCGTCCACAATTTGGAAGCGCTGTCGGATCTGGTGCAGTCTCTCTCCGGAGCGCCGGATCGGGATTGCGATCCGCGCCGCTATCTTGGGTCCCAAAGGAGCCAGCCATGAGTACCGATACCGTTCTGCGTGATCCACTTGCGATCGCTGAAAGCTGGCAGGAGGAAGGGCGCTCCGTTGCGATCGCCACCGTCATTGAAACCTGGGGCTCGGCGCCGCGCCCCGTTGGCAGCCATCTCGTGATCGACAGCGAGGGCAATTTCGAAGGTTCCGTTTCCGGTGGCTGCGTCGAAGGGGCCGTTGTCACCGACGCGCTTGATGTGATCGAAAGCGGCACGCCAAAGATGCTCGAATTCGGCGTTGCCGATGAGACGGCCTGGCGCGTCGGCCTCTCCTGTGGCGGGCGAATCCGGGTCCTTGTCGAGAGGCTCGGGTGATGGATATTGCAACGCTGAAGGCACTGAATGCCGCGAAACGCGAACGTCAAGGCGCCGTGCTGGTGACGGACATTGCCGCCGGCACGTCCCGGCTGGTGACGGAAGACCAGGTGCCGTCTGACGCCCTTGGTGCAGATGTCGCTGCGCGGCTGCTTTCCGGAAAATCCGGCATGATCGAGGTTGATGGTCGCAGTGTGTTTCTCAACGTTCACCTGCCGCCGCCGAGGATCGTGGTGATCGGCGCCGTCCATATCAGTCAGGCTCTGGCGCCCATGGCAGCGCTTGCTGGATTCGCTGTGACAATCATCGATCCGCGCACAGCCTTTGCCACGGTCGAACGTTTTGCCGGTGTCGACCTGCGTGCCGACTGGCCGGATGACGTTTTCGCAACGATGCAGCTCGACCGCTACAGCGCCATGGTCGCGGTAACCCATGATCCGAAGATCGACGATCCAGGCCTCACCGCGGCTCTCAAGGCCGGGTGTTTCTATGTTGGCGCGCTCGGGTCGCGCAAAACCCATGCGAAGCGCGTGGAGCGGTTGGCAGAAGCTGGCTTCGATTCTGAGACCATCGCCCGTATCCGCGCTCCCATCGGCCTCGACATAGCAGCGTCAACGCCTGCCGAGATCGCCGTTGCAATAACTGCGGAAATCATCCAGTCGCTCCGGCGGCGGAGCCTGGTGTCGTCCTCCACGTCAGATGAGGCCTCTGCATGAAGTTCGGACCGATCCCGGTCGAGGCGGCCGAGGGCTCGATCCTCGCCCATTCACAGCCGCTCGCCTCCGGAAAACTGCCGAAGGGGCATCGTCTGGACGCGGTCGATCTTGCGCAGCTCGCAGCCGAGGGAATCTCCTCCGTCATTGCTTGCAGCCTTGATCCTGGTGACATGGCAGAGGACGAAGCGGCAGAGAAACTGGCGGCTGCGGTCGTGCCAAGCGGGTTCAGCCGCAGTCCCGCTTCCACCGGGCGCGTAAACTTCTATGCTTCCGACAATGGGTTGTTTCTTGCCGACAGGCATGCGGTTGACCGTTTCAACAGTGTCGATCCGGCGATCACGCTCGCCTGTCTTGCCGATCGCCGTGACGTGCGGGCCGGCGATCTCGTTGCGACGATCAAGATCATCCCGCTCGCAGTCGCCGACCGCAGCATCGAGGCTGCGGCCATGATCTTGCGGTCTGGCCCTGCCTTTGAAGTTGCGCCCTACCGGACACACCGCGTTCATCTGGTAGCGACGCAACTGCCGTCGCTCAAACCGTCGGTGATGGACAAGACGGTGCGCGTGCTCGAAGCGCGGCTTGCGCCCTCGGGCAGCCGCCTGATCTCCGAAACTCGCGTGGCCCACCAGGCCGAGGCGGTGGCGCAGGCCATCCGTGCGGCGTTGGATGGAGACCGCGCGGAAGAGGGGGAGATCCCGTCGCTTGTTGTCGTCTTCGGCGCCTCGGCTGTTGCCGATGCCGAGGATGTCATTCCGGCGGCGATCCGGCTTGCCGGCGGGATCGTCGATCAGGTGGGGCTGCCGGTTGATCCCGGCAATCTGCTTGTGCTCGGCCATGTCGGCGCCATTCGTGTCATCGGCGCCCCTGGTTGTGCGCGGTCGCCCAAGGAAAATGGCTTCGACTGGGTGTTGAACCGGATCTTCGCGGGACATCCACCAGATCGGATCGAGATGACCGGTTGGGGTGTTGGTGGTTTGCTGATGGAGATCCCGAGCCGCCCACTTCCGCGCCTTGCGGCTACCGCAGAGGCCGACCCTGTTGCCCTCGGCCTTGTGGTGCTCGCTGCCGGTCGGGCCATTCGGATGGGCGAGGGCGGGCGCCACAAGCTGCTCGCGGAATTCGAGGGCGAGCCGCTGGTCCGGCGCTCGGTGCGTCAAGCGGTGGAGGCGAAGGTCGGTCCCGTGACTGTCGTCACCGGTCATCGCAGCGACGAGGTTGCAGATGCTCTTGTCGGTCTCGGTGCGAAGGTTCTACAAAACACGGACTTTGCCAGTGGCATGGCAAGCTCGCTCAAAGCCGGGCTGGCGGCGATCGAAGCCGAAGGGCTTCCGGGCATGATGGTGTTGCTTGCTGATATGCCCAATGTGTCCGCCAGCGATATCGCGACCCTTGTCCGTGCTTACGCGAAGTCAGGTGGCAAGGCGATCGTGCGCGCCGTCGCCGATGGCCAGCGCGGCAATCCGGTGATCCTGCCGGCCGCGACCTTTGAAGCATTGAAGGCGCTCGAGGGCGACATCGGCGCGCGCCCGGTGATCGAGAATGCTGGCCTTGTCGTCATCGATGTCGAAATCGGTCCTGCCGCACGGCTGGATGTAGACACGCCCGAGGCTATTCTGGCGGCCGGCGGCATCCTGAAGGGT
>CALSAF010000075.1:0-21031 GCA_943372805.1 Rhizobium sp. Q54
CGCTGAATGCCGACCACGTCCGCACCGTGCGTGCCTATGGCCTGCCGGCCCGCGTGGTGGTCGTCACCCACGCACTGCGCGGCGCCATGCTGCCGGTCGTCTCGTATCTGGCGCCCTGTGCGGCCGCCCTTCTGACCGGCTCTGCCGTCGTCGAGAGCATCTTCACCATTCCCGGTGTCGGCCGCTACTTCGTGCTTGGCGCGCTCAACCGCGACTATCCCCTCGTCATGGGCACCGTCATTCTCGTCGCCGTGTTCGTGATCGTCTTCAACCTGCTGGTCGATATCGCCTATGGCCTGCTCGATCCGAGGGTCCGCAATGACTGATACATCCGTTTCTCAGGGCCTGCCCCCAGGCGAAGTCGCGGGCCGCAGCCTCACACAGCTCGCCATGCTGCGCTTCAAGCGCAACAAGGCAGCCATGGCCGGCTGCGTCATGCTCTTCCTGATCGCGCTCTTCTCCTTTGCCGGCCCGTTCTTCGTGCCGCACACTTACGATCAGGTCTTCGCCTCCTATGTTACCGTTCCACCGAGCCTTTCGCCACGGCCAGATCCAGAGTCCCTTCAGGAGGTGGCCGAAGGTGTCGCCAAGCGCGCCCGTGTCGAACTCAAGAGCCTTGAGGTTGTCGACGGCACCTTTACCGCCATCCTGACCTCGTCGAAGCCCATCGATCCGCGCACCGTGCGCTATTTTGACCGCTCGAACGAGTTCAAGGAAAGCACGGTGACCGACCAGAGCACCGACGGGTTGACGATGAGCGTGTCGGGCAAGGTCGATCAGGTCTACTTCCCCTTCGGCACCGACACCAATGGTCGAGACCTTCTCGTCCGTGTCATGCTCGGCGGGCAGATCTCGATTGCCGTTGGCCTGGCCGCGAGCCTCGTTTCGCTCGGCATCGGCGTCATCTATGGCGCGACCTCGGGCTATCTCGGTGGCCGCATCGACAACGTCATGATGCGTTTCGTCGAAATCCTCTATTCGCTGCCCTTCGTTTTCCTGGTCGTCGTGCTCGTCGTCTTCTTCGGACGATCTGTGGTGCTGATCTTCGTCGTGATCGGGGCGGTGCAATGGCTGGAAATGGCCCGTATCGTGCGCGGCCAGACACTCTCGCTCAAGCGCCGTGAGTTTGTCGGGGCGGCGGAAGCGTTGGGCCTCACCGACTGGCAGATCATCCGCCGGCACATCATCCCGAACACGATCGGTCCGGTCATCGTCTTCGTCACGGTTGTCGTGCCGCAGGTGATCCTGACAGAAAGTTTCCTGTCCTTCCTCGGCCTCGGTGTCCAGGCACCACTTGCGAGCTGGGGAACACTGATCTCCGAAGGGACGAAGAACATGCAGGGCGCGCCCTGGCTCTTGATCTTCCCGGCGATCTTCTTCGTCGCCACGCTCTTTGCGCTGAATTTCGTCGGCGATGGCCTGCGCGATGCGCTTGACCCTAGGGATCGTTGAGATGGAGACGAACCAGATGACACCGGTCCTCACCGTCAACGACCTCAAGGTCACCTTCCAGACGCCCGACGGCATCGTCGAAGCGGTCAAGGGCATCAGCTTCGACGTGAAGAAAGGCGAAACGCTCGCCATCGTCGGCGAGTCGGGTTCCGGCAAGAGCCAGACGATGATGGGCATCATGGGGCTGCTCGCCAAGAATGGCAGTGTTTCCGGCGAGGCCGTCTATGGCGGCACCAACCTTGTCGGCCAGCCGCTCTCGACGCTCAACACGGTGCGCGGCTCGAAGATCACCATGATCTTCCAGGAGCCGATGACCTCGCTCGATCCGCTCTACCGGATCGGCAAGCAGATCGCCGAGCCGCTCGTCCATCATCGGGGATTGAGCAAGAGTGCAGCGCGCGCCCGCGTTCTGGAACTCCTGAAGCTGGTCGGCATACCGGACCCGGAACGCCGCATCGACAGCTATCCGCACGAAATGTCCGGTGGCCAGCGCCAGCGCGTCATGATCGCCATGGCCTTGGCCAACGAGCCCGACGTGCTGATTGCCGACGAGCCGACAACCGCCCTCGACGTCACCATCCAGGCGCAGATTCTGACGCTTCTTGCCGATCTGCAGAAGCGCTTCGGCATGGCGATCGTGCTCATTACCCATGATCTGGGTGTGGTCAAACACGTCGCGGACCGTGTGGTCGTGATGCGCAAGGGCGAGATCGTCGAACAGGGCAGCCGCGATGCGATTTTCGGCAATGCCCAGCATGATTATACGAAAATGCTGCTCGCGGCCGAACCCACGGGCACCAAGCCTGCTCCGGCCGACGACGCGCCGGTCGTTCTGGAAGGGCGCAATGTCACCGTCGATTTCGACATCGGCAGCGGCGGCTTCCTGCGTCCGAACCGTACCTTCCGGGCGGTGGACAAGGTGAGCCTTCGGCTGCGCCAAGGCCAGACCATCGGGATCGTCGGCGAATCCGGCTCGGGCAAATCGACGCTGGGACGTGCGCTGCTGAAGCTGCTGGCAGCCGACGGCGCATTCCGCTTCGAGACCGCCGATATCTCCAACCTCGACCGCGCCGGCATGCGGCCGTTCCGCAAGCAGATGCAGCTCGTCTTCCAGGATCCCTATGGTTCGCTCTCGCCGCGTCAGACCGTGGGTGAGATCATCACCGAAGGGCTTTACGTGCACGAGCCGCAACTCTCACGGGCCGAGCGCGACACGCGTGCGATCGCTGCGCTAAAGGAAGTCGGGCTCGATCCCGCGGCACGCAACCGCTATCCGCACGAGTTCTCCGGCGGCCAGCGGCAGCGCATTGCGATTGCCCGCTCGATCATCCTCAAACCGAAAGTCGTCATCCTCGACGAGCCGACCTCCGCACTTGACCGGTCGGTGCAGCGACAGGTGATCGAGCTCCTGCGCGACCTGCAGGAGAAACACGGTCTCTCCTATGTGTTCATCAGCCATGACCTTTCGGTCATCAAGGCGATGTCGGACCATGTAGTGGTGATGAAGAACGGCAAGATTGTCGAAGAGGGCGATACGGAAGCGATCTTCGATCATCCGAAGGAAGCCTATACCCGAGACCTGATTGCGGCCGCCTTCAGCCATTGAAGGCAGCCAGCATGTCTTCAAGAGCGACGCTCCAGGAGGGGCGCCGCTCGCGTTCAGGCCGCTGGACCGGACGGCGCGACAAACACTTTCAACTGCCCCGCATGGATGCGGATCTCGACATCGGCCGGCATGCGCAGCAATTCGCCATCCAGCACGCAGGCCGCGCCCTTGCGGTGATTGGGAAAGTGGAGGTGTACCTTTTCCGCCGTCGACGCCGTCACCGCCTCGTTTTCCTTGAACCGGCCACGCAGGATGTCGAAGGCGAGCAGGCCGACGCCGGTCGGCTCGAGCGGGTCGGCCAGATAGACTCCGAGCCTGCCGGTGTCGACACGGTCGGCAAAGAACAGCGCATTGTTGCCGAGCGGATTGTTCGACACGGAAATCGCCGAGACCGGGCGCTCATCACTCCGGCCATCACCATCGATATCGAACATCACCTCGAAACGCGGCGGATCGAGCATGACGCCGAAGGCGGCGCTGGTGCTGGCGCGGATCTTGCCGAGACGGGAGGCGAAATTCATCTGGTTGCGCATGCGCACCATGCGGGCATGCAGGCCGGCAGAGAACTGATGGACGAAGGGGCGACCATTGGCTGTGGCGATGTCAACATCGGCCACAGCGGCAGCGGACAGGGTGTCGAGCACTTTCCAGATATCGAGCGGCAGCTTCAGCGAACGGGCAAAGAGGTTCATCGTCCCGGCCGGGATGATGCCGAGTGGCATGCCAGCCTTCCAGGCGACACCCGCCGCCGCCGAGATCGTGCCGTCGCCGCCGCCCGCCAGAAGGGCGTCGATCCCGGCTTCATGGCTCGCTGCCTCCAGCGCCTCCACGATTTCCTCGCCGGCCACGACCGCGCAGTCGAGATCATGTCCCTTGAGAGCAAAGGCTCGGGCTGCACTTTCGCAGTAGGCCTGCATGTCGGTGGTCTTGAATGTCCCACCGTCGCGATTGAGTACCGCCTTGATCTTCATGAAATTCCCTTGGGAGCCGACATGCCGCGCCCGTCAACAACGCGGCGCAGCGACTATTTGTTGCGTTGCCACACAGATCGATAGTGGATGCGGGGATTTCAAGGCAGGCGGTCAGTATCAGCCGGCTTCCAGGCGCGTTGACGGCTCAGGCAGATGGCGGCAGCTTCAACGGGGCGCCTGTCTTGACGCTGCGGATCGCAAAGTTGGATCGGATGTCGGTGACATTCGGCAGGACGAGCAGCCTTTCGGTCAGCAGGTTCTCATAGGCCGCCAGGTTCTCCACCACGACCTCCGCCAGAAAGTCAGATTCCCCGGAAATCATGTAGCAGGCCACCACCTCCGGAATGTCAAGCAGCGCTTGATGCAAGGCATCGGCATTCTCCCGGGTGTGACGGGCGACCTTGAAGGCAACGAAGACGGTAAGTTCGAGACCGAGCGCCCGGCGGTCGAGGTCGACCCGGTACCCCCTGATGACACCTTGTTCCTCCATGATCCGGATCCGCCTCAGACAAGGCGACTGCGATAGCCCGACGCGCTCCGCGATCTCGACATTGCTCGTGCGGGCATCCGTCTGGAGGACATCGATGATGGCGCGGTCCAAGCGATCCAGTTTTGGCATATTCTTTTATCTACGATCCAAAGCTTGGCAGATATTGCCAAATGTTTAGGCCCGGAATGGGAAAATTGCAAGGACACGCCCCTGTCGCTACGCCTAGACTGGACCTCGCCCCTTCCTCGGAGAAACGCATGTCCATGGCCGGCACATCCCCCGCCCTCACGCCCCGCAAAACACTGCTCGGCGCCCTGTCGGCCCTCTCCGTCGTGTTGATCTGGGCCTCGTGGCTGATCTCGACGCGCCACAGCGTCGGCTCCGGGCTCGGACCGCTCGATCTCAGCCTGCTGCGTTATGGTATTCCCGCACTCGCGCTGGCGCCCGTCTGGTGGCGCACCGGCCTGTTTCCCAAGGGCGCCATGGGACCGCTGGTGCTGATGATCCTGGGCTCTGGGGCGCCCTTCTTCCAGATCGTCGCCTTCGGCATGCGGCACACGCCGGCCTCGGCGGCTGGCGTGCTCTTGCCGGGTCTGATGCCGCTTGCCGTCGCGGTGATCGGCATGACCGTGCTCGGGGAGCGCCCGGACCGATTGCGCAAGCTCGGCATGGCCGCCATCCTGACGGGCGGCGCGATGCTGCTGATCGGCAATACGGGACAGGATGGTCTCGGCTGGATCAGCTTCACCATCCTGCCGCTCGGGGCATGCCTCTGGGCCGTCTACACCCATGCCTTTCGCCGCAGCGGCCTTGATGCTTTCGAAGGCGCCGCCCTCATCTGCGTCTGGTCGACGATCCTGAACCTTGCCGCACTGCCCTTCTTCGGCACGCACTTCCTCTCGGCACCGGTCGGGGAGATCGCGCTGCAGACGCTGACGCAGGGGATCATGTCGGGGCTCATCGCCACGCTGCTCTACGGTGCTGCGGTTCGCGCCCTCGGCGGCACCCAAGCCGCCGCCTATACCGCCATAACACCTGTGGCTGCCGCGATCGGCGGCGCCTTGTTGCTGGCAGAACCACTGGGGCCAGTGACGATCGCCGCAGCGGTGGTCACGGGCCTGGGTGTGCTGCTATCAACCGGACTTCTGTCCCGCAAGGGAAACCCGGGCCCCTGATCTATCAGGCGGCGGAGCGCATGATGGCGGCGCTGCCGATCGGCATCATGCTGGGCTTCATGGTGGCGCCCTCGACGGCAACCAAATTCTCCTGACCCCAGCGACCGAGGGCCTGAATGACGGGTTCCAGGCTGCGTCCGAGCGGGGTCAGCGAATAGTCAACGCGGGGTGGCACCACCGGATAGACTGTGCGGGCGACAAGCCCGGCCAGTTCCATGTCGCGCAACTGCTTGGACAACATCCGGTGGGTAATCGCCGGCAGACGCTTGACCAGTTCGCTGAAGCGCAACACCTCGTCTCTCAGAAGATGATGGAGGATCACAGCCTTCCATTTGCCATCGAGGAGTTGCAGGGTCGCCTCGATCGGGCAACCACCGAGGTCCGACATTGCAGAATTGGTATCGCGCGCCATTCAAAATCCCTTCTCAAACATTCGACGCGACCGGCTGACCGTCGCATCAGTTCCCACTTAGCCCTGCCGGCCTGGAGCGAAAAGGCTCCGTTCGGCCGGAATTGGTCGACACAGCGTCAACAGGGCATTCGACGCAGAATCGCATCGAAGAGTTTCATCTGGCGGGAGATTGGGGCGAAGTCGGGAGGCGGAAAGGGCGATTTCGCATTTGTGAGCGATCGTGTCGATGCGGCTCGCGGACCGATCACAGGATCGTGGCGCCGATCAGAAGACCGACGCCACGCAAAACAGCCGGGTTATCGGGCAACTCAGGCCTGCATCACCACAACCTTGGAGCCGACAGCCACCCGGGCATAGAGGTCGATCACATCATGGTTCATCATGCGCACGCAGCCCGACGACATGGCCTGGCCGATCGACCAGGGCTGGTTCGTGCCGTGGATGCGGAACATGGTGTCGTTGCCGCCGCGGTAGAGATACATGGCGCGAGCACCCAGCGGGTTGTTCGGGCCACCCGGCAGGCCGCCAGCATATTTCAGGTTCTTTTCCGGATCGCGGCGGATCATGTTGGCCGTCGGCGTCCATGTCGGCCATTCGGCCTTTCGGCCGACATAGGCATTGCCGGCCAGAGCCAGGCCGGCGCGCCCGACGCCAATGCCGTAACGCATGGCCTGACCGTTGCCCATGATGTAGTAGAGACGGCGCGCAGGCGTATCGACGACAACGGTTCCGGGCGCGTGGTTGGTTTCATAGGCCACTTCCTGGCGGCGCAGTTCCGGCTTGATCTTCTCCAGCGGCACCTTCTTCAGCGGATGCGGTTCATCCGGCAGATCGCCATACATGGCCTGCTGGTTCGGCATGGACTGGCAACCGGCAAGAAGAAGCGGCAGGCCGATCAGAAGACTGCGGCGGGAGATAGTCATGGTTCTGGAGCCCCTGGAACACGATTCGATGTTCCGGAGCCTATGAAATTTATGGTTAATCACCCGTTAATTTAGCTCGAGTCAATTAAGCTTTGTGTCGAAGGTGGGGCAAAAGCCTTGCCGGATTCCCCGCATCCAAGGCCTTGGGCAAGACTTGTACTCGCCACCGAAAAAGGCGGCCTCTCGACCGCCTCTCCTGGTTCAGATGTTCGGATAGATCGGCCCTTCGCCGGCATTCCTTTGCGGCGGTCCGCGCGGCCCGTCTTCCCGAACATTTACATATTCGGATAGACCGGCCCTTCGCCGCCTTGGGGCGGAACCCAGTTGATGTTCTGGTTGGGGTCCTTGATGTCGCAGGTCTTGCAGTGGACGCAGTTCTGGGCGTTGATGACGAAGGTCTGTTCGCCCTCCTTCTCCACCCATTCATAGACGCCCGCCGGGCAGTAGCGCGTCGAGGGACCGGCAAAGACATCCAGTTCAGACGTCTTCTGCAGGCCGAGATCCTTCAGCTTCAGATGAACAGGCTGGTCCTCTTCGTGATTGGTGTTGGAGAGAAACACCGAGGACAGGCGATCAAAGGTGAGCACGCCATCCGGCTTCGGATAGGCGATCGGCTTGTGCTGTGCGGCCGGCTCGAGCGAGGCCGCATCGGTCTTGCCATGCTTGAGGTTCAGAGGCGACGTGCCGAATATCTGGTTGATCCACATGTCGATGCCGCCAAGACCGACGCCGAGCGCCGTGCCGAGCTTAGACCAGAGCGGCTTGACGTTGCGCACGCGCTTGAGGTCCTTGCCGATATCGGTCGAACGCCATTCGTTCTCGATCTCGACCGGCTCGTCATTGGCGCGGCCGGCAGCGATCGCATCGGCGATCTTCTCAGCTGCCAGCATGCCGGACAGCACCGCGTTGTGGCTGCCCTTGATGCGGGGCACGTTGACGAGACCGGCGGAACAGCCGATCAGCGCGCCGCCCGGGAAGGAGAGCTTCGGTACCGACTGGTAGCCGCCTTCGGTGATGGCGCGGGCGCCGTAAGAGAGACGCTTGCCCCCCTCGAAGGTCTTGGCAATCGCCGGATGCGTCTTGAAGCGCTGGAATTCCTCGAAGGGCGAGAGATAGGGGTTCTTGTAGTTGAGGTGCACGACGAAGCCGACGGCGACCATGTTGTCTTCAAGGTGGTAGAGGAAGGAGCCGCCGCCGGTCTTCATGCCGAGCGGCCAGCCGAAGGAGTGCTGGACCAGACCTGGCTTGTGATGCTCGGGCTTGACCTGCCAGAGTTCCTTGAGGCCGATACCGAACTTCTGCACATCGCTGTCGCGCGACAGATCGAACTTGGCGATCAGCTGCTTGGCGAGCGAGCCGCGCACGCCTTCCGAGATCAGCACATATTTGCCGAGCAGTTCCATGCCGCGGGTATAGGCCGGCCCCGGTTCGCCGTTCTTCTCGATGCCCATGTCGCCTGTGGCAACACCGATCACGGCACCCTCATCGTTGTAGAGCACTTCTGAGGCCGCAAAACCGGGATAGATCTCGACGCCGAGCGCTTCCGCATGGGCGCCCAGCCACCGACAGACATTGCCGAGCGAGACGATGTAATTGCCGTGATTGTTCATCAGCGGCGGCATCAGCATGTTCGGCAGGCGGACCGAGCCGGCGGGCCCGAGGAAGAGGAACTGGTCGTCGGTGACCGGAGTCTTGAACGGGTGATCGGCCTCTTCGCGCCAGCCGGGGATCAGTCGGTCGACGCCAACAGGATCAACCACTGCACCCGACAGGATATGGGCGCCGACTTCAGCACCCTTTTCCAGCACGACGACGGTCAGGTCCGGGTTGACCTGTTTCAGCCGGATCGCCGCCGAGAGACCTGCGGGACCAGCGCCCACGATCACCACGTCGAATTCCATGCTTTCGCGTTCCGGCAGTTCCATATCCGTGCTCATCGTCATTTCCTCATCAGGCGATCCCATCCGCCCTCCTCCTTGACAAAACCCAACCGGATTGTCGAGCCGAAGCGCGACGCGCAGGTGCGCAAATTCCGGCAGAGCGGTGTGAAGTCGGAGAATATCTTACGTGCACGTAAGCGTCAATCTGTGGATTGAGCCTCGGCCGAGACGATCAAGGCGGAAAAGCCATGGATCATATGCGCGTCGCTGCGCTCGATCAGGGCGGGCGGAAGATCGAGCGTCTGGATGACCGAGGAACTCTTCACCGAGGCAAGGCCATGCAGCGAAGACCAGATGACCAGGGCATCGAGCAGCACCGCCTCATCGCTGCGCTCATTGCCCGAAAGCCGTGCCCTGCGCTTCAGGCCTGAGACGAGAAGTGAAAAGGCATGCTTGGCCTTGGCCATCATCTCGGGAAAGGCCTCGCCATCCGGCAGCGGCGTGCCAAACATCAGGCGGTATTCGAGCGGATGCTCGCGCGCATAACGCAGATAGTCCTGAGCCATGTTCGCCATGTCTTGATCCGGATCCTCGGATTTCGGATGGGCATCCAGAAAGGCAGCAAAGGCATCGAAGGCCCGCGAGACCATTTCCGCCAGAATGTGATCGCGGCTGGCAAAATGCTTGTAGGGCGCCTGATGCGACACACCGAGGCGGCGCGCCACCTCGCGCAGGCTCAGCTTTTCCAGTCCGTCACTGGCGATGATCGCCATGCCTTCGGCAAGACAGGCTTCGCGCAGATCGCGTCGTGTTCTCGGCATGGGGCTTCCTGCAGGTTGCTGCTTGATGTCGGACCGGACGGGGGCCTTCCTTCCATTACCCGGAGCGGGCTCGCCTCACAACATCCGCCGGTCTGCTGCATCGCGGCTCCTTGTAGATCGGCAATGTTGACAGCGTCAACTTATTTCGATATCGATAAAGTTGACACCGTCAACATTTGGAGACATGCATGATCCGGTCGATCAGAGTCTTTTCTTATGCCGCCGCCCTCGTTCCCCTCACTGCCCTTTGCGCCCTGGCCCAGGAACTGACCGTGCGCGTGTCCGGCATCGCCGAGGCACGTGGTGAAATCGGCTGCGCGCTGCATGCCTCAGGCGCCTCGTTTCCAACCGGTCAGGCCGGTGCGCGCATTGTCTGGATCAAGGCGACCGGCCCCGAAGTGCGATGCCGCTTTCCCGATGTCGGAGCCGGCAGCTATGCGGTTGCGATCTCCCACGATCTCAACGGCAATCGCCGTACCGACACCAATTTCCTGGGCATGCCGACCGAAGCCTGGGGCGTCTCCAACAATGTCAGGCCGAGCCTTCGCGCGCCGCGCTTCGAAGAAGCCCGTTTCGAGACCGACGGCAGCACCCAAACTATCAGCGTGAGGATCGCGAAATGACCAACACTGTGACGGCCCTGAACCACATGACGCGCAGGCGCAGCCTGAAATATGGACCGCTGGCGCTGGTGACCGGCGCTTCGGATGGAATCGGGCGGGAATTTGCCCGCGAGCTTGCGCGGCGCGGCTATGGGCTCGTGATTGTGGCCCGCAGGCTCGACCGGCTGGAGGCGCTGGCCGACGAACTGGCGAGCGCCCATGGCGTCGCGGTGGATGTGCTGCCATGCGACCTGTCGCAGCCGGACCAGGTACAGGATCTGATCCGCACCACCGCGCATTACGACATCGGTCTTCTGGTGGCTGCCGCCGGTTTCGGCACGTCGGGTCCCTTCACCCGCATCCCTGTCGCGACAGAACTCGACATGATCGACGTCAACTGCCGGGCCGTCGTGCAGATCAGCCATGTCATGGCCCAGCGCTTCGTGCGGCGGGGCTCGGGCGGCATGGTGCTGATGAGTTCGCTTCTCGCCTTCCAGGGCGTGGCGCAATCCGCCAATTATGCCGCCACCAAGGCCTTTATCCAGACCTTCGCCGAGGGACTGCGCGCCGAGCTTCGCCCGCAAGGGGTCGATGTCATCGCCTGTGCCCCCGGCCCGATTTCAAGCGGCTTTGCCGCCCGGGCCAATCTGGTCATGGGCATGAGCCAGCCGGCCTCGGTGGTTGCCGCCGCAACGCTGAACGCCCTTGGCCGTCGCGGCACGATCCGGCCCGGCCTGCTCGCCAAGGCGCTGGAGGCCTCGTTCACCGGCATGCCACGCTTTGGCCGCACCTTCATCCTGTCGAAGATCATGGCCGGCATGGCGCGCGCACCGGACGCCACAGCCGCGACTGATGCGCCGCTGCCAGCGGGGGCTGCCGAGCGCGCCGATCCATCCTGACAACCATAGCGAGCCACCGGCTCGGGCAGATCCAGAACCGTATCGTTGTCGGGCTGCCACCACGGCCCGGCACCAACAAAAAACACCGGAGACCTGTTCTCTCCGCGTCAAATTCCGTCGCACGCCAAAATCTGCCTTTGAACCCATCCCCGCTTTGTCGCAGTCTCTGCCAAAACGCCAGCAGGGGAACGACGACATGGCAATCACATATGGTTTCATCGGGCTTGGCCATCTCGGCCGCCATCTCGCCAGCAGCCTTGTGCGGGCAGGTTTCACTGTCGTCGTCAACGACCTCGACCCTCAGAATGCCAAGGATCTCGTCGCTGCCGGTGCCAGTTTTGCCGCCGATCCTCAAGCTGTCGCGGAAGCCGTCGATCACGTCATCACCTGCCTGCCCTCGCCCAAGGTCAGCGAGCGGGTGCTGACCGGTGAGCGCGGCATCCTGAAGGGTCTGAAGCCCGGTTCCACCTGGATCGAGATGAGCACGCTCGACGAGGGGGAAGTCCTGCGTCTCGGCAAGATCGCCGCAGACGCCGGGGTGCGCATGCTGGAATCGCCGGTTACCGGCGGCGTGCATCTGGCGGCATCCGGCGAAATCACCGTGATCATCGGCGGCGATGCCGATCTCTACGATCTGCATCATCAGGCCTTCCAGGCCATGGGCAACAAGATCTTCCGCGCCGGGCCGCTCGGCAAGGCCTCGGTAATAAAGGTGATCACCAACATGCTCGCCTTCATCCATCTGATCGCCACCGGCGAGGCGCTGATGCTGGCGAAGAAGGGCGGCATCGACCTGACCGACGCCTTCAACATCATCAAGGCTTCCTCGGGCAATTCTTTCGTGCATGAGACTGAAGGCCAGGTGATCCTCAACGGCAGCTACAACATCAACTTCACCATGGATCTCGCGGTCAAGGATCTGGGTTTTGCGCTGGGCTTCGGCCGTGATTTCGGCGTCCCCCTCGACCTCGCCTCCCATGCGATGCAGACCTTCATCCGCGCCCGCGCAGCCTATGGTGGCGATGCTTGGTCGTCGCAGGTAGTAAAGTTGCTGGAGGATGCCACTGGCACGGATCTGCGGGCGCCGGGATTTCCGGCGGAGCTTTGAGGCGGCAAGCAACGGGATGACCGAGACAGCACGGCGGAGCGGACCCCGGCAGCCATGCGCTGCCGCCTGAATGGGCCAGGCACCAGAGCGATGGTCCTGCGGTGGGTTCTCGAAACGACGTTGCCTCGCCACGCGACCATCAACACACCCAAAAGCTGCATTTTGCGACGCAGCATCTTTAACGTATGTTTCCTTGACCTGAATAAACCTCCTGCAGTATGAACTTTTTATGACAATGAGGAGGAAGGATGGGGAAGGTCAAAAACATCTACAGCGCACTGCTGCATGGTGCCACTCTGGGCCTCTGGGATGAAGCACTCATGGCACATGTGATCGAGGTTTGCCCTTATGCGACAGAGCGCAGGGTGATCAAGGCAGCAAGCCGCACCCTTTTGGACCCTGAGGTCGAGGACAGGAACATCCTAAACGTGATCTGCAACCTCGCGATCAAGTTGCGTGCTGGCCCAATCACGGCTGCAGCACTCCCGGCATCGCTTGACACAAGCGCTGCCTTGATCGATCCGAATCCAGCAGTGATTAAGAGCTTCTCAAGCACCTGATGCTACAAAATCCTCGATCGACAACCGGACGAGGCCTCTCCGTGCCACTGCACCAACTCCCCCAACGCGCCGTGTTGAGTGCCTGAAAATGACGGGCCTCAGCGAACTGGCCGGTCGGTTGCGCTCTCGTCTGACGATCGTGGCAACGGGTCTCATCGGAGCGTCCGCCTTGGTCGCATGGAGCGCAATCCATGCGTCTTTGACCACGCCGCTTTGGGTCGCGCTCGGCGCCACGATCGGGATCACCTTGCTTGCACTTGCGCAAGCCCTCGGCCTGTCCACAAGACTGGCACGGCAGACGCCGAGCCAATTGGCAGCGCCAACCGAATTGGCCTGGCGAGATGACCTTACCGATTGCCTGACGCGCCGCCGCTTTCTGGAACTGCTGAACGAACGTCTCAAGGACATCAGAACAAAGCAGATGAAGGGGCATCCGGTCGAAGACCTGACACTGCTGATCCTCGATGTCGATCACTTCAAGCTGCTCAACGACGGATTCGGTCATTCGGCTGGCGACAAGGTTCTCACAGCCCTCGGTCGAATCGCTCTGCAGGAGCCCGATTGGGTGACCGGGCGCATGGGCGGCGATGAATTCGCGGTCATGATACCAGGCAGCGACCATAGGGCGATCGCTGAGAGCGCGCGCCGTTTCTCGGAGCGCCTGCACCTTGCTTTGAGAAATGACGAAGCCACAAGAGCCTTTCACGGCGTTTCGATTGGCATTGCAAGCGCGCCCAAGGATTCAGATGAGCCGACGGACCTGCTCAACAAGGCCGACATGGCGCTTTATGTCGGCAAGCGCAACGGGCGTGGTCAATCCACATTCTATCATCCGGAAATGCTGCGATCGCAGGCTGAGGAGCGCCAGATTTCTCGCGATCTGCACGCAGCCATGATCCTCAACCAGCTCGAACTCTACTATCAGCCGATCGTCGATGGCGGTGGTCAGCAGGTCGCGGTGGAAGCCTTGTTGCGGTGGAGAGATGGCCTCGGCAATTTCATCCCGCCGGACAAGTTCATTGAGGTCGCGGAAAAATCGCAGCTTATTGATCGGCTGGGTGAATGGGTCTTTCGCCGAGCCTGCCGGGACTATGAAATCCTCAATGTCGATCGGATCTCGGTCAACATTTCCGGCGCTCAACTGAGGCATGACGGGCTGCTGCCAATGTTGAGACGCGTCATGATGGAGACGAAGCGCCATGCGTCGAACTTCATTCTCGAGCTGACCGAGACGGTTGTCATCAACGCAAACCCAACGATTCTTCGTGCAATTGCCGAACTGCGCGACATGGGCTTTCTCATCGCCCTGGACGATTTCGGAACGGGCAACGGCTCCTTCACTCTGCTCAGAGACTTGCCCCTGGACATCGTAAAGATCGACAAGAGCTACATCCAGAAGCTCGAGACCGACGTCATCGCGCAGATTTTCGTGACCGCCGTCGGGGAGATCGGAAAATCGCTCGGCATGGCAATTGTTGCTGAAGGTGTCGAAACATCCACACAGGAAGAATGCGCCAGAATCGCTGGAACCCATCGGTTTCAGGGCTATCTGTATGGCAAGGCACAGCCGTTGCGGCAACTTCGTCCGGCGCACCAGACTTCGGGCCCTTTCCGTGGCCTGCAAGCCTAGACTATAGCTTCCCCCTTCCCCCACCCCTTCCCCCTTGATAGTTTGTTGTCAAAGACATTTCATCAGGGAAGGACACCATCCATGGATCTCGGGATTTCCGGCAAACGCGCCCTCGTGCTCGCCGCTTCGCGCGGCCTTGGCCTTGGCATTGCCAAGGCGCTCGCCGCCGAGGGCGTCCATGTGCTGATCTGCGGTCGCACCGAAGAGAAGCTGAAGGCCAATGTGGACGCCATGCGCGCTGCAGGCGGCAAGGCGGATTATGTCGTGGCCGACCTCGCCGATGCCCATTTCGTCGATCAGATGCTGCATGCCGTGCATCATACGCTCGGCGGCATAGACATTCTCGTCAACAATACCGGTGGCCCGACGCCCGGCACCGTCGAGGACATGGACGCGGAAAAGCTCTACAATTTCTTCCAGTCCATGGTCGTGCGCGTCATCACGCTCACCAATGCGCTGGTGCCCTTGATGAAGACGCAGGGCTTTGGCCGTATCCTCACCGTCGCCTCGTCCGGCGTCTTCGAGCCGATCCCGAACCTTGCGCTGTCCAACACGCTGCGCGGCGCGCTGGTCGGCTGGAACAAGACGCTGTCGGCCGAAGTCGCCTCCTATGGCGTCACCGCCAACATGATCCTGCCGGGCCGCATCCATACCGACCGGATCGACGAGCTGGACGGCGCCAATGCCAAGCGTCAAGGCAAGTCGCTGGAGGAGGTGCGGGCAGCCTCGGTCAAGGCGATCCCGGCACAGCGGCTGGGGACCGTCGAGGAATTCGGTGCGGCCGGTGCCTTCCTCTGCTCGGCGCAGGCCAGCTACATCACCGGCACCATGCTGCGCGTCGATGGCGGGGCGGCAAAATCGAACTGACACTGGCAATCAAAAACCGTTGCCAGCGGCGCGTGCGTGCAACTTCTCTAAATTTCGAAGGAATGATTGAACGGCTTGGCAATCTCTGAGGACTAATCAGATCTCAGGTTCACTGGGAGATGAGAGTTCCCGTCATGATGGAAGCCGGACATGACGACCGTGCGCTTCTGGACGTGCTCGCACCGCTGATGGCGGTCGAGGACGCGCCGGAACCGCCCAAGCCCCTTGGCATGAAGGCGCGCTCTGCCGTACAGGGCGCGATCATCGGGCAGTTGCTGCCGCGCTTTGCCGAGGACGAGGTGCCAGAGCCTCTTGACCTCGATGCACCGTTCACCTTCCTGTCGCGCTCCTATCTGGAGGTCTAACCGCCGGCGCGCGGGCACCGATTGTTCCCTCTAGGCCTTGCAGCCGCCATCAACGGCAGCTGACGGTCGCCTGTTTCACATCCAGGGATACAGGGCTATGCTGGAGGAAATCCGGAGACGCCCATGTCGCCCCTTCGCCTAGCCCTGCATGTTCTCGCCGCGCTCCTCATCCTCATCGGCTTCATCTGGATGGGTCAGGGCTCGGGCCACTTTCCCTATCCCCCCTCCAGCTTCATGATCGACCAGTCCCCCTGGATTCTCTATGGCGCCCTCCTGGCCGTGGCCGGTGTCGTGGGGCTCGTGCTGCTGCGCCGCAGATAGCGGCGGCATTCTCCGCTTGCCCTCGTCCCGGCCCTGTGGCATCAGGCGCCCTCTTTCGGTCGTCGGCACCGCCAGCGACTGCCGGCCGCCGGCCTTCACGCAGATTCTTGACACAGATCAAAGGAGCGACGGCCATGGCACAGGCGCTTGGGCTCGATTTCGGCACGACCAATACCGTCATGGCAGTGGCCGAAGACCGCGAGCATACGCATTCGGTCGCCTATACCTCGCCCGCCGGCACCTCGGACAGCATGCGCACCGCACTCTCCTTCCTCAAGGACCGGCAGCTCGGCGCAGGCGCCTTGAAGGTCGAGGCCGGTCAGGCGGCGATCCGCGCCTTCATCGACAATCCCGGCGAATGTCGTTTCCTGCAGTCGATCAAGACCTTTGCCGCCTCGGCGCTGTTCCAGGGCACGCTGGTGCATGCACGCCGCTTCCAGTTCGAAGATCTGATGGAGGTCTTCCTGAAGCGCCTTGAGGCCTATGCCGGGGACAGCTGGCCAAGCGATGCCAAGCGACTCGTCGCCGGCCGCCCAGTGCATTTTGCCGGCGCCAATCCCGACCCCGATCTCGCCACCAGCCGCTACAACGAAGCGTTGACCCGGCTCGGCTTCCCCGAAATCCATTATGTCTACGAACCGGTGGCCGCCGCCTTCTACTTCGCCCAGAACCTGAAGGCCGATGCCACGGTTCTGGTCGCCGACTTCGGCGGCGGCACGACCGACTTTTCGCTGATCCGCTTCGAGACCGAAGGCGGCAAGCTGAAGGCCACCCCGATCGGCCAGTCCGGCGTCGGCCTTGCCGGCGACCAGTTCGACGCCCGCATCATCGACCAGCTGGTGGCGCCAGAGATCGGCAAGGGCAGCCAGTTCAAGAGCTTCGGCAAGCTGCTGGATGTGCCGAGCAACTACTACCTCGCCTTCTCGCGCTGGAACCAGCTCTCGGTGTTCAAGACGCTAAAGGAGTTTTCCGATCTGAAATCGCTGGTGCGGCAGGCGGAAGAGCCGGAAAAACTGGAAATGTTCATCGACCTCATCGACCATGACGAGGGTTATCCGCTCTATCAGGCGGTCTCGGCAACCAAGATGGCCCTGTCGTCAGCGGAAGAGGCCGAATTCCGCTTCGCCCCGCTTGGCAAGGCGGGCCACAAGACCGTCACCCGTGCCGATTTCGAGGGGTGGATTGCCGAAGACCTCATCCGGATGGAAGGTGCGCTTGACGAGGTTCTGACCTCGACCAACACATCCGCTGACAGCATCGACAAGGTCTTCCTCACCGGCGGCACATCCTTCGTCCCAGCCGTGCGCAATATCTTCCGCCGCCGCTTTCCCGAGGACCGAATCGAGACCGGTGGCGAACTCGTCTCGATCGCCCATGGCCTGGCGCTTATCGGCGAGCGCGATGACATCGAGCAATGGGTGGCGTGAGGCTTCGACCTTCGCCGTGAGAGCGACGGTCGGACCGAAGTCCGGGGCGCGATGATCGGGCGGATGAAGGACACCCCGCCAATGAATGTGCGAATTGTAGCCTGCGCACAACCGCTTGCGCCCGCCGCTTTCCGTTTGCCATCGCCGGCCCAAACACACTAGAACAGCCTCATGATCCAGGCCCGCGACATGACGCCCGCAGAGCTTGCCGCGCTTCTCGCATTCCATGCGGAAGCGGGCGTGGAATGGCTCGTGGAAGACGAGCCTGTCGACAGGGTCGCCGCCTTTGCTGCGGAGAAGGCGGCCCGCCACCATGCGCGACCGGCGAGCCCCCCGGCCCCGACCCAGACGCCGTCCCGCGGCACACCGACCCGCAGCAGCGCGCCTTCGGAACGGCAACCGGCCCGCGCCCAGCCGGCCCAGGGGTCGGCCCTGCCTGCCATCCCGGACGAAAATGCCGTTGCCGAAGCGCGCTTTGCCGCCGAAAGCGCGCGGTCGCTCGCTGAACTGAAGATCGCGATCGAGGGCTTCACCAGCTGCAACCTCAAGACCTCGGCGCGCTCGACGATCACCGCTCAGGGTACGGGCTCCTCAGGCATCATGGTGATCGGCGCCATGCCGACGGCGGATGACGACCGCGAAGGGATCGCCTTTTCCGGCCGCGCCGGCCTGTTGCTCGACCGCATGCTGATGGCGATCGGCGAAACGCGCGAAAGCGTGGTCATCACCACACTCATCCCCTGGCGCCCGCCTGGCGACCGCATGCCATCGACACCGGAAACAGCCATCTGCCGACCGTTCATCGAGCGGCAGATCGCGCTCGCCGAACCGCGCCAGGTGCTTGTCCTCGGCAATTTCGCCGCCCGCTTCTTCTTCGGCGAAACCGGCACCATCCATGCACTGCGTGGCAAGTGGCGGGAGATCGGTGCCGGCGGCCATGCCGTCCAGGCCATGGCGACGCTGCATCCGCAGGAACTGCTCGCCGCCCCCGCCAGCAAGGCGCTGGCCTGGATGGACCTGCTTGCCTTCTCCGAACGGCTGAAACCGGCCCAAAACGGCTAAATTATCGCCATCGTAAACAAATTATGAAACCAGCCATGCAAATGATGCAGGGCAGGATCGCGGCAGCGTCCGTTGCCGAATCTATGCTGCACTGCGATATTGAGCCTGCAAAGTGGGAGGGACACTTTACAAGGAAGACCGCCGTGAGCCTTCGCACCCGCCCGATCCACTGCAAGTTCGAGACGCTGCGTCTCGCCGGTGACCATGGCCGGACAAGCACCCCCTACAACCGGACAAGCCCTGCCGCCGCGGCCGAACAGCTGAGCGCCCGTTTCGCCGGCCATGCCGGCCGCATTGTCCGCCCCGCTACCGTCTTCGCCGAAAACCGCTTCTGATCCAGCCGCGCGGCGTATCCGACACCCCGTCCGCTGCTGCCCTGCTTCTGCTGCATACCAGCCGTCGTGCATTGTGCATTGCAATAAAGGTTCATGCCTGAACTAATAAGGGCATCGAATTTGCCATGCATGTAAAGCAGAGGACACGACCATGATCATCTCCTTTCATCCCGTCCGCAGCCTGCGTCAGGCCATTCACCAGATCGGTGATGCCGTAAATGCCTCGGCGGAATTGTCCAGCGCCGCCCGCAAGCGCCAGCAGGCGCAGGATCGCGGCGAGCAAAGGGCACTACAGCCGCTCGGCTTCTGATCGCGGCTTCCCTCAGATCCTTGAAGCTATCACAGCCCGCTTCTGCGGGCTTTCTTGTTGGCTGATCGGCTGCCGGCCATAAGGCTTGGCTCAGGCCTCGCGCACCGCGCCAAGACGCGGATCAAGCTTTCCCGGTCGCAAGGGTCCGCAGATCTTCTCATAGGCAAAGTCGACGATGGAGAACTTGATGGCCTGCCAGCGGCAATATTCGTCGAGAAAGTCACGCCGCATGATGCAGTGATTGCGGTCGCCATCCGGCCAGTAGAGGCAACCCGTCTCGACAGCACGGCGGAAGAGACGCTGCAGATGGGTGCGCGAGATCATGAAATGCTCGGCCATCAGCCGAGCGTCGATACGGCCGATATTGTAACCATCGCCGTCGGGGGCCAGCTCCATCGCACGGCGCACGAGCTCGTCCATGACCAGACCGCCCGCTTCGGTCCAGAGGAAGAGCGCGACCCGCGGAGGCGGCTCAAGCCACTGTGGCTCGAGGCAGGCACGGCGGGCCACCTGGGGCTGGATCAGCCTGAAGAGGCCGGGGCGCGCGGCCAGAGTGGCGACCCGATCGCCGCCATCCAGTTCATCAAGAAGCTCGAGATTGGTTACCAGCCACTGGTGCATCGCCTGCGTCGGGATCTCCGTCGCCTCGTAGCGCTTCGGCCGCCGGGTCGGGTCGCCGACAATACGGACAAACCTGTAGCTCAACAGCTGATCGAGGAAGTTCAAGACCGTGTTGCGGCTCGCGGCATTGTTGGAGGTGATGATTTCCCTGAGATTCGTCGTTGTCAGCCCGCTGCCGGGCACGGCAGGATCATATTCGAGTTGCAGCGCAAAGGCGGCCTGGCTCAAAAGCCACCGCTGGTGCGAGGCGAGCATGCGCGACAGGCGCGGACTCTGATCGAACTGGCCCCGAAGTTTGGCCGCATAGACGCGCAGGGCCGGGATGAACTGCGGATGCGCGACGATCTGGTCGGATGCGAGCGTCATGGTGCGCTCCACGCCAAAGTCAGTCGTTCCCGACGCGAAACACCCGGGCAGACGTCTGTCCGACGCTTGCCTGCGTGCTGTCCGTTCCTTCTTGTCGCATCTGCCAGACCCATGCATTACCTGTGGCGGGCGACGGCCGGAGCCGGACGCCTCTCGATCACCGATTGTTGTCAACGTAAACGAATTCCTTACGAACATTCAATCAATTATTGCCAATCGTCAGAGTAGAGCACGCATGCCCGCCCGCAAATGCGCCGCTCGGCGTCGTATCCGACATTTCACACATTCCCGTTAGCTGGCACTATTCTGGTCCAGAGAGCACCCGGGGAGGCCCAATGCTGTCCAGTCTCGCATCGATCACCACCCTGATGCTGTCCACCCTCTTGATGATGGCCGGCTTCGGGTTGATGGGCTTCATGCTGCCGATCCGGTCGCTGAACGAGGGCTGGTCGACTTTCATCATCTCCGTCATTGCCACCGGCTACACTTTCGGCTTCACGGTGTCCTGCGTGGTGACGCCGATCTTCGTTCGGCGCGTCGGCCATGTCAGGGTCTTCGGCGCGCTGATTACCCTGCTCACCGTATCCATCCTGCTCTGTGCCCTTGTCGTCGAATGGTGGGCCTGGGTGATCTTCCGCGGACTGTCGGGCTTTGCCATCGCCGGGGCCTATCTGCTGATCGAAAGCTGGCTCAACGAGCGGGTGACCAACGACAATCGCGGCGCCCTCTTCTCCGTCTATATGGTCACCTGCCTGGTGGGTTCGATCGGCGGGCAGTATATCGTGCCGCTCGGCGACGTGAACGGACCGGAGCTGTTCATGATCTGCG
>CALSAF010000076.1:0-20902 GCA_943372805.1 Rhizobium sp. Q54
ATCGCCCTGGCGGTGACGGATCGACAACTCCAGCATCAGGCGGCTCCAACGCGGGCGGCGATGCGGCGCGACAGAAACTCGGAGGCGATGAGCGCCCCGAGCGAGAGCACGATCGAGATGACCGTCAGGCGCATGGCGGCGAGATCACCGCCCGGCACCTGGGTATAGGTGTAGATCGCGGAGGCGAGCGTCTGGGTTTCACCGGGAATATTGGAGACGAAGGTGATCGTCGCGCCGAACTCGCCCATGGACTTGGCGAAGGCGAGGATCGCACCGGCAGCGATGCCGGGCAGGATGAGCGGCAGGGTGACGGTGAAGAAGACGTAAGGCGGCGGCGCGCCGAGCGTTGCGGCTGCGGCCTCCAGCCTGCGGTCGACGGCATCCAGGGAGAGGCGGATCGAGCGGACGAGCAGGGGAAAACCCATGACCGCGGCGGCCAGTGCTGCGCCCGTCCAGCGGAAGGAAAGGACGAGGCCGAAGGTCTGTTCGAGGAAGGCGCCGACCGTGCCGCGGCGACCGAAGGTTACAAGCAGCAGATAGCCGGTGACGACAGGCGGCAGGATGAGGGGCAGATGCACGACCCCGTTCAGCAGCGATTTGCCCCAGAACTCGCGGCGCGACAGCAGCCAGGCAACGACGAGGCCCAGCGGCAGCGAAAGGGCCACGGCAACCGCCGCGACCTTCAGGCTGAGGAGCATCGCGGTCCATTCTTCGGCCGTCAGGGTCAAAAGGGGCATCCCGGATGCGTGATGGAGTGGGGTCAGTTCGTCGTGGCGAGCACGGTGAAACCAGCGGCAGTGAAGATGGCATGGGCATCCGCCCCCTGCAAGTAAGCGAGGAAGTCGGCGGCTCGGGGATCTTGTCCGTCGGTCGTCAGTGCTGCGGGGTAGATGATTGCCGGATGGCTCGTCTCGGGGAACCGATCGAGTATCCTGACGCCCGGATCGACCTTGGCATCCGTCTCGTAGACGATGCCGAGCGGCGCCTCGCCGCGCGATACGAGCAGCAGGGCTGCACGAACATTCTCCGCCTGGGCGACCTTGTCCTTGACACCGTCCCAGATGCCGAGACTTTCCAGCGCCGCCTTGCCATAGGCGCCGGCCGGCACCGCGTCGACGTTGGCCATGGCAAGACGCTCGTTACCGAGAAGCGTCGCGAGGGGCAGAGCCTTGCCGATCGTCGCGGTCAGCGTCGAGCCTTTCGGGGCGACGAGAACGAGGCGGTTGCCGAGCAGGTTGACGCGGGTGTCGGTCTTGATGCGGCCCGCCTTATCGAGATGATCCATCCATTTGAGGTCTGCCGAGATGAAGAGATCCGCCGGCGCGCCCTGGTCGATCTGTCTGGCGAGCGCGGAGCTTCCGGCAAAGGAGAGGGTGACACTCGTGCCGTCTGCAGCCTTCCAGGCGGTGGCGACCTTCTCGACGCTTTCCTTGAGGCTCGCGGCGGCAAATACGGTGACGGCCTCTTCGGCGCGGGACTGGGCGGGACAGATACCAGCCACGAACAGGACCGTCATGGCCATCCAGGCACGGGCGGAGGTCTTCAGCATCATGTCGAGGCCCCGGTTTCGATATATCTATGTGGATATATCGATAATCAAAAACAATCCCGCCGACAAGAGGTCGGCGGGAGGTCGCGTGGACGAAATCGTCAAACCTTGAGCTGCGCCAGACTGAAGAGCAGGTCGGCCGAGATGCTGCCGCTACCGCCACTCAAGATGGTCACTGCAGAGGAGTTCGTGGCGCCGTTCTCGGTGTCGTACATGGCCGTGTAGCGCTGCAGGAGACGCTCCATCTTCGCCGGATCCTGGAGGTCAGCCAGGTCCATGTTGTCCTCGATAATGCGCGCCTGCTGGTCGACATCCATGTTGGAGAATTCGTCCGAATACCCGAAGGTGGTGCGGAAGACGGCCATGAGCGCATCGTCGGCGATGAGACCATAGGCGTCGGTGACGCTCGGGGCCGCGCGCTGGAAGTAGAGCGCCAGGCGCACCGCCTCGTTGCTGGCGCCCTCGGTCTCCTCGAGCGTCTGGCGGAGATACTTGTTGACGGTCTCCATGGTCTCGCCGCGCTGCTGGACCGTGCCGATCGTCTCGCGGGTGAGATTGCCTTCGGCATCGAAGTTGAAGGAGGCGACGAGTTCAGCCCAGCGGCTGTCGGCTTGCTGGTTGACGAAGCTCTTCGGGTCGGACAGGTCGGAACCGAAGGCCTGCTTCAGGAAGTCGTCGGTGACTTCCTCCGGATCGAGCCCGTAGGCGCCGATGACCACGTCGACCACTTCACGGTCGGCGAGCAACTCGCTCACCGTGTCGATGGACTGGATCTTTTCCTGATAGTTTTCTGCCTTCTCGGTGGCGGCCTCCTGTGCCGAAGTCCGCTCACTTCCCTCAAGGAAACGAACTTCGTTGATCACGTATTGCTTGGCGATCATCGTTGCCGTCAGGGAATTGTGCGGTGAGAGCGGCACACCGGCCTTGCCCTCGCTGTCGAAGTTGAAGAGCTTCGACATCTCGATCAGACGGCTGTCCTTCGACTTGTTGGCATAGCTGTTGGGGTCGGTGAAGTCGCTGGTCAGCGCCCGCTTCAATTCGGAGGTGGAGAATTCGTTGGCGTCGAAACCAAAGGTGCGCTGCAGGACCAGACGCATGGTCGTGTCCGACAGCAGGTCGTCGACATTCTCGACCTCCGCGACATTCGTCTTGAAGAGGTCGATCAGATCCTGCTTCTGCTTCTCGTCGGCATCATCGTAATAAGTCGAGAAGTCGGAATGGGTGGAGGACAGCTGCGTGCTGCCCTGCGCGGTCATGCCGGCATCCACGGTGCCGTCACTGGCGAAATTGAACTTGCCGGCAATTGCCACCCAGGCATCGCCGCCATTGACCGCGGCATAGCTGTCCGGGTCACTGGTGTCACTGGTGACGATCTGCTTGAAGGTGGATGCGCCCATCGAACCCAGCTGGAAGGCCGTCTTCACATAGTTGAACAGGCGCTCGTCGGACGTCAGTTCATCGACGTTGGTGATCGTCGCCATCTTCGATTCGTAATAGGCGCGCTCACGCTGACGGTAGTAGTCGGTGACATAGGTCTGCTCTTCCTCGACATAGAGCGAGACCGTCGCCTCCTTCTGTACTGCTGTCTGGGCGGTGGCGCCGGAGAGCGTTCCGTCCGTGTTGAAGTCGAAGGCCTCGGCGAGCTTGAGGAAATTCGCCGCATTGGCCGCGCCATTGGCGACCAGCTGGTTGACGTAGCTATTCGGATCAGAGGTATCGCTGGTCAGGACCTTGGTCAGGTGGTCCTTTGTGTAATAGGTGCCGTCGATGCCATAGGCATCTAGCGCGTAGTTCATCAGGCGGCTGTTGTTGACCAGACCACTGACATTGGTGACGTTGTCGACCATGGCCTCATAGTAGAAGCTCTCCGCCTCAAGCGCATCGCTTTCTGCGGCCAGCGCGGAATCGTACTTCGACAGAAGCTCGCTCTGTTGCGCGTCTGTCTGCAGATCGGCCTTCTCCGCAGAGAACTGGAACGAGGCAGCGAAGTTGCGATAGCGTTCGTCGGTCAGCTGATTGGCAAAGCTGCTGTCGTCGGAGAGGTCGCTTTCCAGGACCTTTTTCATGAAAGCCGTAGCATAGGTCATCTCTTCGAGACCGTGAGCCTTCATTGCATAGGAATAGAGCTGGTAGTCGTCGAGGAACTCCTCGACTGTCGTGACCTTGCCGATGTTCTCCTTGAAGTACTCGGTCTGTCGCGTCACGACAGGATCAGAGGCCGTGCGGTTGAGGCTCGCCTTGATGTCGCGATTGACGAGATTATAGCTCAGATAGGTCGAGACCATCGGGTTTCCCTGCAGAACGAAAGGCGCGCGAATCACAGTATGGCGCAAAATCCTTGCCTCAAGCTTTATGAAATCATGAAGAAGCGGCAGGTTCAGAACTGCGCTCGCAGCGTCTTCGGCTGGTGGCGGGCACGCTTCGCTCCGGGATGAAACAGGCGCGCGACCGACTTCACATTTCTGAAACCTTGACCGGTACGACAAAACTAACCATTTGACCGCGCAAGATTTTCTTTACCGCGTCTTTTAAGCTGTCTCCAACAGCGGCTGGCTATGTTGCCCCCACAGAGGACGAAAAGTCCCGAACAGACGAGCACATGACGCGCTCTCGGGTAAAACAAGGGTAGCATGAAGATGACGAACACGGTTTTGAAGCCAGCATGGGCCGGCGCCACGCTGCGTCTGGATCCCTCGCGGTTCCCCCAGCAGGTTACATATGCACTGCGCGGTGCGCTGGGCGACGTCACGATCACCATCGATGAGCGCGGCGCCGTGCTGCGCAAGATCCTTCCTGGCAGCGGCCTGCCGCTCTCCTTCGCTCTCCCGGCCCGCGCCTTCAAGGGCGTTGCCGCCCGCGCCATCGACCATGGTGATGGCGAAGTCACCGTCACGCTCGAACTCCATCACGACGATCCGGACCTCTGCATTCCGCTGCTCGTCGCGCATGATCTCTGCGACATCGCCGCCGACTGGCGCGGTTGGGCGGATGCCTTCCGGATCCCGATGCTGATGGTTGAAGCCGATGGCGTTGCCCGCCCGCTTGAGGACCATCTCGGCGAAGTCCGCACTCGCGACACACAGCCGCGTCGCCGCCACTCCTATTTCGCCGAGCGCCGCCCGCGCTTCCTGGTGCGCCGTTCGACCGGCAAGCTGGGCGTGACCATGAAGATTTCCGGCAAGGAAATCATCGCAAGGAACTGATTTCGTCCCAGGACTGAACAGGATCAAGGCCCGGAAGGAGACTTCCGGGCCTCTTCGTTTGCGTCATGATCCCGTCGGGACGTTTCGAAATGGCGCAGGCGTCCAGCCCCTGTTAGGGCGGGCTCAACACGGTTCACGCGAAGGGGATGGCTGCCAGTAGGCCGAGAAAAATGATCAGGCCGACCCGGTTGTTCGACTTGAACAGTGCCAGACATTGTGCGCCATCATCGATGTCGAGCACCTTGATCTGCCAGGCAAAGAGGGCCGCTGCGATAAGGAGGCCCATAATCGCCGGGAAAGCGGCCCCGGCCGTCAGAAAGGCCGAGAGCAGGAGTACGAGCGTCAATCCGTAGAGGCCCGTGAGCCAGATCTTGGTGTCCTGGCCGAAGAGCCGCGCTGTGGAGCGGACGCCCACAAGCGCATCGTCCTCACGGTCCTGATGGGCGTAGATCGTGTCATAACCGATCGTCCAGGCGACGGCACCTACATAGACGAGCACGGCCGCCAGCGAGAGATTGCCGTGAAGTCCGGCCCAGCCCATCAGACCACCCCAGGAGAAGGCGAGCCCCAGGAAGAATTGCGGCCAGTCGGTGAAGCGCTTGGCGAAGGGATAGATCGCAACGACGCCAAGCGACAGGATGCCGAGCACGATCGAAAAGGCATTGAAGCAGAGCAGCACTGCAAGCCCGACCAGCGCCTGGAGGACCATGAAGATCTTGGCGTTGCGGCGCGTGATGCGGCCTGACGGCAGCGGGCGCGAGCGGGTGCGGGCGACCATGTTGTCGATGTCGTGGTCCACAAGGTCGTTATAGGTGCAACCCGCGCCGCGCATGACGACCGACCCGACGAAAAACAGGAAGAGGTGGAAGGCAAAGAGCGCCAGGTTCAACCTGCCCTCGGCGGCGAGCGCGTTGGCAGCAAGCGCCGAAGACCAGAAGCAGGGCCACATCAGGAGCTGCCAGCCGATCGGGCGATCCCAGCGGGCGAGCTGGGCATGTGGCCAGAGCCACCGCGGCAGGATGCGATAGACGAAATTGTCTGAGGGCGCGTCGATGACGCGGTCGATGTTCGGCTCAGTGGTGCTCATGGCCAGAGTGATAGAGCATGGGCGTGTTCAAGAAAACCGCCCGCACTCATCGAGGCCGGAAAATCGGCTGCGGCCTTTCGTCAGTTGAAGCTGACGCCGAACTTGTAGCTGGCGGAGACACCGAACATCAGCTGATTTTTCGATCCACGCTCCTCAACGAGGCTCGAATCGGCTGCGGGACCTGCCAGACGCTTGTATTCGGTAAAGGCGCTCATCGAGATCTTGTCGGTCGCGTCCCAGGTGATGGCGCCGCCTGCGCCGTAAGAGGTTATGCCGCCGTCTGGATCATACTGGCTGAGGCCGGAGGCTGCCGATTCGGCGGCGTTTACCCCGTAATAGGCGTCGGTGTAGCCACTGGTCGCAAAGGTCATGCGGGGACCGGCCGAGACGCGCAGGCCCGGCGCCACGTCGGTAAAGGCGTCGACGGCGACATCGGCAACGAGACCGTCATGGGCGCGGATGCCCTGACGCAGTTCGGCACGGGCGCGAATGTAGTCGGTGACGTAGACATCGGCGAAACCGCCGAGTTCGCCACCCCATTCGATTTCGGAGAGGCCGCGCAGGGCGTCATCGGTGCCAGCGTCGCGACCGGGAACGAACTTGCCGACGACGCCGGCGCGCAGCACGTCGCTGCTGTAGATCGCGATCGAGGGATTGTCGTTGCGGGACGAGAAGCGCGGCGTGTCACCACGACCGACCGAGATGATCGGCGAGAAGAACAGCTTGCGGTCCTTGGAGCCCTCAAAGGTCGGGGCCGAGATGCCGGCGCCGCCCAGCGTGACATACCAGTTGCCGGAAAAGAAACCGTCGGCGAGGGCCGGCGACGTGACCGCGACAGACGCGGCAAGAAGGGCGACGATACGCACCGTATTCATGATGACCCCCAACAAACGCAGAACAAGAGACCCGCAGGCCACGACTTCATCTTCATTCAATATTTCAGGAATCAGTTACGGGTTCTTTAACCACGCCAGCCGTGCTCTCCCATACTCATCCTCTTCCGCTCATCAGCCGGATTGATCGGCTCATCAGCCAAGCTTCTGAATTCACGTCAAAATCGGGGGGTTTCCAGAGTTCGACCGGCCTCGCCTGCGGATTTGTGTCTCTGCAGCGTGTTTCGCCTTGACCTCGTCGTCGGCTGCGCCTTTGCTGCGGAGCAACGAGAACAGGAGACCCGCCATGGCTGTCGATACATCCGCCCGTACCCCCACTTTCACCTATGTCGACGGAGACTGGTTTGCCGGTAATCCACCGCTGATCGGGCCCGTATCGCATGCGATGTGGCTGGGATCGACGGTGTTTGACGGGGCGCGCTGGTTCGACGGCATCGCGCCGGATCTCGATCTGCATTGCCAGCGTGTCAACCGTTCGGCCGAGAACATGGGCATGAAGGCGGTGGTACCAGCAGAAGAGATCGAGCGCCTGGCCTGGGAAGGCATCGGCAAGTTCGACGGCAAGACGGCGATCTACATCAAGCCGATGTACTGGGCAGAGCACGGCCAGATGGGCTCGGTCGTCGCGGCCGATCCGGAATCGACGCGGTTTGCGCTTTGCCTGTTCGAGGCGCCGATGCACACTGCCAAGCCCTCGTCGCTGACGCTCTCGCCCTTCCGCCGCCCGACGCCGGAATGCGCGATGACCGATGCGAAGACCGGTAGCCTCTACCCGAATTCCGGCCGCATGATCATCGATGCCCGCAACCGAGGCTTCGACAATGCGCTGGTGCGCGACATGAACGGCAATGTGGTGGAGACAGCCTCTTCCAACGTTTTCATGGTGAAGGACGGCGTGGTCTATACACCCGCCGCCAACCGGACCTTCCTCGCCGGCATCACCCGCGCCCGCATCATGGGCCTCTTGCGCCAGGCCGGCTTCGAGGTGCGCGAGACGACGCTTTCGGTCGAAGACTTCATGAATGCCGACGAAATCTTCCAGACCGGCAACTATTCCAAGGTCGTGCCGGTGACGAGGCTCGACGATGCGCAGTTCCAGGAGGGGCCCGTAACGCGCAAGGCGCTGGAACTCTACATGGACTGGGCGCGAGGAAAATCCTCCGCCGAGTGAGACCGGGGTGGGCGTCCAGGACGACGGCAGGGCGGACGGTGTGCCTGCCTGCGTCGTTGCGACGCATTGGTAAATGATACATATCTACATACATATGAATTATCATATTATGGAGATGAAACATGGCCCGCATCACCGTTCTCGGTTCCGGCTTCGGAGCGCTCACCACCATTCGTGAACTGCGTCGCAATGGCGTCGATGACGAGATCACGGTGATCTCTCCGAGGGACGAACTGCATTATCTGCCGAGCTCGATCTGGCTGCCGGCCGGCCTTCGCCGCGGAGATGCCCTTAAGGTGCCGCTGGCACATTTTTTCCGCGAGCACAGGGTCGAGCATGTCATGGCCTCAGTAACGGGGCTCAAGGAAGGCGGCCGGCTGGTGATCACGGATCGAGGCGAGTATCGCAACGACCAGCTGGTGATCGCGACCGGCGGGCGCTTCATCCGCAAGCTGCCCGGCATCGAGCATGCGCTGGTGCCCTGCGAAGGCATTGCCGTCGGTGAGGAGATTTCCCGCCGGCTGGACGCGATGGAGGGCGGCACCATCGCGATCGGCTTTGCCAGCAATCCGCAGGAACAGGGGGCGGTGCGCGGCGGCCCGATGTTCGAGTTCCTGTTCATCATCGATAGCCTCCTGCGCCGCCAGGGACGGCGCGAGCGCTTCAAACTCGTCTTCTTCAATCCTTCCGAGCGCCCTGGCCAGCGGCTCGGCGACAAGGCAGTCGACGGGCTGCTCAAGGAAATGGCACGGCGCAACATACAGACGCATCTCGGGCACAAGATGGTGCGCTTCGAGGCGGACCGGGTGGTCACCGAAGGCGGCGAGATCGCAGCGGATCTGATCCTCTTCATGCCCGGGCTCACGGGTCCGGCCTGGCTCTCAGAGACCGATCTGCCGCTCTCGCCGGGCGGCATGATTGCTGCGGACGAAACCTGCCGTGTCCGGGACAGAGACGGTGTCTGGGTGGTCGGCGACAGCGGCAGTTTCCCCGGTCCCGACTGGCTGCCGAAGCAGGCGCATCAGGCCGATCTGCATGCCAAGGCCGTGGCGCAGAACATGGCGGATGTCCTGAAGGGCAAACCCGGCCGCACCGCCTTCAAACCAGAGCTGATCTGCATCGTCGACATGCTGGATACGGCCATGCTGGTCTACCGCAGCAAGACACGCGGCTTCGTCGGACCGAAGATGAAGGTCTTCCACTGGCTGAAACGCTATTTCGAGGGCCACTACCTGCGCGCCTATCGCTGAGCGGCAGCGCCCTCTCCTTGATCGCAGGCAACAGCCCCTCTATGTCTCGGGGACCATTCCCTGGTCCCCGAGACCCGTTCCGAAAGAGGAAGCCGCCTTGTCCGTCTTCAACAACCTGCCCTCCCCGCCCGCCGTCGCCAAGAAGCCCGTCTCCGATACCCGCCACGGCATCACCCGCACGGATGACTATGCCTGGCTGCGCGCCGACAACTGGCAGGCGATGTTCAAGGATACCTCCATCCTCGATCCGGAAATCCGCAGCTACCTGGAGGCCGAGAACGCCTATATGGAAGCGGCAATGGCCGACACGAAGGATCTGCAGAAGGCGCTCTTTGCCGAGATGAAGGGGCGCATCAAGGAGGACGATTCGTCGATCCCGATGAAGGACGGCCCGTTTGCCTATGGCTCCGCCTTCGTCACCGGCGGCGAGCAGCCGCGCTATTTCCGCATCCCGCGCGACGGCAATCCGAAGGACGAGGCGCTGCGCGACCTGCTGCTCGACGGCGACAAGGAAGCTGTCGGCAAGGACTATTTCCGCCTTTCCGGCATCGATCACACGACAGACCACGCCTTCGGCATCTGGGGTTACGACGACAAGGGCTCGGAATACTACACGCTGCGCATTCGCGATCTCGCCACCAAGCAGGATCTCGACGACGTGCTCGAAAACACCGCCGGCGGCGGGGTCTGGGCGCCCGACGGCAAGAGCTTCTTCTACACGCTGCAGGACGAGAACCACCGTCCGTCCAAGGTCTTCCACCATATCGTCGGTCAGCCGCAGTCGTCCGACCGGCTCGTCTATGAGGAAAAGGACCCCGGCTTCTTCATGGGCGTCGGCGGCTCTCTGCTCGACGACTTCATCTTCATCGACATCCATGACCACGAGACCTCGGAATACCGCCTGCTCTCGACCAAGGACCTGACGGCGGAGCCGCAGCTGGTCGCCGAGCGCGAGGAAGGCGTGGAGTATTCGATGACTGAAGGCGGCGATGTCTTCTACATCCTGACCAATGCCGACGATGCCAAGGACTTCAAGATCGTCGAGGCGCCAGTTTCGGCACCGGGCCGGGAAAACTGGAAGGAAGTGGTGCCGCACGAGCCGGGCCGGCTGATCCTGAACCACATGGCCTTTGCCCGCCATCTCGTCTGGCTGGAGCGCCGCGAAGGCCTGCCGGTCATCATGATCCGCGACCGCACGTCGGGCGAGGAGCATTCGATCGCCTTTGCCGAGGAAGCCTATTCACTGGGACTTCAGGGGGCTGCGGAATACGAGACAGACGTCATCCGCTTCTCCTATTCCTCGATGACGACGCCTTCGCAGCTGTTCGACTACAGCATGGCGACGCGCGAGCGCACACTTCTGAAGACGCAGGAAGTGCCCTCCGGCCACAAGCCGGAAGACTATGTGACGCGCCGGGTGTTTGCCGAAGCGCATGACGGCGAGAAGGTGCCGGTCACCCTGCTCTATCGTCGCGACACCAAGCTCGACGGCTCCGCGCCATGCCTGCTCTATGGCTATGGCGCTTACGGCATCACCATTCCCGCCGGCTTCAACACCAATTGCCTGTCGCTTGCGGATCGCGGCTTCGTCTATGCGATTGCCCATATCCGCGGCGGCAAGGACAAGGGTTTCTCCTGGTACGAAGACGGCAAGATGGAAAAGAAGGTCAATACCTTCAAGGACTTCATCTCGGCTGCCGACCACCTGGTGAAGGAAGGCTTCACCGCATACGACCGGATCATCGCCGAAGGCGGCTCTGCCGGTGGCATGCTGATGGGCGCGGTTGCCAACATGGCACCGGAAAAATTCGCCGGCATCATCGCCGCCGTGCCGTTCGTCGATGTGCTCAACACCATGCTCGACGACACCCTGCCGCTCACCCCGCCCGAATGGCCGGAATGGGGCAACCCCATTGAGTCCGAAGAAGAATATCGCTGGATCGCGGCCTATAGCCCTTACGACAATGTCGAGAAGAAGCCCTACCCGCCGATCATCGCGCTTTCGGGCCTCACTGATCCGCGCGTGACCTATTGGGAGCCCACAAAGTGGATCGCGCGGCTACGCGCCACGGCCCCGGAGGCCGGCCCCTTCCTCCTCAAAACCAACATGGCCGCCGGCCATGGCGGCAAGTCGGGACGCTTCCAGCGGTTGGAAGAGATCGCGTTTGAATATGCCTATGCGATCAAGGTGGCGGGGAAGATGTGAGGCGGTGACGCCGATCACATTATAGAAGCATTGACGGGTGTGTTTTGGGCATTGTTTCGGCGATGCCTGAAACAGCCGTGCTCTGAGGCCATGATTCGGTGCACCTACTTTCAGACGCGCCGTTGCGCAAGGGCCAATCGGCATAACGCAATGCGGGACGCAAGCTTCGCGCAAGGTTGAAAGGTTAACAAAAGGTTAATTTCTCAACTGAGGTGCCCGCCATGAGGATCGAAAGCGGCCTGAGCAGCTACTCCTACCAAAGTCGTCACGTGCCCAGCACTGCCGACATGGACGATGCTGCGCCCGAGACTGTGGCGACGCCGACAGGCCGTGCGACAGGGGCGAGCACCTTTTCCAGCACGCTGCTGTCGACCCAGCTCGCCACTGCACTCTGGACAGTGGAAGGATCACGCAGCAAGACAGGCGTGCCGATCAACAACGGCCAGAACCGCGAGAGTTTCGAGGACATCTCACGAATGAAGATGGTCGAAGCCGCCTATCGCGAATACGAGATTGCCGCCCCCTACGATGAATTCTGACCCCTTTGATGCAGTCGAGAAGGCCGGTCCGGCATGATGCCTGGCCGGCCTTTTCGTGTTTGACCTTGCCGGTCATGCGTGGTGGTCGTGGCCCGCATGATCATGCGTGTGGCCAGTTCCGCAGGAGGACTGCCCAGCGTCGCCCTTTGCACAGCAGGAGGATGACAGCGTCATCGCTTCACCCGCCCGCCACTCGCGAAAGCTCTGCGAAAGGATCTGGATCGAGGAGTTGAGGAAGAGGCCGGCCATGATGCCCGCGACGATCAGGTCAGGCCAGGCGGTGGCGGTTCCCCAGACGCCAAGCGCCGCGATCATCACGATGACATTGCCGATCGCATCATTGCGCGAGCAAAGCCAGACAGAGCGGACGTTCGCGTCGCCGTCCTTGTAGGACATGAGCAAGAGCACGCTGGTGACGTTTGCAGCAAGCGCCAGGAAACCGATAAGCCCCATGACCGGCGCCTCTGGCACCCCACCCTGAAAGACGCGCCAGATGGTTGAACCGAAAACCCAGAGCCCCATCAGGAAGAGGCTCACCCCCTTGGCGGCGGCGGCCATGCTGCGGGTCTTGAGCGAGGCACCGATGACGGCAAGTGAGATGCCGTAGGTCACGGCATCGGCGAAAAAATCCAGCGCATCGGCCTGCAGCGCCTGGGAGCGGGCGAGCTGGCCGGCGGTCATCTCGACGGCAAACATGGCGGCATTGATGGCGATCACCATCCAGAGCCGGCGTTTATAGGTGTCGGACATGCCGTCGAAGGGGGCATGGTCATGGCCGCAGGCAGCACTCATTTCAGATATCCTTCAGGTCTTGATGTGGTCATGCATCAAGCTTAGGATCTCTAGTGACTAGAGGTTCAAGAGGTTTTTTTCCATGTTTTCGATCGGGGATCTCTCGCGGCGTGCGGGGGTGAAGGTACCGACCATCCGCTACTATGAGCAGATGGGGCTGATCTCGGCGCCGGATCGCACCGAGGGCAATCAGCGGCGCTACGAGAAGACCGATCTCGAGCGACTGACCTTCATCCGCCATGCGCGGGATCTCGGTTTTCCGATCGAGGCGATCCGCGAATTACTGACGCTCAGCCGGCATCCCGAAGAGCCCTGCGAGCGGGCGGATCATATCGCGCGCGAGCAACTGGAGGAGGTGCGCGAGAAGATCGCGCGGCTGAAAAAGCTGGAAACGGAACTTGCGCGTATCGTCTCCCATGCCGACTGCCATACGGTGGGCGATTGCTATGTAATCAGGGCCTTGTCTGATCACGGCCTTTGCGAACACGAGCATTGAGGAGAGTACCATGCCTGTCATCCGTCCGCAGGACGCGCCGCTCGAAGAGGGCAAGGGCGATGGCCTCAGCGCCGAACTCGGACCCTATTCCGCCCGCCTGCTGTCGGATGCCGGTGAACTGACGCAATTCGGCGCTTTTCTCGAAACACTGCCGCCGGGCTCCTTCTCCTCGCACAAACACTGGCACGAGCAGGAGGACGAATTCATCCTCGTCATCTCGGGCACCGTGACGCTGAACGAGGGTGACGCCCTGACCGAGATGCGGCCGGGCGATGCAGCCACTTTCAAGGCGGGTGTCGCCGTCGGCCATCGGCTGGAGAACCGCTCGGACGAACCCGCGACCTATCTGGTGGTGGGCACGCGATCGCCTGACGATGTGGTGCATTATGCGGACAAGGATCTGCTGCTGACGAAAGTGGGATTCGAGAAGCGGCTGACGACGAAGGCGGGGGTTAAGGTCGAGCGGTGATCTTTGACTTTGCAAACCTGTTGGAGTAAAGTCCAACAATGAAGGCAAAGAATCTTCTGAAAACCAGACGCCACCTTTCCGAGACCGTGTTCATCGATATGAAGGTGTGGCTGGTGCCTCAGAAGGTGCCCGGCAGTGATCACATGTTTAAGTACAGTCTTGCTCTGGTGAGCCAGAATGTCTGCATTCTCCGCTATGACAATGAAGCAGGCAAAGGTGACCACAAACATATTGGAGAAACCGAGTTCTCCTACGTCTTCAACGGACTGGATGCGCTGCAAGCGGACTTTTGGAAGGATGTTGAGAAATGGCTGAGCGAGAATTCAACAGCGTGACCATCGGCGTTTGCTCGCTCGATGAGAGCAAGCAGAGGCTGGCTGCCGCATTCCGCGGCGAAGTTCAGGGTAACCATATCGAGTTTCCCACTGTGGACGTCCTATGGACGGTTCTCACGGCGAAGCGCTGGGAGATCCTTCAGGCGATGACGGGTCAGGACGAAATGAGTATTCGTGAGATTGCCCGGCGTGTCGGCCGCGACGTCAAAGCGGTGCATGGCGATGTGCACGCAATGCTATCCGCCGGACTTATAGATAAGACAGCCAGTGGAAACGTGATCTTTCCCTATGACGAGGTCCATGTGGACTTTAGGCTACGGGCCGCCTGAATAGTATATTCGAAGAGTGTCCCGTCCCCGTTGACAATCGATCCAAACTGGCGCACTACACCCGCCATGATCGACATCCGCGCAAACATCACCTGCACGTATTTTTGGGCCTACCGGTAACCGGCGGCCTGACAAGATCACATTGTCAACAGGCCGCCGTCAGGCGGCCTTGTTGTTTTCCGGACGACTTTCCCCCTGACGGCACGAAACGAGACCAAGGGAAAGTGACATGACCGAAGATACAGACCTCACCCAGCCCCGCCCGCCGATCGTGGCCATCCGCCATGCCAAGCCGCGCGATCTGCCGGAGCTCAACGAGATGATCGCAGCTCTCTCGATGCATCTCGGTGACGCCTCGGCGATGACCCCGGAAGCCCTGGAACGCGACCTGTTCGGCCCGATGCCCTGGATCCAGGCGCTGGTTGCCGACAGCGGCGAAGAGGGCCTGATCGGCTATGCCATTCTCGTTCCGCTCTACAAGGCGCAGGAAGGCAAGCGCGGCATGGAGCTGCATCATCTCTTCGTGCGTGACGGCCAGCGCGGCAACGGCATCGGCCAGCATCTCGTTGACCGCGCCAAGCAGATCGCGCGCGCCTCGGGCTGTGACTTCCTCTCTGTTTCGGCTGCCACCGGCAATTTCGCCGCCCACCGCTTCTACGAAAACATGGATTTCATTCCGCGCCCGGTCACCGGCATGCGTTACCTGCAGGCGCTGAGCTGAGCCCAGCCTTCAAGCACTAGGATACTTCCAATGCCCCGTATCGTGATTGCGCTTCAGAACGACTATGCTGATTGGGAGCCTGCACTTCTGATGGCGGCCACCCGCTACTGGCTGGATTGCGAGGTGGTGACGGCAAGCCCGGATGGCAAGCCGGTTACCTCCATGGGCGGGCTGAAGGTGACGCCCGATATCGGCTTTGACGCCATAGATGCGGAGCGCTTCGATGCGCTGATCATTCCCGGCGGCTATGCTTGGGAAAAGGGTGTGGCCTATGACTTCACCGCGCTGGCAACGGCGTTTCGCGACGGAGGCAAGGTGCTTGGCGGGATCTGCGCGGCTGCCAGCGCACTTGCGGCGACAGGCGTGCTCGACGACGTCGCGCATACCGGAAATGCGCTCGCTTCGCACAAGAAATATCCCGGTTATCGCGGGGAATCTCGTTATCTTGACCAGCCGCAGGCAGCGCGCGACGGAAAGATCGTGACCGCAGCCGGCTCAGCACCGGATACCTTCACCATCGAAGTGCTTAAGGCGCTTGATCTCTACGGGCCCGAAGCCGAGGAAGAGCTGGCGATGTTTGCCACCGAGCATCGCCGTTGAGAACTGAAGCGGCCCGCCTCAGTGTCGGACGGGCGGGTTCTCCGACCACTTCTGCAGTGTCGTCTTGATCAGGATGAGGGCAGCCTGCTGGGCGTGATCGCGCTCGCGCGGATCAACGATGGCCGAGAGGCGCTTTTCAAAAGCACCAACAGTCTCATGCACCCAGCGATGCAGAGCGGGATCGGGATAGTTGTCGAGCAGGGAC
Organism: Rhizobium sp. Q54; assembly: GCA_943372805.1. GTDB lineage: Bacteria > Pseudomonadota > Alphaproteobacteria > Rhizobiales > Rhizobiaceae > Allorhizobium. The sequence goes on from CALSAF010000076.1 coordinate 15,846, forward strand.
CGGAGCGCATTCTCCATCCGCCGGCGTTCGATGCTCATATCCCCTCCGCAGTCATTTCGACGACGGAAAGATGACAGACAAGGCTTGCGCGATGCTGAACAGAGCCGTGAAAGTTCACTGCACCGCCGGGATCGCCTTCAGATAGGCGGCAATCGCCTCGCGATCGGCGGCCGTCAGTTCCGCCATGTTCTTCTGCACCTCGACCATGGAACCGCCGACACTGTCGTAATCGGGTGTGAAACCCGTTTCGAGATAGGTGACGATATCGCCTTCGCTCCACGACCCCATGCTCTTCGAGCCCGGCGTGATGTTGGGGATCGTGCCCTCACCATCCGGATTGGGACCGCCGGCGAGCCACTGGCCGGAAAGGAAGCCTCCGAGCGCATTACGCGGCGTATGGCATTCGCCACAATGGCCAGGACCTTCGACGAGATACTGTCCACGCTTCAGCATGTCGGAGGCATCGGCCAGTTCAACACGCGGGGCATCGCTGAAGAACAGGAATTTCCAGCCGCCGAGCGCGATGCGCTGGTTGAAGGGGAAGCCCAGTTCGTGCGCGGGTGCTGCCACATCGCTGGCCGGCAAAGTCTTCATGAAGCCGTAGAGGTCGTTGATGTCCTTGGGCGTCATGCGCGCATAGGAGCCATAGGGGAAGGACGGGTAAAGGTGCTCGCCCTCACGGCCGACGCCGCGGGTCATGGCATCGCCGAATTCGGCCAGCGTCCAGGCGCCGATACCGGCTTGCGGGTCGCTGGAAATGTTGGGGGCGTGGAAGGTGCCGAAATCGCTCTTCAGCGGTGCGCCGCCCGAAAGGACCAGCCGCGCATCGCCCGTGGCACCGGCCGGCGCATGACAACTCGCGCAGCCACCGGCAAAGAACACTTCTCGTCCATGGGTGAGATCTGGTTCGCCGAGACCAGCCCAAACCGACGGGTCCTGACGCGCTGGCGCGGTGATGAACAGGAATGCGCCGAAACCGGCCGCTCCAAGCACGGCGAGCGTGCCGAGCCCCTTTACCCATGTCGATGCCATCTCAGGCCTCCGTCTACTGCATGCACACGCCTGGAAGCGTGCAATTCGGCGGGCGATCCGGGTCTTCCGGAGATCACCCGCCGGGAGGGCCTTACTTCTTCAGACGGTAGGTCTGGTGGCAATCGCCGCAGGTGGCACCGACGGCCTGCATCGTAGCACCGACGCCGGCCTGATCAGCCGGAAGTGCGGCGAGCTGGGCTTCCGCTGCCGATGCGAGCTTGGCGGACTTGGCCTTGAAGTCGTCCATGTTCTGCCAGATGGCCGGCGCGGCTTCGGATTCCATACCGGTTTCGCTGCCTGCGGGGAAGTGGTCTGGGAACGTCTTGCCGACTTCAGCCAGTGTGGTGAGGGCTGCCTTTACGGCTTCCGCGTCATAGGGCTTCTCGCCCTTGGCGATCCCGCCGAGCGCGCCCATGGCACCGCCGACCTTCTTCATCTCGTCCTGACGGACGACCTGAGGTTCCCCCGCAGCAATCGCTGCGGTCACGCCAAGACAGATCGCCGTCGCGGCAGACAGAACGAGTTTCAACTTCATCAGCTTTTCTCCAGGGGCTCAGCCGGACGCACCGGCGATCGTTAGCAGGGCATCCTATGTTTGACGCCTTGGAACATCCGATTGAAGTCACAAAGGAGTGATGACCCCGACAGATAGCAACTTTCGGATATCTATGACGAATTTACGACAAGCGACTGTCAGGGAATTGTCAGGAAAGTACGCATTCGAGCGCCTTGGAGGGCGCAAGGAGAAGCCTTCGGCTCGGTTCCCGGCCTTGTCCCGAAATTTCAATACGGTCGGGGAAGACCGAAAGAATGGCGAAGGCATTCGTTTCCTCGGTGTCGACCATGCCGCAAAAATTGACGAAATGGACGCCATCGCGCTCCGCGTAATTGCCAGCGTGATGGTGCCCGCAGAGCCAGGCGAGCGCGGCCGGCGACGCTGTCACTCGATCGGTGAGCCGTTCGGCGTCCCAGAGCGCATGGTCGGACGGCGGATGGATCGGATAATGACCGAGCAGGATGACGGGCTCGCCGGATGCCTCGGCTGCGGCGAGACGCTCGGCGATCCAGTTCTCCTGGCGGTCGGAGATGCCGGCATTCCAGTCGTTGGCATTGGGGGCACCCTTCGCCTTCAACGCGGCAAGGCGGCTCTCCGCCTCGTCTCGCCGAGGGTCTCCGACGGGCGGCGCAAACAGGGAGATCTCGTTGCCGTCCGTCACGAGCAGCCGGAAACCGGCAAGGCGAAGCTCGTGATAGGGCGCGGGCATGCCGAGCGCTGCATGGACACCGGCGAGCAAATGCGGCGCCACGAGGAAGTCGTGGTTGCCCGGCAGCAGAATGCGTGGGACCTGAAGCTCTTCGAGAGTGGCCAGAACCGGTGCGAGGTTGTCGAAATCACGGTCGATGAGATCGCCGAGCACCACGACAGCATCGAGGGGCTGGGTGTTGAAGTGATTCACCGCTTCCCTCAGCTTGGAGAGGGAGCGCCGAAAATGACGGTCGAGCCTGATATCCGGGTCGCGGTCTGCATATTGCGGGTCTGCGATGATGCCCAGGCGGAGGCGCGGAATGTCTGCGGTCATGGTGATCACTTTACGGTCGAATATCGGCGTCACTTACGGTGCCGACATGACGCAGACGTGACAGGCTCGCCTAGGCGGGCAGGTTGGGTTGCACGCGACCGGGCGCGACGATCCCGCCGAGAAGGGTCATCGAGACAAGTGTCAGGGGAACCGCGAGCATGGCACCAACCGCACCCCAGAGCCAGGTCCAGAACACGATGGCGACGAACAGCAGGAAGGCGTTCATCTCGAGGCGCCGGCCCATTACGGAGGGAATCAGCAGGTTCTCGAAAAAGCCGTTGACCGAGAAGAAGACCAGCGCCGGCAGCAGACCCAGCAACACGCCTCCATGCACAAGCAGGCCCGCGACGGCCATGGCCACCGTAACCAGGGCGATGCCGATGAAGGGCACGAAGCTCAGAAGGAAGGCGGAGACACCCCACAGAACCGGGCTACCCAGTTGGCCAAGCCAGGCAATCAGGGCGGCAATCGTGCCGAAGAGCGCGTAAATGATGATGGCGGTGGCAAAATAGTAACCCAGCGCCGCTTCCACGGCATTGAGCATGCGGATTGCCTTCAGCCTGCCTGCCCTGTCGGAGAAGGTGCGAATGAGGGCACGGCGCAAGGTAAGGCGTGACGACAGAAAGAGCAGAAGGCTGCCGAAGAAGATCAGGATCTGCAGCAGGGCGGGCGTGACGCCGGTCGCCAGCGCGGACAAAACGGTCCCGGAGTTTTCGAGGATCGCATCCGGAGACACGGGGCTGCGCGACAGCGCCTCGATTGGCCCCTTCATCCAGGACCGGCTTTCGAGATATTCGATCGCCCGTTCCACCATCCCGGGACCTTCCTCGATCAGCATATTGAGCGGCCCCCAGACTATGACGCCGAGGACGATCAGGATGGCAAGGAACAGGCCGGAGAGGATCAGCGCCGTCAGCATGGGCGGGATGCCGACTGTCCCCATGCGATCCGCCACCAGGCCGAGGATCAGTCCGACCACCACAGCAAGGGTGAGCGGGATCAGGACGAAGGAGGCCAGATGCAGGGCAATGAGGCCGAGTATGGCAAAGAGACCGATGACCGACCACGACACGGCATAGTCGAGCCCGGTCTTTTGAAATCGTACTCGCCGGGTGGGCTTGCCGCGATGATGGACCTGAAGGTTCACCGGCATCCCTCCGGAACGACAGTCTCTGGCTTGCTGAAGATCACGTATGGGCTTCCCGTTTGAACGTCTCTCAACGTTCGGGCATGCCTTCCGTTCCATCGCAGGCCAGAAGACTGTCGGCTTCGGCGGTGGATCAGGCTTGCGGGGGCACCAGAGTCAGGCCAATGCTCCAGGGATCGGTGAGGTGATAGCCGCGTGCCGTCCTGTCGACCTTGATCTCCAGACCTTCCAGGGTGGAGAGAACGCCATCAAGGACCTGCTGATCGTTGAAGGCCAGTTCATAATCCTGCAGGCCGGTCATCGCACCGGTGCGGGCGGACGCATTGCGGCTGTTCCAGACATTGGCGGCAACATGGTGATGATAGGCACCGGAGGAATAGAAGCTGGCGCCCGGATAGGTCGTCATCTTCTTCAGGCCGAGCACGCCTTCATAGAAGCGATCGGCCTCGGGCACATTGCCGACCTGGAGATGAATATGGCCAAGCGCTGCATCGGGCGACATGCCCGTCCAGGCAGACTTCGGCGCAGATTCATAGAGCGCCTGCAAGTCGAGCCGGCGCGTGTCCATCTGGATCGTACCATCGGGGAAATAGTTCCATTCCATATGGCCGCGGTCACGATAGATCTCGATGCCGTTGCCTTCCGGGTCGGAGAGATAGATCGCTTCGCTCACCAGATGGTCGCTGGCGCCGTCGAGTTCGATGCCCAGATGGGCAGCATGGGCCAGCCAATGGGCCAGCTCCTGCCGGTTCGGCATGAGAAATGCCGTGTGGAAGAGGCCGGCAGCATTGCGCGGGGCAACCGCTGCGTCGCCGCGCGTGGTAAGCGTCAGAAGCGGCTGGCCGCCTGCGCCGAGTTCGATGCCGCTGGCGCTTTCTTCGAGGCGTTCGAGGCCGACGGCCTTTTCATAGAAACTGCCGACGACATCAAGATCGCGGACAACAAGATGGGCGCGACCGACATGGACGGGCCGGGTTATGGCGAAGGATGCGGATTGAGCATGCACGGTCATGGGTGAAACTCCTGGATACCGCTCGGCGGCTTGTGAGGATCAATATGGTCGAAAATGACCGTTCACAAAAGACAGCATTTTCTATACAACTCGTTCGATAATACTGAACGACGTACGATGCCGCCAAAGTTGATCCTGATCAATGCGCAGCCGTATGTCCCGACGCATTCTGCAGACACAAAGAGGAAACACCCGACGGGTGACAAAGGAGAAGCAGATGTACAAGAAGATCATCGTTCCGGTCGATCCGGCGGCTGTCAGCGTCGGCGAGAAGATCCTGACCAAG
>CALSAF010000077.1:0-20739 GCA_943372805.1 Rhizobium sp. Q54
AACACCGGCTCCATTCTTGTGGGCGATCTCAACATAGCACCGCTCGAACACGATGTGTGGTCGCACAAGCAGATGCTGAAGATCGTAAGCCACACGCCCGTGGAGACCGACGGTCTGGTCGAAGTTATGCGGCAGGGCAAGTGGGTGGATCTGATGCGTCAGCACGTGCCGGCTTCGGAAAAGCTCTACACATGGTGGAGCTACCGCGCCAAGGACTGGGCCGCAGCCGATCGTGGTCGGCGCCTCGACCATGTCTGGTCCTCCGCCGATCTGGCACCGCTACTCTCCGGCATAGACGTGCTGAAGGAGGCTCGCGGCTGGACCCAGCCGTCCGACCATGTTCCAGTCACCGCACGGTTCCAGGCTGAATAGCATACGATAGACAGCAGACTGTTTAACTGAATCGGGGCGCCAGGGCATCCGAGCCCTCGATCAGGGCGGTCAGGGACTGTTTGATCCTGCTTTCAACCTGCCGTGCCATCTGCGGGTATTCCTCGAGAAGCCGGTGAAAAAGCGCGCGCGTGATACGGATGACTTCGACATCCTGCGCAGCAACCGCGGTGTATTTACGCTCCACCATGGTGACCAGCGCGAGTTCGGACAACATCACCCCGGGACCGACTCGCGTCTCCAGATGCGGCTTGCCGTCGCGACCAATGACATAGAGCTCGATTTCGCCCCGCGCGATCACATACGCGCATTCGGCCGGCGCCTTTTCTCTGAACAGCGCCTGGCCTGCGGCGACCTGCCGATGTTCAGCCCCGAAGGCGATCAGACGGATCTGATCCGTGTCCAGCCCGGAGAAGAGCGGCAATTCCGACAGGAGCTCGATGTCGTCGCTGAGTGCCATGGCGTTCATCCTCTGCGGGCGGTTGACGATATCGATAGACCCGTCAACCGTGCATAACGCAAAACGGGGAGAGTGACGACCCGCCGGTCATCCTCATCCCCGGTATGATGCAGGCATGATCCCAATCAGGGAACGATCTTGTAACCGCCGTTTTCCGTCACCAGGATCTCTGCATTTGACGGATCCCGCTCGATCTTCTGGCGAAGACGATAGACATGGGTTTCTAGCGTGTGAGTGGTCACACCCGAATTGTAACCCCAGACTTCCTCAAGCAGCACGTCTCGCGTGACCACTTTCTGACCAGCCCGGTAGAGATATCGTATAATGGCCGATTCCTTCTCGGTCAGCCTTATCTTCTTCCCGTCGTCGGTGGTCAGCAGCTTCTGGCTAGGCTTGAACAGATAGGGGCCGACGCCGAAGGTAGCGTCCTCGCTCTGCTCGTACTGGCGAAGCTGCGCGCGAATACGGGCGAGCAGCACAGCGAATCGGAAAGGCTTGGTGACGTAGTCGTTGGCGCCCGCCTCGAGCCCGAGAATGGTGTCGGAATCCGTATCGTGACCGGTCAGCATGATCACGGGCGACTTGAAGCCACCCTTGCGCAACAACTTTACCGCTTCCCGACCGTCCATGTCCGGCAGACCGACGTCCATGATCATCAAATCGACCTGCGCAGTCTTGGCCGTCTGCATGGCGCGGGTGGCGTTGCTTTCCTGAAGCAGTGAAAACTCGTCGTAGAGCGAAAGCTGCTCGACCAGGATCTGCCTCAGATCATCGTCATCATCCACCAGCAGAATGGTCCGCGTCGTCATCCGTCATCCTTCCAGAATGGTCAATCGGCGAAGGCCTTGCTGCCCTCTATCTCGGCATGTAAGCCTTCCTCACAGCCGTTTAAGGGCTATGAATACAACAATATTCACGAACAAGGCAAAAAGTCGTGAGCAAGCGACCCAAGCCCCCACAAAAGTCCTGCAAGGCGATCGGCCGGATCGTGGTGCGTCCGGCTGCAAGCGACCAGAAACGGGCCATCCTGCGGGCGGGGCAACTCGTGATCCCGGCCGCTCTTGGCCGCAATGGCAGGACGAGCCGAAAGCGCGAGGGAGACGGGGCAACGCCGATCGCGAACATGCCTCTGCTCTACGCCTACAACAGGGCTGACCGCGTCAGGCTTCCGACCACCGCGCTACCGCTGCGTCGCATCCGTCGCGACATGCTCTGGTGCGACGCCACAGGACATCCAAGTTATAACCGGCCCGCGCGCGCGCCGCTCATGACAAGCCATGAACGCCTCTGGCGCGAGGACCAACTCTACGACACTTGTATCGTCATGGACTGGAATATGCGCATGCGAAAGCGGGGATGCGGATCAGCAATCTTCTTCCATGTCGCAAGATCCGGCTACACACCGACGGAAGGATGTGTTGCAATAAGCCTGCGAGACATGCTGAGGCTCTTGCCGCACCTGAACCGAAAAACCATTCTTCAGGTTCTCTGATCCAGTTTTCAGGCATCTTGGAGGAGCCGCCTCTTTCATCAAGGCTGAATCAGCCTAGATGATGAGATGCGACAGGTTCCGAAAACACCTTTTCGTCGCCCAGTTTTCGCGCGTATCGCGCTGAAGTTCCCGCCCAGGAGATTTTATGGAAATGACAGATCAAGCCTATATTGCCCTGAATGATGGCACACGCATCCCCCAGGTAGGTCTCGGTGTGTGGCAAACACCGAACGATGAAGCTGCGCCAGCGGTCAAGGCTGCGCTCGACGCCGGATATCGCCATGTCGACACGGCCGCCGTCTATGAGAACGAGGAAGGGGTAGGTGAAGGGATCCGTCAGTCCGGCCTGTCGCGATCGGAAATTTTCCTCACCACCAAACTCTGGAACAACGACCAGGGCTACAACAGCACATTGAGAGCTTTCGATGCGAGTTTGAAGCGACTCGGGAGCGACTATGTCGACCTCTATCTCATCCACTGGCCCTCTGCGCATCGAGGTCTATTCGTTGACACATGGAAGGCGCTGGTGACCCTCAAGCAGCAGGGGCGTGCGAAGTCGATAGGTGTATCGAACTTCTATCCCGAGCATATCGAGAGGATCGTAGCCGAAACGGGTGTGGTACCGGCCATCAACCAGATCGAACTTCATCCCGACTTCCAGCAGCGCGAGACGCGCGCCTTCCACGAAAAGTACAAGATTGCCACCCAGTCCTGGAGCCCATTGGGCCAGGGCAAGCTGCTTGGGCATCCGGCGATCACGGAGATTGCCGACAAGCTCGGCCGAACGCCCGCCCAGGTGATTGTCCGCTGGCATATCGAGAAGGGGCTGGTTGTCATCCCGAAGTCGGTGACACCGTCGCGCATCATCGAGAACTTCAAGGTCTTTGACTTTACGCTGTCGACCGATGATCTCAAGACGCTGGATGGATTGGACAACCCGGCGGCGCGTATCGGCCCCGATCCGAAGACCGCGACCTTCTGATTCACGTGAGACATCACTAGGCCGCATCCAGATGGATGCGGCCTCCCGGTTTGTCACTGCTTTACGGCGGAATCCCAGTGCTCGTCGGCCTTGCCGTCGACGATCCGCCAAGTATCGTACCAGGTGGTAGTATAGGTCTTTGACGGATCTTTCGGATCCTTCTCCTCCCGAACGATGGCCACCGTGACGAGATCACCTTCGGCCGTGACGAAAGCCACTGGTGTCGACAGTTTCTCGGGGATCGGCTTCTTTTCAACCTTCAGCACCTGGGTGAAGAACCCGACGACGGTATCACGCCCCGAAGGGACGTTCGGATTGTGCTGAAGGTAACGCTCGGTCAGGAACTGATCGGCCTTGTCCCAATGCCCGGCTTCCAGGAGGTCGCGCATGATGTGGTAGGCGACCTGCTTGTTGGCATGAAGCTTCGGATCGGCACTTGTGAACAAGGCTTCCTTGTCGGCCGCGGCGACGACTGCCTCCTGGGCAGAGACCAGAACGGGGTACGTCAAAGGCGTGAACAAGCCTAGACTGATGGCCAGAATTGCGGATCGCTTGAGCATGAACTTATCCCTTGGAACAGCGAGGAGATTTGCCCGAAGGGATATCGTTTGCGGCAGGGCACCGCCAGAAGGCAGTTTTTCTAGTTAAGGTCTGAAAAACAGAACCACCCACCCCACCGGCACTGCTAGAACAAGATGCGTCAGGTGTTCGTCGTCGCGTTGCCAGTCCTTGCCAGCATGGAACAAGATGTGACACTCTGCGCTGCCACAATTCGGGAGATTTCCATGCTGTTCCGCCGCGCCGTTCTTGCCGGTCTGTCCGCCCTTGCCCTTGTTCCCTTCGCCGCGCATGCGAGCGACCTACCGGATCTCGGCGGAAAATCCGTCGTTGTCGTGACCGAAAACGCCTATCCGCCGCTGCAATTCGTGGACCCGAAGTCCGGCCAGCAGATCGGCTGGGAATATGACGCGATGAACGAGATCGCCAAGCGCCTGAACTTCAAGGTGGAATACCAGAACACCTCCTGGGACGCGATGATCCAGGCTGTCTCGGACGGTCAGTTCAACATTGGCATGACCGGCATCACCATCAAGGAAGATCGCAAGGAGAAGGTGGATTTCTCCGAGCCCTATATGCGTTCCGAGCAGTTCATGCTGGTGCGTGGCGATGAAAGCCGCTTCACAGATGGAAAAAGCTTCGGCGAATTCAAGGATGGTCTCGTCGGTGCACAGCCGGGCACCACGCCCTTCTACACGGCCGTATACGAAATCCTCGACGGCAACGAGCAGAACCCGCGCATCAAGCTGTTTGAAACCTTCGGCGCGACCGTTCAGGCGCTGAAGACAGGTGATGTCGACGTGGTCCTGACGGATGGCACGGCCGGCAAGGGCTATGTCGATTCCTCGAATGGCGGCCTCAAACTCGTCGGTGGTCCGCTCGGTTCGGAAGACTTCGGCTTCATCTTCACCAAGGGCTCCGATCTCGTGGCCCCGGTGAACGCAGCCATCGCTTCGATGAAAGCCGATGGCACGATCGAAGCCCTGAACAAAAAGTGGTTCCTCGACTACAAGATGGGCGAATGAGCCAGATTCAGACCTGCGACCTGAAGGCGCGTGACTGATGGCATTCCAGACCCTGCCTCAGGGTGACCAGAAAGGCGATCGACCGTGGTGGCTGATCGCCTTCGTCGTGATAGCGCTGACCCTCGGGCTCGTCATCTTCGTCAGTGATCTCTACACACAAGTCTTCAACACCGTGGTCAAAGGGCTCGGCGTCACAGTTCTCGTGACGCTGATCGGCTTCCTTCTGGCGACGGCACTCGGGCTGTTGATTGCGCTGCTCGGCATGTCGGACCATGTGGCCCTCCGGCAAGTAGCCCGCTTCTACGTGGAAGTGGTGCGCGGCATTCCGATCCTGGTGCTGCTCTTCTACATCGCCTTTGTCGGCGCGCCCGCCTTTGTGGCGCTTTACAACCTTGTGACCGCGCCCCTGATCTCGATCGGCCTGACGGACGCCATGGTCGTGCGCGATTTCTCGCTGATGTGGCGGGCGATCATCGCTCTGATGATCGGCTATTCGGCCTTTATCGCCGAAATCTTCCGCGCCGGCATCCAGTCGATCGACAAGGGTCAGATAGAGGCGGCAAAGGCCCTGGGCTTGAGCCGCAGCCAGCGGTTTCGACTGGTGGTCTTCCCCCAGGCGATCCGCGTGATCTTCCCGCCGCTCTCGAACGATTTCGTCGCGATGGTGAAGGACTCGTCCCTCGTCTCGGTGCTCGGCGTCGCAGACATCACCCAGATGGGCAAGGTCTACGCTTCCGGGTCCTTCCGCTTCTTCGAGACCTATTCGATCGTGGCTTATGTCTACCTGGTACTGACGATCGGGTTGTCGATCCTGCTTCGCGGCTTCGAGCAGCGCATGCGCACCCGCATGCGCGACTGAAGCACCCCGTCAGTAACGCTCGGGAACATACATCTCGGTCGGGACCGGGTGGCGGATATAGTCGGCGTTCCGAACGCGTTCAGGAAGCTCCACGGTTTCCTTTGGCACATGCTCGTATGGCACCTGCGACAGAAGATGGGCGATCATGTTGAGACGCGCCTTCTTCTTGTCGACTGCCTGGACCACCCACCATGGGGCCTCCGGGATATGCGTACGCTCCAGCATCTCTTCCTTGGCGCGCGTATAGGCCTCCCAATGGACACGGCTCTCCAGGTCCATGGGCGAGAGCTTCCACTGCTTCAAGGGATCGTTGATCCGCATGCGGAAGCGGAATTCCTGCTCCTCGTCGGTGATCGAGAACCAGTACTTCACGAGAATGATGCCGGAGCGCACCAGCATGCGCTCGAACTCAGGCACGGACCGAAAGAACTCTTCCAGTTCGTCCGGTCCGCAGAAGCCCATCACTCGTTCCACACCGGCCCTGTTGTACCAGGAGCGGTCGAAGAGAACCATTTCGCCAGCCGTCGGCAGATGTTGCACATAGCGCTGGAAATACCACTGGCTCCGCTCGCGTTCGGTCGGGGCGGGAAGGGCCACGACCCGGCAGACGCGGGGGTTGAGCCGCTGGGTAACACGCTTGATCGCGCCGCCCTTGCCGGCTGAATCGCGGCCCTCGAACAGCACGACCATCTTCAGTTTCTTGTATTGCACCCAGTCCTGCAGACGGACCAGCTCATGCTGGAGGCGAAACAGTTCGCGGAAGTAGATTCTCCGGTCGATCGTCGGTTCCGACATCCCGTCCGCGACGAGATCGTCGAGACGATCCTCGTCCAGCTGTTGCTCCAGTTCCTCGTCGAAGCTGTCGAGGATCTCATTCTTGATGCGATGGATATCTTCGTTCATGACGCCGGTTCCGAGAGGATGATCTATACTGACGAAGATCAATCATGCTTGCACGACTGCTTCATGACAGACGGATGTCACAGGACCAGCGAAGCAATTGCCGACATCTGCGAAAACTGGTAAGACGCCGCTTATGGGATCGAAATTCGGATGCCTCGCGAACCAGTTTATCGTGCTGCAGGACCACAAGCGTCTGCCGGCACGCTTTTTCGCGCGCGTTCAAGGGGCCTTGGCGAGCCTTCGCGGCTGACCGCCTTCGGCTGCGGCCGACCTTGTTGCATCCTGAAAAACCGAAATCCCTTTTCCTCAGTCTGGACGGAACTTAACCCATGAGCGCACCCCGCACCCTTTACGACAAGATCTGGGACGACCACGTCGTTGATCGCCAGGACGACGGCACCTGTCTTCTCTATATTGACCGTCACCTCGTGCATGAAGTGACGAGCCCGCAGGCCTTCGAAGGGCTGCGCATGGCCGGCCGCAAGGTTCGCGCACCGCAGAAGACGCTGGCCGTGGTCGACCACAACGTTCCGACCTCGCCGGACCGCCATCTCGGCATCAAGAACGAGGAAAGCCGCATCCAGGTTGAAGCGCTCGCCAACAACGCAGCCGAATTCGGCGTCGAATACTACTCGGCCTCCGACAAGCGCCAGGGCATCGTGCACATCGTCGGCCCGGAACAGGGCTTCACCCTGCCGGGCATGACCATCGTCTGCGGCGACAGCCACACCTCCACCCATGGCGCCTTCGGCGCGCTGGCGCACGGCATCGGCACGTCCGAAGTCGAGCACGTGCTCGCGACCCAGACGCTGATCCAGAAGAAGGCGAAGAACATGCTGGTGCGCGTCGACGGGAAACTGCCCGAAGGCGTGACCGCAAAGGACATCATCCTTGCGATCATCGGCGAGATCGGCACGGCCGGCGGCACCGGCCATGTCATCGAATTCGCCGGCGAAGCCATCGAAGCGCTGTCGATGGAAGGCCGCATGACCGTCTGCAACATGACGATCGAGGGCGGCGCCCGCGCCGGTCTCATCGCGCCTGATGAAAAGACCTTCGAATACATCAAGGGCAAGCCGCGCGCGCCGAAGGGCGAAGCGCTCGAGCAGGCGATTTCCTACTGGAAGACGCTGAAGTCCGATGAAGGTGCGCATTTCGACCGCGTCGTCGTTCTCGACGCTGCCAATCTGCCGCCGATCGTCTCCTGGGGTTCCTCGCCGGAAGACGTCGTCTCCGTCGAAGGCGTGGTTCCCAACCCGGATGAGATCGCGGATGAAAACAAGCGCACCTCCAAATGGCGTGCACTCGACTACATGGGCCTGAAGCCGGGCACCAAGATCACTGATATCGCGGTTGATCGCGTTTTCATCGGCTCCTGCACCAATGGCCGCATCGAGGACCTGCGCGAAGTGGCCAAGGTCGTCGAAGGCAAGACGGTCGCCTCGACTGTTTCCGCCATGATCGTTCCGGGCTCTGGCCTCGTGAAGGAACAGGCGGAAGCCGAAGGCCTCGACAAGATCTTCAAGGCTGCCGGCTTCGACTGGCGCGAGCCGGGCTGCTCGATGTGCCTCGCCATGAACGACGACCGCCTGAAGCCGGGCGAGCGTTGCGCCTCGACCTCGAACCGCAACTTCGAAGGCCGCCAGGGCTTCAAGGGCCGTACCCACCTGGTATCGCCGGCCATGGCAGCCGCAGCCGCCGTTGCCGGCCACTTCGTCGACATCCGCAGCTTCAAGTAAGTCGGCATCAGACTGATGACATCAATGACCGTCCGCTGGAAAGCGGGCGGTTTCTTTTTGGCGCCCCGTTGCAAAGGTAGGCGAAGCGGCTATCGTCGCGATGTCATAAAACTGTCACATACCGCCCGCGGAACTCCCATGAACATCAGTGAATTCGCCCTCTCGCACCGCCGGTCGCGATCGTGAGTGCCGTTGCCATTGGGCTGGCGCTCGTCGCCGCGATTCTGCACGCCAGCTGGAATGCGTTCTTGAGGACCGGAGCCGATCGACTCTGGTCGATCACCGTCATGAGCCTGACCGGAAGCATCATCACGCTTCCCCTACTCTTTACCGTTGCCATCCCGGGCGCCGCCGCGTGGCCCTATATCCTGGCCTCGGCAGGTCTGCAGGTGGGTTACAGCCTGTTCCTGGTCGCAGCCTACAGGCATGGCGAACTCGGCCAGGTCTATCCCATCGTTCGCGGCACCGTGCCTCTGCTTGTCACGCTGGGTGGCCTCGTCTTCTTTGGTGAGGTACTGGGACCCTGGCAAACACTGGGCGTGATCCTGATCGCGACCGGCATCATGAGCCTCTCGCTGGGCAAAACCCGGGCTGCAACTTCGTCGATCCTCTTTGCGCTGACGACCGGCCTCATCATCGCCTGCTATTCGACGGTCGATTCGCGCGGCGTGAAGCTGGTCGAACAACCCATCGCCTATGCTCTCTGGGTGCTCTTTCTCTTTGGCATCATGATCACGATCGCCTTTGCAGTGACACGCAGGGGCCTGGTGATCGACCTGCGCTCGCCGCTGACCTGGAAGGCGGCCGGCGGAGGCGTCGTTGCCATGTTCGCCTATGGCCTCGTCGTCGTGGCCTACGCCTATGCCCCGGCGGGCCTCGTCACGGCGGTGCGCGAAACGAGCGTTGTCTTCGCGGTTCTGATCGGCGCGCTACTGCTGGGAGAACCGCTGACTTTCCGGCGCCTGGTGGCATGCGTCATCGTCGCCGGCGGCGCTATCAGCGTCAGTCTCTGACAAACCGCCCAAACGAAAAAAGGCTCCGGAAACCGGAGCCTTTCGTCATTTCGTATGCTGGCAGCTGCTTATTCGGCAGAAGCTTCTGCGGCTGCTGCGGCTTCAGCGGCAGCGGCCTTTTCAGCGGCTTCGGCTGCTGCCTTTTCGGCGGCCAGTGCCTGTGCTGCTGCGACCTTCTCGGCTTCCAGACGTGCCTTTTCCTCGGCAACGGCGGCGCGCTCGGCGTCGTTCAGCTTGCGAGCGCGGGTGCCGGTGTTCTCGACGATACGAGCCGACTTGCCGCGACGATCGCGCAGGTAGTAGAGCTTGGCGCGACGGACCTTACCGCGGCGAACGATTTCGACGCTTTCGACGAGCGGCGAGTAGACCGGGAATACGCGCTCGACGCCTTCGCCGTAGGAGATCTTGCGAACCGTGAAGCTCTCGTTGATGCCGGCGCCCGAACGAGCGATGCAAACGCCTTCATAGGCCTGCACGCGGGTACGGTTGCCTTCCTTGACGGTGACGTTGACGCGCAGCGTGTCGCCCGGGGAGAATTCCGGAAGCTTGCGCTTGGCTTCGATCTTGGCGGCCTGTTCGGCTTCCAGCTGCTGGATGATGTTCATGTCTAACCTCGGTTTCTTCTGAAACAGCCAGAGCGCTCAACGATGATCCCTTGGGCCTTTGCCGCAGGATATTGACCCTGATGGGTCGGAGCGAATTCGCAGTTCTTTGTTTTGGCAGACGGGCAATGAGCCCATTTCCGAGGGGGCCATTACACCAAGTAGGCCGGCTTGTCACCCCATACAAGACAAATTTCGTGTCCGGTAGGCACCCCGAACGCCTTGCTGCGTGGGATTCCTACCCTTAAGACTTCGCCTCCAAGTCTCGGGAGCGCTGTCGCATGACCATTGCCATGATTTTCCTGCTCTTCACATCCGGCTTCCTGTCCGGCGCCGTGAACGCGATCGCAGGCGGCGGCACCTTCCTGACCTTTGGAGCGCTGACACTTGCCGGCCTCCCGCCGATCAGCGCCAATGCCACCTCTTCCGTGACCCAGTTCCCCGGCTATATCACCTCGACGCTGGCCTATCGCAACGAATTGAAAGAGATGAAGCGCAGCGCGATCGTGCTCGGCCTCATTTCGGCCGTGGGTGCCGTCGGCGGCTCGCTCTTCCTGATCTCGCTGTCGAATCCAGCCTTTCGCTCCATGGTACCGTGGCTGTTGCTCGGCGCCACCGCGATCTTTGCAGCCGGCCCGAAACTGAGGCCGAAGACGACGGGCGAAAGCCACCCGGCAAGTCCGCTCGGGCTCGCGCTTCAGACCATCACCTCGTTCTACGGCGGCTTCTTCGGCGCAGGCATGGGCATCATGATGCTCGCCTCGCTGGGGCTTGCGAGCGGCGGCGACTATCATCGTTTGAACGCGCTGAAGAACTTTCTGTCGATCGTCATCGCCGCCGTCGCCATCGTGATCTTCGCGAGCGCCGGGGCACTTTCCTGGATGCATGCCGCGATCATGATCCCGGCAGTCGCCACCGGCGGCTACTCAGGTGTGGCCATGGCAAAAAAGGTGCCGCAATCCGTGCTGCGCTGGATGGTGGTCGCGGCAGGGCTCGGGCTCGCTGCCTACTATTTCTTCACCGGCTGAGGCGGCAGCAAATCAGGGCGACGTTCGCGGGTGAGTGCGGCAGCCTGATCATGCCGCCATTTCTCGATGAGAGGATGATTGCCTGAGGTCAGGACCTCAGGGATCTCCCGGCCTTCGAAGAGCTGGGGGCGGGTGTATTGCGGGTGTTCCAGCAGTCCACCTTCGAAACTCTCATGCACGCCCGATAGCTGGTTTCCCATGACCCCCGGAAGAATGCGCACGACGGCATCGAGCACTGTGAGTGCCGCAGGCTCGCCGCCGGAGAGTATGTAGTCGCCGATCGAGACCTCTTCGAGCTGGCGCGCATCGATCACACGCTGATCCACGCCCTCGAAACGACCACAGACGATGACCACGCCCTCGCCTGCCGCCAGCTCCCTCACCCGCTCCTGCGTCAGGGGTCGGCCACGCGGGCTCATCAGCAGCCGTGGCCGTCCATCGTCGGCTATGGAATCGATCGCGCGCGCTAGCACATCGGGCCGAAGCACCATGCCGGCACCGCCACCCGACGGCGTATCGTCGACGCTGCGGTGCTTGTCCTCGGCGAAGTCGCGGATCTGGACCGATTCGATTTCCCAGTCGCCACGCTCCAGCGCGCGACCTGCGAGCGCAAGGGCAAGATGCCCCGGAAACATGTCCGGATAGAGCGTCAGAATGGAGGCCTTGAAGGGCATCGGGCGCTCAGCGACCATTGTTCGGGCGGGGCTTGCCGCCTGCATTACCATAGGGCTTCTCTTCGCCGTCATCCTTCAAACCAGCGGCAATTGGATCGACCAGAAGCCGGCCGCCTTCCAGATCGATTTCAAGCACTGCGGCTTCGGAAAACGGAATGAGCACGGGGCGCTTGCCCGGCCCCTTGAGTTCGAGGAGATCACCGGCGCCGAAGTCGTAGACGGCCGTCACGGCACCGTAGTGATTATTCTCGGCGTCATAGACCTCTAGGCCCTCGAGATCGGCATAATAGAACTCGTCCTCGTCAAGATCATCATCTGGCAGGGCGTCGCGATCGACGAAGAGTTCGGTTCCGTTCAGCACCTCGGCAGCGTTGCGGTCATTGATGCCGCGAAAGCGCACGATGGCGACAGTCTTGCCGTCACGGATCTCCAGGATCTCGAATTTGCGACCGTCGGCAGCATAGAGGAAGCCATAGTCGCCGAGGCCAAGCGGATCTTCGGTGAATGTCTTCACCCGCACTTCGCCGCGCAGCCCCTGGGCAGCGCCAATCACGGCCATCAGTATCGGGTTTTCAAGCTTGCTCATGGGTGAGAACGGTCCTGCAGAGGCATGGGTTCGACATTCCTTTTAGGCGGAACGACGGGGAAAGAAAACGCAAAAACGGGCGGTGGGGTGACCCACCGCCCGCTGTAAACGGCTTGATGCCGATTATTCTGCGGCGGCTTCCGAAGCAGCGTCGGCTGCCTTCTGTGCCTTCTCGGCGGCGCGTTCCTGAGCCTTCTTGCCCGGCTTTGCCTTGTCCGGGTTTACGCGGGCAGCGCGCTCGGCGAGACCGGCTTCAGCCATGAAGCGCAGGACGCGGTCGGTCGGCTGGGCGCCCTTGGCAACCCATGCCTTGATGGCTTCAACGTTCAGCTCGACGCGCTTCTCGTTGTCCTTGCCGAGCATCGGATTCCAGGAACCGACCTTGTCGAGGAAGCGGCCGTCGCGCGGTGCGCGGGCGTCGGCAACGACGATCTGGTAATACGGGCGCTTCTTGGAACCACCGCGGGCGAGACGAATCTTGAGGGACATGTGAATACTCCTTGAGGTTTAGTTCAGGTCGCCGCAGCAAACCCTGTTCTTGTTGAGGCCGCCGTCAGGCGGTCTTTTCGGTTACACCGCCATGTTCGGCGGCAATGGCTTCATGATGCCGGATGACTTCCTTGATGATGAAGTTCAGGAACTTCTCGGCGAAATCCGGGTCCAGATTGGCATCCTGAGCCAGACGGCGCAGGCGGGTAATCTGGTATTCCTCGCGCGCCGGATCGGCGGGCGGCAATTCGTGTGTGGCCTTCAGCACGCCGACGGCCTTCGTGCAGCGGAAGCGTTCCGCCAGCATGTGGACCAGCGCCGCGTCGATGTTGTCGATCGACTGGCGATAGCCGGAAAGCTGCTCCTTGACGGACGGATCAATCATCGGCGCCCTCTCACTTCTTCTTCGGCAAACCGGGAAGGCCCGGGAAACCACCACCACCGAGGCCGGGAAGCTTGGGGCCCCCGAGACCCGGCAGGCCACCAGCGCCCAGACCGGGCAAACCACCCGGCTTGATACCGGCGGCTTCCGCCTGCTTGGCGAGCGCTTCGAGCTGCTTCGGATCCATCTTCGACAGATCCGGCATGCCCATGCCGCCACCCATGCCGCCGAGACCCATCTTGGAAGCGAGACCACCCATCATCTGCTTCATCATGCCGCCGCCCTTCTTGCCGCCCATGGCCTTCATCATGTCGGCCATCTGGCGATGCATCTTCAGAAGCTTGTTGATGTCGGAGGCGTCCGTGCCGGAGCCGGCCGCGATGCGCTTCTTACGGGAATGCTTGAGGATATCCGGGTTGGCGCGCTCGGCGCGGGTCATCGAAGAAATGATCGCGAGCTGGCGCTTGAAGACCTTGTCGTCGAGGCCGGCGGCCGAAATCTTGTCCTTCATGCCGGCCATGCCCGGCATCATGCCCATGATCCCGCCCATGCCGCCCATGGCCTGCATCTGCTTGATCTGCTCGGCGAGATCGTTGAGGTCGAACTTGCCCTTGGCCATCTTCTCGGCCATGGCGCGGGCTTTTTCCGCGTCGATGTTCTCAGCGGCCTTCTCGACCAGCGAGACGATGTCGCCCATGCCGAGGATACGGTCTGCGATACGGCGCGGATGGAACTCGTCGAGCTCCGACATCTTTTCGCCGACACCGATCAGCTTGATCGGCTTGCCGGTCACGGCACGCATCGAAAGGGCGGCACCGCCACGGCCGTCGCCGTCCATGCGGGTCAGCACGAGGCCGGTGATCCCGACGCGTTCGTCGAAGTTGCGCGCGAGGTTGACAGCGTCCTGACCGGTCAGCGCATCGGCGACCAGCAGGATTTCATGCGGCTTCGAGCGGGCCTTGATCTCGGCCATCTCGATCATCAGCGGCTCGTCGATATGTGTACGGCCGGCGGTGTCGAGAATGACGACATCATGGCCACCGAGTTTCGCGGCTTGCACAGCACGCGATGCAATATCGGTCGGCGACTGGCCTGCAATGATCGGCAACGTATCGATGCCGGTCTGGACGCCGAGCTGGCGCAGCTGCTCCTGGGCGGCTGGTCGACGCGTGTCAAGGGAGGCCATCAGGACCTTCTTCTTCTCGCGATCCGTCAGCCGCTTGGCAATCTTGCCGGTCGTGGTGGTTTTACCCGAACCCTGCAGACCGACCATCATGATCACGACGGGGGCCGCTGCCATCAGGTCGACGCCGACACCATCCGTGCCGAGCATCTCGACCAGCTCGTCATGGACGATCTTGACGACCATCTGCCCGGGCTTGATCGACTTCAGGACGGCGGCGCCAACGGCCTTTTCACGGACACGGTCGGTGAAGCCCTTGACGACTTCAAGCGCGACGTCGGCCTCGAGAAGGGCACGACGAACCTCGCGCAGAGCAGCCGAGACATCCGCCTCGGACAGTGCGCCACGGCCGGTCAGTCCATTCAGAATGGAACCAAGGCGGTCCTGGAGGTTTTCAAACATCGGCTCTTCCTTGCATGGTTCGGGGAAACCCAAACCTCGGTCTTCTCCACGCGGAAAACAAGACGCAAAGCCAAAAAGCACCCGAGGGCGCAACGCGCTGTCGGGTGTTGACCTCCGGGATCTCTTTATACCTTCACGGGTCCCGGTCGGCGGCTCGGAGTGCTTGTCTCGTCGCAGATTGCGCCGGATAAACAGGAAAATGGCCTGGAAGTCAAGCGAAGCCCCGATTCTCAGGGATTCGGCCACGTTGAGCGATCTGTATCAACCCTATTGCCGTAGAATTGACGAAACCACATATGGGTGAGCCATGAACAGACGCAGCTTTCTCAAATGGTCGGGCTTCGGGCTCGTTGCCGCCACACTCGGAGGCCTCGGCATGCGTGAAGCACAGGCCGGTAACCGCTATTATTCCGGTCCCGTCTCGGATCATTTCGACGGCAAGGTATTCTTCAACCCGGGCGGTGAAGAGCCTCGCGGCGTTGCCGATCTGCTCCGCTGGCAGTTCGGCGGCGGCAAGATTGACTGGCCGAGACCGGCAATGGCAGCCGATGTCGTGACGACGAAGCCGGAGCCGCGCGTCGAAGGAAGCCGGCTTGTCGTCACCATGGTCGGTCATGCGACCCTGTTCATCCAGACGGCAGGGCTGAACATCCTGACCGACCCGGTCTGGTCGGAACGCGCAAGCCCCGTGACCTTTGCCGGACCGAAGCGCAACAATCCGCCCGGCGTCGCCTTCAATGATCTGCCAGAGATCGACATCGTCATCATGACACACAATCACTACGACCATCTCGATATCGCAACGCTGAAGCGGCTCGTCGAGCGAGACAATCCCCGCATCGTCACCCCGCTTGGCAATGACACCATCATGCGCGACGACATGCCGGGCATGGTGGCTGATGTCATGGATTGGGGTGACCGGGTGGAGATCGGGAAGGGCGTAGCGATCCATTGCGAGCCCTGCCATCACTGGTCGGCGCGCGGGATGGGCGACCGGCGCATGGCGCTCTGGGCGGCATTCGTGATCGAGACGCCAGGCGGCAAGATCTATCACATCGGCGATACCGGCTATGCCGAGGGCAAGCACTATCGCGAGATCAGGGCAAAGCATGGCGACATCAGGATCGCCATCATGCCGATCGGTGCCTACGAGCCCCGCTGGTTCATGAAGGCGCAGCACCAGAACCCGGAAGAAGCGATCGAAGGCTTCGGCTTAAGCGGTGCGGCCTTCGGCATCGGCCACCATTTCGGCACGTTCCAGCTGACCAATGAAGGCATCGACGATCCGCCGAAGGCACTGGGCGTAGCGATGTCTGCGGCCGGCATCGGCAATGAACGCTTCAAGGGACTGCGACCCGGCCAGCAATTCGAGGTTCCACTCACAAACGCTTGAGGGCCAAGATCCCCCAGAGACAAGAGCCGCGTTGACACGGCTCACGCTTTTGGCCAGACTT
The DNA here is from genome assembly GCA_943372805.1 of Rhizobium sp. Q54. Lineage (GTDB taxonomy): Bacteria > Pseudomonadota > Alphaproteobacteria > Rhizobiales > Rhizobiaceae > Allorhizobium. The sequence goes on from CALSAF010000077.1 coordinate 16,222, forward strand.
AAAGCATTCACCAGGGGTGTCCCGACAAGGGGCTGAGATTTCGCTACGCCAAACCGCAAGGGACAAGCAGCGCGATGACCCGTTGAACCTGATCCAGTTCATACTGGCGTAGGGACGGTGCGAGCGCTGCAAAAACGACGATTCGGAATCCGAATCCCGTGGCGTCTTTCCATCATTCCGGCTGACATGACTGGGTCTCCAACCTGAACACTTGGAGCTCCATGATGAACATTGCCCCTAACTTCCCAAAGCCCGACGTCACCACCGGGCCGCTTCCCGCCTCGACCAAGATCTTCTTGGCAGGGGACATGCACCCGGATATCCGCGTGCCCCTGCGCCAGATCGCGCTGCACCCGACCTCCGGCGAACCGCCTGTGAATGTCTATGACTCCTCAGGTCCCTATACCGACCCACAGGCGACCATCGCCATCGATCAGGGGCTTGCCCGGCACCGGGCAGCCTGGGTTAAGGCACGCGGCGATGTCGAGGCCTATGACGGCCGCGCGGTCAAACCCGAGGACAACGGCTTTGTCTCTGCCGACAAACTGACACCAGCGTTTCCCGTGAAACATCAGCCGCTTCGTGCCACGGGCGGCAAAGCCGTCACCCAGCTCGCCTATGCCCGCGCCGGCATCATCACACCGGAAATGGAATATGTGGCAATCCGCGAAAACCTCGGCCGCAAGGCTGCGAAAGACGCGCTTGTCCGCGACGGCGAAAGCTTCGGCGCAGCGATCCCCGATCACGTGACGCCGGAATTCGTCCGCCAGGAGATCGCGCTGGGACGGGCAATCATCCCGGCCAACATCAACCATCCCGAACTCGAGCCGATGATCATCGGACGGAATTTCCTGGTGAAGATCAACGCCAATATCGGCAATTCGGCCGTGACGTCCTCCATGGCCGAGGAAGTCGAGAAGATGGTCTGGGCGACCCGCTGGGGCGCCGACACGGTCATGGATCTCTCGACCGGGCGCAACATCCACAACATCCGCGACTGGATCCTGCGCAATTCGCCGGTTCCGATCGGCACCGTGCCGCTCTACCAGGCGCTGGAAAAGGTCGGCGGTATCGCCGAAGACCTGACCTGGGAGGTCTATCGCGACACGCTGATCGAGCAGGCCGAGCAGGGCGTCGACTATTTCACCATCCATGCCGGCGTGCGGCTGCATTACATCCCGCTCACCGTCAACCGCGTCACCGGCATCGTTTCGCGCGGGGGTTCGATCATGGCCAAGTGGTGTCTGCATCATCACAAGGAAAGCTTCCTCTACGAGCATTTCGAGGAAATCTGCGACATCTGCCGCGCTTACGATGTCTCCTTCTCGCTTGGCGATGGACTGCGCCCCGGCTCGATTGCCGATGCCAATGATGCCGCCCAGTTTGCCGAACTGGAGACGCTGGGTGAGCTGACGCAGATCGCCTGGGCCAAGGATTGCCAGGTGATGATCGAGGGGCCCGGCCATGTTCCCATGCACAAGATCAAAGAGAACATGGACAAGCAGCTGAAGACCTGCGGCGAAGCCCCCTTCTATACGCTGGGGCCGCTGACGACGGATATTGCACCCGGCTACGACCACATCACCTCCGGCATCGGGGCGGCGATGATCGGCTGGTTCGGCACGGCGATGCTTTGCTATGTCACGCCGAAGGAGCATCTGGGTCTGCCCGACCGCGACGACGTGAAGACGGGCGTCATCACCTACAAGATTGCGGCTCATGCCGCCGATCTCGCCAAGGGTCACCCGGCAGCACAGCTGCGCGACGATGCACTCAGCCGTGCCCGCTTCGAATTCCGCTGGGAAGACCAGTTCAACCTGTCGCTCGACCCGGAAACCGCCCGCGCCTTCCATGACGAAACCCTGCCGAAGGAGGCGCACAAGGTCGCGCATTTCTGCTCGATGTGCGGGCCGAAATTCTGCTCGATGCGGATCTCGCATGACATCCGCGCCGAGGCCCAGAAGGAGGGCCTGACCGCCATGGCGGAGAAATACCGCGCCGGCGGCGATCTCTACATGACGGCAGACGAGATCGAAGCGCTTGAGGTGGGGGAACGGTCATGACCGTTCTGGTGAAGGGCGCCGGTGTCGCGGGGCTGGCGACGGCGCTGGAACTGGCGCGCAGGGGTGTCTCCGTCGAGGTCGTGGAGCGCCGGGCCGATATCGGGCTTGGCGCCTCCCATTGGGCAGGCGGCATGCTCGCCCCCTATTGCGAGCGGGAGGCGGCGGAAGAGATCGTGCTGACATCAGGTCTTGCCGCTGCCGACTGGTGGGACGAGGCCGTGCCCGGTCTCGTCCAACGCCGGGGCACGCTGGTGCTGGCCAATCCCCGCGATCTCGCCGACCTCAAGCGCTTTGCGACCCGCACGCGCGGCCATCGCTGGCTGGGCGAAGAAGAGATCGCCGAGCTTGAGCCGGATCTCAAAGGTCGTTTCGGCAACGGCCTCTTCTTTTCAGAGGAGGCCCATCTTAATCCACACCAGGCCTTGCGGGGTCTTTATCAGGCGGCGCGGCTGCTCGGTGTCTCCTTCCGCTTCGGGGAAGAGGCCGGTGATGCGGGAGGCTATGCGAGCGTCGTGGATTGCCGGGGACCACAGGCGATCGGAGAGATCGACGGATTGCGCGGGGTGCGCGGTGAGATGCTCAATCTGGAGACGGGCGATGTTGCCCTCTCCCGTCCCGTGCGCCTCCTGCATCCCCGCCACCCCCTCTACATCGTGCCGCGCGGCAACGGGCTGTTCATGTTGGGCGCGACCATGGTCGAGGCTGAGGATGACGGGCCGATCACGGCGCGCTCGATGATGGAGCTGCTCAACACAGCCTACGCGCTGCACCCGGCCTTTGCCGAGGCGCGCATTGTAGAGACCGGCACCGGCATCCGCCCGGCTTTTCCGGACAATGTGCCCCGCCTCATCGAAACCTCCGAAGGCCTGGCAGTCGCCGGTATGCACCGCCACGGCTTTCTGATGGCACCGGCACTGGCGCGTGAGGCGGCGGAGAGGCTGACGACCAGAAACGCAATCGAGACAAGGAGGACCGCATGAAGCTCACCGTCAACGGAGAAGCCCTGGAGCTCGATGCCGGCAGCCTCGCCGACCTGCTCGCAAAGCTGGACTACGAGGGCGACTGGCTGGCAACCGCCGTCAATGGCGACCTGGTTCACCGCGAGGAGCGCGCCGCCCATCCCTTGAAGGAGGGCGACCGGATCGAGATCCTCTCGCCCATGCAGGGAGGCTGAGATGACCCTGGAACTCTATGGCAAGACAGTCTCCTCGCGTCTCCTGCTCGGCACCGCCCGCTACCCCTCGCCCGCGATCCTGGCGGAAGCAGTACGGCGCTCGAAAACCGAAATCGTCACCGTCTCGCTGCGCCGGGAAACCGCAGGCGGCAAGGCGGGCGGGGCCTTCTTCCAGCTGATCCGCGATCTCGGTGTTCGGGTTCTGCCCAACACCGCCGGCTGCCACAGCGCCCGCGAGGCGGTGCTGACGGCGAAGATGGCGCGGGAGGTCTTCGGCACCACCTGGATCAAGCTCGAGGTGATCGGCCATCACGACACGCTGCAGCCCGATGTTTTCGAACTGGTGGAAGCGGCGAAGATCCTTGTTAGAGAGGGCTTCGAGGTTTTCCCCTACACCACGGATGATCTGGTGGTCGGGGAGAAGCTGCTCGCCGCCGGATGCCGCGTGCTGATGCCCTGGTGCGCGCCGATCGGCAGCGCCATGGGGCCGCAGAATCTGCTGGCACTCAAATCCATGCGGGCGGAATTTCCCGACGTGCCGCTGATCGTCGATGCCGGCATCGGTCGTCCCTCCCATGCCACAGCGGTGATGGAACTCGGCTATGACGCCGTGCTGCTCAACACCGCCGTCGCCAGTGCGGGTGATCCGGCTGATATGGCCGAGGCCTTTGCCAAGGCGATCGAGGCAGGACATATGGCCCATCAAGCCGGCATGCTGGAACCGCGTGATATGGCGGCACCATCAACACCCGTCATCGGAAAAGGGGTCTTTGCATGAAGCTCGATCCCTTCTACCTCATCGTCGACAGTGCCGACTGGGTCGAGCGGCTGGTGCCGCTGGGCGTCAAGCTGGTGCAGCTGCGGATGAAGGACGCGGAGGAAAGCGTGCTTCGCCAGCACATCCGCCGCGCCCGGCAATGCTGTGCTGATCATGGCTGCCAGCTCATCGTCAACGACTACTGGCAGATCGCCATCGACGAGGCCTGCGACTTCGTGCATCTCGGTCAGGAGGATCTGGCAACGGCGGATCTCGCGGCCATCCGCAGCGCGGGCCTGAAGCTTGGCCTCTCGACTCATGACGAGGCGGAACTCGAAACCGCGCTGGCCGCCGAGCCTGATTATGTTGCCCTCGGCCCGGTCTATCCGACGATCCTGAAAAAGATGTCCTGGGCGCCGCAGGGCCTGGAACGGCTGTCAGTGTGGAAGGAAAAGATCGCCCCCCTGCCCCTGGTCGCGATTGGCGGCCTTCGCCCCGAGCGTCTGCCTGGTGTCTTCGCGGCA
>CALSAF010000078.1:0-20706 GCA_943372805.1 Rhizobium sp. Q54
ATTGGGGTATCGCATGGCGATCTATGACGTCGCGGCGGCCGCCGGCCTCGTGACCCTCGGTCTCCTGGCCCTGAAAGGCAGCTTCAGCACGCGGCGCTACAGGGTGATGCTCGCCATCGTCTGGTTCCTCCAGGCCGGAGCCTGTCTGGTCTTCGCCTATCTGGCGACCCGGATCATGCCGCAGACCTTCAACGAGATGACCCTTGCCGTCGCGGTCAGCATTGTCGGGCTGGTCTCCTTCGTCACCGCGATGACGCTGATCGCCAAGATGATGATGGACAGATCGGAGGAGCGGCTGCAGGCTCTCGTCCGCACCGATCCACTGACGGGGGCCCTCAATCGGCGAGGGTTCGCCGAAGCCTACCAGCAGCTCGTCGATTCCGCCCCATCGGCCGCGCTCAGCCTGCTGATCTTCGACCTCGATCATTTCAAGCGGGTCAATGACGTCTACGGGCACCAGGTGGGTGACCGGGTCCTCCTGGAATTCGCCGAGATCTGCAAGTCGCTGCTGCCGCAACGGGGCGCCTTCGGCCGCACCGGAGGCGAGGAGTTCGCGGCGGTGCTTGCGGTTAGCGAAGCGCGCGACGCGGCGCTTTTTGCAGAAACGGTGCGGCTCGCGCTGGCGGAACGCAGCATCGAGACGGCCACGGAGACGATTCACGTCACGACCAGCATCGGGATCTCCGTCTCAGCACTTGCAGCTGCGGATCTCGAGAAGATGATGAGCCAGGCAGATGCCGCGCTCTACACGGCCAAGGCGCAGGGCCGAAATCGAACCTCCGTCAAAGCGGGCGCCACCGTGGTGACTGTTCCGCCCGAGCGGGCCGACGACTTCGACCAGCAGGCGGACAGGCAAGTGGCGATCCTAAAGCGCATCGCCGCCGTCGCCAACAATCTCCACGACTGAGGGCCCACCCTCCCCTTGCGGATCGGCGCGCAGGGGCTAAACAGAAGACATGACACAGACATCTTTCCTCTCCATCGACCCCGCCACGCGCCGCGTCTCGCTCGACGCCCGCGACCCTGCCTTCTACAGCGATCCGAACCGCACCTATGCGGCCCTGCATGCTGCCTGTCCGACCTTCTACTGGGAGGAGCAGAAGCAATGGTTCTTTACCGGCTACGACCACGTGAACATGCTTTTGCGCGACCGGCGCTTCGGTCGGCAGATCCTGCATATCGCGACACGCGAAGAGCTTGGCATGCCCGAGCCTGCGGCCCATACACGGCATTTCGACAAGGCCGAGGAGCATTCGCTGCTCGAAATCGAGCCACCTGAGCACACGCGGCTTCGAACCCTGGTCAACCGCGCCTTCGTCTCGCGCCATGTGGAAAAGATGACGCCGGAGATCGAAGACCTCGCCAATCGGCTGATCGATGGTTTCGAGACGGACGGCAAGACAGAGCTTCTGTCGACATTCGCCGACATCATTCCGGTGACCATGATCGCCCGGATGATCGGAATTCCCGAGGAAATGGGACCGCAGCTCCTCAAGTGGAGCCATGACTATGTCGGCATGTACATGTTCAAGCGCAGCCGCGCAGACGAAGAGGCCGCCGATCGCTCGGCGAAGGAATTCGCGGACTACGTTCGAACTGTTATCGCCGAGCGGCGCGCCGAGCCGCGCGACGACCTCCTGAGCCACATGATCCACACCGAGCACAAGGGGCAGTTCCTCACCGAAGACGAGCTGATCTCGACGACGATCGTGCTGCTCAATGCAGGCCACGAGGCGACCGTGCACCAGATCGGCAATTCGGTGCGCGAGATTCTGCAGAGCGGCATTGACCCCGCGACGCTGTTCACCGACGAGAAGACGACGGAACGCACGGTCGAGGAAACGCTTCGGATCTGCGCGCCGGTGCATATCTTCCAGCGCTGGTGCCTGGAGCCCTGCGAGATCGACGGCATCTCCTTCAAGCGCGGCGATCAGGTGAGCATGATCCTGGCTGCCGCCAATCTCGATCCGCAAAAATTTCCGGATCCATTAACCTTCAAGCCTGATCGCGATGAAGGCGCCAATCTCTCCTTCGGCGCCGGCATCCATTTCTGCATCGGCGCGCCGCTCGCAAGGCTGGAGCTCAACATCGTGCTGCCGCTGCTCTTCAAGCGGTTGCCGAGCCTGAAGATCGCGCAGACGCCTGTTGTGAAGGATGTCTATCACTTCCACGGGCTGGAGCGGCTCGACCTTACTTGGTGAGGTCGGGCGTTTCGCCGTAGCGCACCATCAGGGTTTCGATCGCCCGCCGCATGGCGAGCCGCAATTGCGGCGGTTGGAGAACCTCGACCTCCGTTCCGAGTTTCAGCATCTCGGATACGGCCATGCGCTCATGCGCCACGGGCAGGCGGACCGTCCGCCAGTCCTGCTCGTCGGGTTCACCGATGAATTCGAGATGGGCGCGGACGTAAGGCGGCGCCATGTGCTCGATTTCCTTTAGGCCCCAAGGTGAGAGGCGGATGGTCGCCCAGTTGGGGTAAAGCTCCAGTTCGAGCCGACGCGTGTTTTCGTTCCAGTATTCGGCGAGATCGAAATCTCTCGGCCATAGGAAGCGTTCTTCGGTGACGATCAGGTCCAATACTCGTGAGATGCGATAGGTGCGCGGTGTGTCGTCGACCCGGGCCACGAGATACCAGGCGCCGCCCTTCATCACGATGCCGAGCGGTTCGGCGACGCGGTTCTTCTCCGCCTTCCAGGAGCGATAACGCATGCGGATGCGCTTGGAATTCCAGACCGCATCCGCAATGGCCTGGAGATAGACGGGCTGCTCACCCTCAGCGAGCCAGGCGGGTGCATCGAGATGGAATTTCGACTGCATGCGCCGCGCGCTTTCACGCAGATCCTCCGGCAAGGCGGCGGTGAGCTTTTTCTGAGCGCCGGCCATCAGCGAGCCGAGGCCAAGATCGGCAGCGGCACCCGGAATACCTGACAGAAACATGGCTTCCGCCTCTGCAGGGGTGAGGCCATTTAGACGGACGCGATAGCCATCCAGAAGCCTGTAGCCACCGTCGGAGCCGCGTTCGCTATAGACTGGGATGCCGGACAGCGAGAGGGCATCGACATCGCGGTAGATGGTGCGCACCGAGACGTCATTTTCCTCGGCCAGAGCCTCGGCGGTCACCAATCCCTTCGCTTGCAGCGTCGTCAGAATGTTGATGAGCCGGCTTGCCCGCATCGAAAAATCCTCGTTTGGGCAAGTATGCTAAACCAACCTGACATAATCTGACAGGTATGCGAGCGCATTCTCCTTCCAACGCCTTCCTGGCGTGGATTTCAATGGGAGACACACGATGACCAAGAACCAGCCGATTACCCTCTTCTACTCGCCCCAGACCCGTGCCACCGGCGCACGCGTGCTGCTCGAGGAGCTGAAGGTGCCGTACGATCTGCACGTTCTCAATATGAAGGCGGGCGAGCAGCGCCAGCCGGCCTATCTGGCGATCAACCCGCTCGGCAAGGTGCCGGCTGTGACCGTCGGCGACACGCTCGTAACCGAACAGGGCGCCATCTACCTTTATCTCGCGGATCTCTTCCCGGAAGCGGACCTTGCCCCTGCCCTCACGGATCCTGATCGTGGCGCTTATCTGCGCTGGCTCTTCATCTACGGCAGTTGCTTCGAACCGGCGGTGGTCGATCGCTTCATGAAACGCGAGCCCGGATCGATGAACGAGACGCCCTATGCCAGCTACGAGTCGCTGATCGACATGCTGGAGGAAGCGCTGAAGACAGGCCCCTACCTGCTCGGCGAGCGCTTCACGGCAGCGGATCTGCTCTGGGGGATTGCGTTGCGCTGGACGACGATGTTCGGCCTCGTCGAGGCGCGCCCGGCTTTTCAGGCCTATATGGCGCGCATCGACGGCCGCGTGAGTGTTCAGAAGGTCTCGGCCGAAGATGCCGCCATGGCTGCCGAACACGAGGCGGCAGCGGTCCGTCTGAAAGCGGGTTGATTACCTATTGGTCCGCCCGCAGTCGTTCAGATCCAGCTCCGGCTATCCGGGGCGCCGCAACCGTAGGGCGGGACACTATCCGGAAAAGACTGCTGCAGCCGGTCACATCCCCATTTGCGGAAAATGTGCGGAAGTCGGCTGTTGATCTCGATTCCCACTTCGTCATAGGGGCTGCTGGTATTGCTGACATAGGCATACCAGCGGCCACCGACGGTTACGGACAGTCCGACGATGACGATGAGGGCGACGCGAAACATGTTCATTCAGGTGACCTGGCGCTGCAAGATGATGGCAGCCTCCTAGCGCGACCGTCGATCGACCGTCAGTGACCTGCCGCACATCCGATGCCAAGAAATGTCATGCCACCCTAAAGGCGGATGACGTAGTCCTTGCGAGTCGTTTCAAGCACTTCCCAGGTTCCCTTGAAGCCGGGTCTGAGGATCAGGCGGTCGCCTGTCTTGAGATGGATCGGCTCGCCGCCATCCTCGGTGACAACAGAGTGGCCTTCGAGAATGTGGAAGTATTCCCATTCATCGTAAGAGATCCGCCACTTGCCCGGCGTCGACTGCCAGATGCCGGCATAGATGCCACCGTCCGCTTCCTCGATGTTCCAGGTGGTGAAGCGCGGGTCGCCTGAAATCAGGCGGTCCGGCGCAGGCGCGCCCTCTTCCGGCGTGACGGTGGAGGGATCGAATGGCAGGGACAGGCTCATCATGGTCTCCGGGTGAACGAGCGGCGGTGTTTTGCACCGCCGCTGAAAGGTAGATCAGGCCGAGGCCAGCGCCTGCTCAAGATCGGCGATGATGTCTTCGGCGTCTTCGATGCCGATGGACAGGCGCACTACGTCAGGTCCGGCACCGGCTGCGATCTGCTGGGCTTCTGAGAGCTGCGCATGGGTGGTCGATGCCGGATGGATGATCAGCGAGCGGGTGTCGCCGATGTTCGCCAGGTGCGAGAAGAGCTTCAAGCCACCGACCAGCGCCTTGCCGGCTTCAAGCCCGCCCTTGATGCCAAAGGTGAAGACGGATCCGGCGCCCTTCGGCGAATAACGCTTCTGCAGCGCATTGTTCGGATCGTCGGCCAAGCCGGCATAGTTGACCCAGGCGACCTTCGGGTGGCTCTTCAGCCAGGTCGCAACCTTCATGGCATTGTCGCAGTGGCGCTGCATGCGCAGCGGCAAGGTTTCGATGCCAGTCAGAAGGAGGAAGGCGTTCATCGGAGCGATGGCGGGCCCAAGGTCGCGCAGACCGAGGACACGGCAGGCAATGGCGAAGGCGAAGTTGCCGAAGGTCTGGTGCAGGACGACGCCGTTGTATTCCGGGCGCGGCTCGGACAGCATCGGATATTTGCCCGGCTTGGCCGACCAGTCGAAGGTGCCGCCATCGACGATGACGCCACCCATGGAATTGCCGTGACCGCCAAGGAACTTGGTGACGGAATGGACGAGGATGTCGGCGCCATGCTCCAGCGGACGGATCAGGTAGGGGCTCGCCATCGTGTTGTCGACGATCAGCGGCAGGCCGTGGCGATGGGCAACGTCGGCGATGGCTTCGATGTCGACAAAGGTGCCGCCGGGATTTGCAAGGCTTTCGATGTAGACGGCCTTGGTCTTGTCATCGATCTGAGCTGCGAAACTTTCCGGATCGGCGGGATCCGCCCAGCGGACCTGCCAGCCGAAATTCTTGAAGGCATGGCCGAACTGGTTGATCGAGCCACCATAAAGCTTCTTCGCCGCAACGAAGTTGTCGCCGGGCTGCATCAAGGAGTGGAAGATCAGGAGCTGGGCTGCATGGCCCGAGGCTACCGCAAGTGCTGCCGTGCCGCCTTCGAGCGCTGCAATCCGCTCTTCCAGAACGCCCTGGGTGGGGTTCATGATGCGGGTGTAGATATTGCCGAACTCCTTGAGGGCAAAGAGATTTGCGGCGTGGTCCGAATCGTTGAAGACGTAGGCCGTGGTCTGGTAGATCGGCGTGATGCGCGCGCCCGTGGTGGGGTCCGGCTGGGCGCCAGCATGGATGGCGAGCGTGGCGAAACCCGGATTGTTCTCCGACATTGTTTGGTCCTCCCTTTTTGACTTCGGGCCGGATCATAATCAGTCGCCGCCCGATGTCAGCCCGGATTATTCCAAAGTGCGGCGGTGATCAGGAATTTCATACTTGATCGAGGTCAATGCAGCCCTTCAACGTGCTGGCATTCTCTTCCCAGTCGAAGGAGAGACCCATGACACTCACGATCGCCGATCCGGTCCGCCACACCGTGCAGCAAATCCTCTCCTGGTTCGCCCAGGGTTTCGAAACCGCCAATGAAAGCGACATGCTCGCCGCCTTGTCCGATGCAGAAATCGCAGCGCTCGCCGATGATTGCGGCATCAGCGCCCATCAGTTGCTGACGCTCGTGAAGGCCGGCCCGCATGCCGCGGACGAAATGCCGGCGATGATGCGGGCGCTCAACATTGATGCGGCAGAAGTCGAATACCGGATGCGCCGGGTGTTCCGCGACATGCAGATCACCTGTGCGCAGTGTCAGTCCAAGGACACCTGCCGCCGGGATTTGCAACAGGGCAAGGCCGAGCAGACCTTCGTGGAGTATTGCGGCAATGCCGAGACGCTGAACGCTCTGCGGGTCAATCCCGACCTCCTGGTCGACGCCTAAGTTGTCAGAGACCCAGTCTGGGTATCTCGATCGCCGGGCAGCGGTCCATGACCACGCGGACCCCTGCCGCCTCGGCCGGCTTGACAGCCTCATCGTCACGGACCGTCAACTGGCCCCAGATGACCTTGGGAAGGCGAGGAAGTGCGAGTGCCTCGGCAACCACCTCCTTCAGATATTCCGGAGCGCGAAAGACATCGATCATATCGATCGGTTCGGGAATATCGGCCATTGTCGCGTAGACCGTCTGGCCGAGAATCTGCTTGCCGGCCTGCCCCGGATTGACGGGAAACACCTTGTAGCCCTTCGACAACAGAAACTGCATAACACCGAAGCTCGGACGATCCGGATTCGGTGACGCGCCGAGAAGTGCGACAGTCTGCACCGAGCAGAGGATCTCCTTGAGGTCATCCGCGCTGTAGTGATCGTGATCGGCCATCTGCATCTCCTCATTTCTCGTCGGATGAGGAATAGATGGTGTCCCGGGCGGCGGCAACAAGACAGGGAACCGCAGCGCCCGGCCACACGTTGACCGACCGCCGAAAAGGAGGACCGCCATGCGCCTGACCCCGCTTGCCATGATGGCCATCGCCGCAACCATGTTCGCCGAGCCGGCGCTCGCGATCTCGCGCTACAATTCCGCTGCGCTGACCTGCGATCAGGTGCGCCAGCGCGTGATCAACGAGGGCGCCGTCATCCTGCGCTATCCCTCGACAAGGGTGAAGGGCATGACACTTTACGATCGCTACGTCACACGCAATGCGATGTGTGATCCACATGAGTATGCAGAGCGTGCCTATGTCCCGACGCGGGATGTCGATCGCTGCCCTGTCCTGAGCTGCCAGCCCTTTGATCCCGAGCCATACCGCTTCGGCAAGCCGATCATCCGGTTCTGACGGCTGGCTTCCGGCTCACGCAGCGTTGCCCTGCGCCGCCGGAGCGTGCAGGCGCTCGTAAACGAGCGGATATTCCGAAACCAGCGCACGGTTCATAACCACCTTGATGCCGGCGGCCTCAGCCTTCGCGGCGGCGGCATCGTCACGAATGCCGAGCTGGCACCAGATCGCGGCCGGGCGCGGGTTCAACGCCAGTACCTCGTCGACGATACTGTCGAGATTCTCGGCACGCCGGAAGACATCGACGAGGTGAACAGGTTCGGGGATCTCTGCAAGCGATCCGTAGACGCGCTGGCCAAGAATGAGTTCGCCACGATGCAATGGATTGACGGGGAATACGCGATAGCCCTTGCCGAGCAGGAACCCGGAGATCCAGTGGCTGGGACGCTTGTCGTCCCTGGACGCGCCCACCACGGCCACATTCTTGGCCGTCGCGAGGATGTCGGCGAGATAGCTGTTCTGATAGGTGTCGTGGTTCATGGAGGTTCCTCCCGGCCCGCGAGGGCCTCTGGTCTACCCGTCCTTCTTGTCCCACCCCAAACCTAGCGAACCCCGGTTAACAAGGTCACCGCAGGATCGTTCAAATGCCGCAGATCAGTCCGGAAGTATGACATGCCCGTGTTCGTCCTGCGGAAAGAACGGATTGAAGGCGATTTCCCAGAGGTGGCCATCGGGATCGGCGACATAGCCGGAATAGCCACCCCAGAACACCTTTTGCGGGGCCTTGATCAGGGTGGCGCCGCAGGAAACGACGAACTTGACGACCGCATCGACACCGATCTCACTCGTCACGTTATAGGCGAGCGTGACACCTGCAAAGCCTACGGGGGTGTTCTCCACATGGGCGTCCTCAGCGAGGTTCACACGGGAGAACAGGCCCAGTACCGTGCCCTTCAGTTGAATGAAGGTCATGTTGTCATTGGACGCTGACGATTTTGCCCAACCGAGGCGCGCGTAGAATTCCGTGCTTCGGGCGACATCCGAAACGCCGAGCGTGATGAGCGAGATTCGACGTTCCAGAGACATGGCTTCCTCCATCCGATACGACCTGCCGTTACGTTCGGTTTATGTTTTCATTATGTTCAGGCGAATATTAGGAAACCCATAGGTTGCGATGGATTAATTGGCACACTCATTCCATTTTCTACCACCGGTGAAATGAAAATACTTTCATCTTTTTGCTGCCTGATGGCTGGCAAGCACGCAACATTCCCAAGTCCTCGGATGAGGTAAAATAATACCTCACTCCTAAGTCATTGATATTACAGGACTCGGTGAGCGCCCTGGCGCCACAGTTCATCTTGACGTCCTCGCACGCTGCCACTATACCCCTCAGCGGAACGCGGCCCTTCGGGACCGCCTTCTTTTTTGCGTCGAAAACGGCGTGAAACAAGCAACAAGAAACGCCTGTAGCTCCCACAATTGGGACCACAGGATCACACGGAAAGAGACCTCAATGTCTACCTTCGTTCAGAAGCCTGCAGAGGTGGAGAAGAAGTGGATCCTCATCGACGCCGAAGGGCTCGTTGTTGGCCGCCTCGCCACCATTATCGCCATGCACCTGCGTGGCAAGCACAAGGCCACCTACACCCCCCACGTTGACGACGGCGACAACGTCATCGTCATCAATGCCGAAAAGGTCGTTCTGACCGGCAAGAAGTACTCCGACAAGAAGTACTACTGGCACACCGGTTATCCGGGCGGCATCAAGGAGCGTACGGCTCGCCAGATCATCGAAGGCCGCTTCCCGGAGCGCGTTCTCGAGAAGGCCGTCGAGCGCATGATCCCGCGTGGCCCGCTCGGTCGTCGCCAGATGAAGAATCTGCGCGTATACGCCGGCGTCAACCACCCGCATGAAGCCCAGCAGCCCGTCGCTCTCGACGTCGCTTCGCTGAACAGCAAGAACACAAGGAGCGCCTAAGTATGGCCGATCTTTCTTCCCTGAAGGACCTTGCCCCGGCACAGGACGCAGCTCCGGCTCACGTCCGCAAGGTCGACTCGCTGGGTCGCTCCTACGCCACTGGCAAGCGCAAGAACGCCGTCGCCCGCGTATGGGTCAAGCCGGGCACCGGCAAGATCACCATCAACGGCCGCGAATTCCGCACCTACTTCGCCCGTCCGGTCCTGCAGATGATCCTGCAGCAGCCGATCGTCGCAGTGGCCCGTGACGGCCAGTTCGACATCATCGCGACCGTTCACGGCGGCGGCCTCTCCGGCCAGGCCGGTGCAGTTCGTCACGGTCTCTCGAAGGCCCTCACCTACTTCGAACCGGGCCTGCGCTCGGTCCTGAAGAAGGGTGGCTTCCTGACCCGCGACAGCCGCGTTGTCGAGCGTAAGAAGTACGGCAAGGCCAAGGCCCGTCGTTCGTTCCAGTTCTCCAAGCGTTAATCGCACTGGACAACCGGAAACGGAAATCAGGCGGGGCTTCGGCTCCGCCTTTTTTCGTTCCTGGACCTTGCCAACTCATTCATGAGCACCGTCATGGCATCCGAAATCGCAAGACTTCCCAAGCCTCCTTATTATGTCGTCTGCTTCTCCTCGCAGCGGACGGCCGGCGATCACGGCTATGGCGCGATGGCCGACGCCATGGTGGCGCTCGCCGAGCAGCAGCCCGGCTATCTCGGCATGGAAAGCGTGCGCGGCGCCGACGGCTTCGGGATCACCAACTCCTACTGGGCAGACGAGGCGAGCATCCTCGCCTGGAAAGCCGTCGTTTCCCACGCCGCTGCCCAGCGACTCGGCCGCGAACGGTGGTATGAAGACTACCGAGTCATCGTCGCAAAGGTCGAACGAGCCTACGACATCACAAGAAAAGACTGAGGGAGCATCATGGCCAGTAAATCGATCGACAACGCGTTTACCGCCAAGGCTCTGCGTGGCGCTGCGACCGACCCGACCTATGCGGGCGTGCTCTCCTTCATGCGGCGCAAGTATTCGAAGGATCTCGATGATGTCGACGCAGTCGTGCTCGGCATTCCCTTTGACGCAGCCGTTTCCAACCGGCCCGGCGCCCGTTTCGGGCCGCAGTCGATCCGGCGTGCCTCGGCGATCTTCGACAACGACCCGCAATATCCTTTTGCGCGCGACCTCTTCGAGCAGATGGCGGTCATCGATTACGGCGATGTGCTGCTCGACTACGGAAATCATCAGAACACCCCTGCCCTGATCGAAGAACAGGCGGCAAAGATCATCGCGTCGGGCGCCTATCTGCTCGGTCTCGGCGGCGACCACTTCGTCACCTGGCCACTGCTCAAGGCCCATGCCGCGAAACATGGCCCGCTGGCGCTGGTGCATTTCGACGCCCATCAGGACACCTGGGACGATGACGGCCAGCGGATCGACCACGGCTCCTTCGTCTGCCGCGCCGTGCGTGAAGGCGTGATCGATCCGACCAAGTCGATCCAGATTGGCATCCGCACGGAAGCGCCGGAGGATTTCGGTATCAAGATCATCCCGGGCTACGAGGTCGAGGACATGGGCGCACAGGCGATTGTCGATGCGATCCTCGCGCATGTCGGGAGCGCTCCCACCTATCTGACCTTCGACATCGACTGCCTGGATCCGGCCTATGCGCCGGGAACCGGCACGCCGGTCGCCGGCGGCCCCTCCTCCGCCAAGATGCTGTCGGTGCTGCGCAAGCTCGGGGCCCTCGATATCCGGGGCTCCGACATTGTTGAGGTGGCACCCGCCTATGACCATGCCGACATTACCGCAATTGCCGGTGCGACGGTTGCAATGTATATGCTGGGCCTGCGCGCCGAGAAGCTTGCGACACGCGCCTGACACATTGATTCAACACACTCACAATCAGATTCCACATCCTCATCCAAACCTCTGACGGGACTAGACAAATGGCAGCGAAGATCTTCATCGACGGCGAACATGGCACAACGGGTCTGCAGATCCGCACGCGCCTGGCCGATCGCCGCGATCTCGAGCTCCTGTCGATCCCGGAAGCCGAGCGGCGGAACGAGAAGATGCGCGAGGACATGCTCAACAGCGCCGACATCGCCATTCTCTGCCTGCCCGACGATGCGTCGAAGCAGGCCTATGAGATGACGGCCGCGAACAACAATGTCCGCCTGCTCGACGCCTCCACCGCGTTTCGCGTGCATCCGGACTGGGCCTATGGCTTTGCCGAGATGGACAAAACGCAGAAGGCAAAAATCCAGTCTGCGCGCTATGTTTCCAATCCCGGCTGCTATCCGACCGGTGCAATCGGCCTCATCCGGCCGCTTCGCGCCGCCGGCATCCTTCCGGACGGCTATCCGGTCTCGGTCAATGCCGTCTCCGGCTATACCGGCGGTGGCAAGCAGCTGATCGCGCAGATGGAAGATGTGAACCATCCCGAGCACCTGGCTGCGAACAACTTCCTTTATGGCCTGACGCTGAAGCACAAGCATGTGCCGGAAATGCAGACCCATGGCCTGCTCGACCGCGCACCGTTGTTTGCTCCCTCCGTCGGCCGCTTCGCCCAGGGCATGATCGTGCAGGTACCGCTGTTCCTGGACGATCTCGCCGCCGGCACGACCGTCGAGAGCATCCATGCGGCACTCGTTGCCCATTATGCGGGTCAGGACATCGTCAGCGTCGTTTCGCTCGGTGAAAGTGCCACGCTGCCGCGCGTGGATGCCGAAGAACTGGTTGGCCAGGACACGATGAAGCTCTTTGTCTTCGGCACACCCGGTGGCGCGCATGTCAATCTCGTGGCGCTGCTCGACAATCTCGGCAAGGGTGCGTCGGGAGCGGCCGTTCAGAACATGGATCTGATGCTGTCGGCGTGAATGGCCGACTTCGCAGGAGGGGGGCGCACCTATGCTCGATCACATCGGCCTGTCCGTTGCGGACTACCCGAAGGCAAAGGCATTCTACGATGCCGTCATGCCGACCATTGGCGCTTCCTGCGTTGTGGCGCTGACGGCTGCGGACACTGGTGGCACTTATGAAGGTGCCGGTTATGGAATTAACGGCAAGCCATCGTTCTGGATTGGCACGGGCGCGCGGACGAAGGGTTCGCTGCACATCGCATTCGTAGCCGAAAGCCGGGCCGCCGTGGACGCCTTCCACGCCGCTGCGATTGCCGCCGGCGGTAAGGACAACGGTCCGCCCGGGATCCGCGCGCACTACCATCCCAATTACTATGGCGCCTTCGTGCTTGATCTCGATGGACACAACATCGAGGCCGTGTGCCACAAGCCGGCATAGAGCCATTGGCCGGCGGCAGTCGTTCATAATTTTCGAACGAAATGTCGATCATCTGGATGATTATGGGGAACGATCTCAGCTGATAATGTGCCCGGGAAAGTGAGGCACGTCATGACCAACCGTTTCCCCGTCTACTTCATTCCCCATGGTGGCGGACCGTGGCCGTTCATGGAGTTTCCGCGCGATGCCGAAGGCAAGGCGCCCTGGGACGATCTGCGCGCCTTCCTCGAAGGGCTCGATGCCGACATAGGACGGCGACCGAAGGCGGTGCTCGTGGTTTCAGGCCATTGGGAAAAGGAACCGGTGCCGACGGTCAGCACGGCTGCAAAGCCTGGCATGCTCTTCGACTATTACAATTTCCCGCCGCACACCTACGAGCTCTCCTACCCTGCCCCGGGCTCGCCGGAGCTTGCGACCCGTGCCAGGGCGCTGCTTGCCGAGGCCGGGATCGAGAGCGCCGAGGATGACAAGCGCGGCTTCGACCATGGGGTGTTCATCCCGTTCATGCTGCTCTATCCGGATGCGGATGTGCCGCTGACAATGATATCGCTGAAGAATACGCTTGACGTCGAGAGCCATGTGGCGATCGGCCAGGCGCTGGCCCCGCTGCGCGATGAAGACGTGCTGATCATCGCCTCGGGCATGAGCTATCACAACATGCGGATGTTCCGGCAGGCCGAGCCCAACCATGTTCAACAGGCGGTCCGCTTCGACAACTGGCTGACCAAGGCAGTGGCCGATCCGGACAGCCAGCAACGTACCAAGGTGCTCGCGACCTGGGACCAAAACCCGGATGCGCTCGCATGCCATGTGCCTGACCATGACCACCTCGTACCGCTGTTCGTGGCCTCAGGTGCGGCGGGCCCCGATGGCGGGCGGCAGGTCTTCCGGGGCGAATTCCTCGGAAAACCCTATTCCGCCTATCGCTTCGGCTAGATCAGTCGCGAACTTCCACGAGAACAGGCTTCGGACGCTCGCCGTAGAAGCCACGCAGATGCGCGACCGCAAAGGCGAGCACGACGAGCGCCATGCCCTGATGGGTGACGCCGGCATGCAGGGGCACCTGCGTGACCAGCGTGACGATGCCGACCACCGCCTGGATGCTGATGAGCACGAAGAGGACGACGCTGCGGCGGGCATGGGTCGTCTGAGGAGCGGCCCGAAGACACTGGATCATGTGAACGAGTGCCGCCCCAAAGAGCAGATAAGCACCGATGCGGTGGATATACTGCACCGTCTTCGGGTTCTCGAAGATGTTGATCCAGACGGGTGACTGGACGAAGAGGCCTTGCGGCACAAGTGCGCCGTCCATCAGCGGCCAGGTGTTGTAGCTGAAGCCGGCATCGAGGCCGGCGACTAGCGCGCCAAGATAGATCTGGACGAGGGTCATCACCAGCAGCACGCCGGCAAACAGGCGACTCTTCTCCGTCGGTGCGGCATCATCGGTGTGCGGATAGAGGCTGCGGTAGATCCAGACACAGCTCGCGAAGATGAAGCAAGCCATCATCAGATGTACGGCCAGGCGGTACTGGCTCACGTCGACGCGCTCACTCAGGCCCGAGGAAACCATCCACCAGCCGATGAAACCCTGCAGCCCGCCAAGCGCCAGAAGGCCGACCAGGGGCGCACGCAAGCTGCGCTCGATCTTTCCGCGGATCCAGAAGTATGCGAGCGGCAGGGCGAAGATCAGGCCGATCATGCGGGCAAGCAGCCGGTGTGCCCACTCCCACCAGAAGATGAACTTGAACTCGTCGAGGCTCATCCCCTTGTTGATCTGCTGGTATTCGGGGATCTGGCGATAAAGCTCCAGCTCCTCCTCCCATTCGGCCACGGTCAGCGGGGGGATGACACCGTGAATCGGCTTCCACTGGGTGATCGACAGGCCGGAATCGGTCAGACGCGTCGCGCCGCCAACCAGCACAAGGCAGAAGAGCGCGAAGATCACCACGCCGAGCCAGATGCGGATCGCCTTTCGGTCGGCATCCACGCGGGCGATATCCTTGCGCACCTGCAACTCGGTTCCGGTCAACACAGCTGTCATCAGTCAATCCTCTTTTCGACCGTTGATTTGCATCAGTCAGCCGTGCAAAACAAGCCCGCCGGTTTGCGGCAAGCGGTCGCGTCGCGGACAGAGGCGACGTCGAGTAGGAATAAGGCATGACCAAGCGCCCGAAGCTGAGATCCTTTATCGGTACGATCCTGATCATCCTGATCGTGTCGATCTATGCCCTGCTGGCGACGACGATTGCAACGGCGACGCTTGCGACTGCGCCCTGGTGGGGACATCTCCTCTACTTCCTGCTGACCGGCCTGCTCTGGGTGATCCCTGCCATGCTCGTGATCAAGTGGATGGCAGGGCCTTTCAAGAAGAAGGACGCGGATTAACCCGCTCTTTACCCTGAGACGCGGCGACCATCCCGAATTCCAAGGCAATAACCGTTTGTTGGCAGTGTGTGCCTAAGCTCCGGCCCGTCTCCGAAGACCGGAAGGGTTAGGGTGCATGCGGGCCCAGATACGATACGATGCGATGGCATTCGCCGAGGAAAAGTCCACGGCTGGCGCGCCGATCCCACGCGGCACAACCGCTCTCGACACTCCGCTCGGAACGCTGTCCGTCACGGTGCACAACCGTATGGCACCTGTGGAGCGCGTTTGGCGGCAACTTGAATCGGATCCATGGAACTCGCTGCATCAAGGCTATGACTGGTGCCATGCCTGGGTTGAGACCCATGGCAATCCGCTTGCGATCGTCGAAGGCCGCTTGGACGGCGAGATCGCCTTTCTGCTGCCACTCGAAGCCGAACGTCACTATCTTGCGCGGAGCGCGCAGTTCATTGGCTCGGCCTTCACCAACTTCAACAGTGGCCTGTTCAGCGCCGCCTTCCGCCGCTGCGCCCGAGATTTTCCGCCCGAGGGGCTTCAGGCGCTTCTGGTGGACGCATTGCGCGGCCATGCCGACCTCCTGAGCCTGAGCAATGTTCCGCTCGACTGGCGCGGCGAGAGGCATCCACTCGCCGGCCTGCCGCATATTCGCAACCAGAACGCCTCCTTCCAGCTGGCACTCGGTTCGAACATGGACGAGACCATTCAGCCCCTCAATGCCAAGAGCCGGCGCAAGAAATATCGCGCTCAGATCCGGAAGCTGGAAGCGGCTGGCGGTTTTGACCATATCCGGCCGATCCCACAATCCGAGCAGCAGGCGCTGCTGGAAACCTTCTTCCGTCAGAAGGCCGCGCGCTTTGCTAGCGGCGGGCTTCCCAATGTCTTCCAGCCGGCAGAGACGCAGGCCTTCTTTCACATGTTGCTTGAAAGCGACCGGGGAAGCAGCGACGTGCCGCTTGAATTGCACGCGATCCGCCTGAAGGGAGAGCATGAGGGCAAGATTGCCGCGATTGCAGGTCTTTCCCGCAAGGGAGACCACGTCATCTGCCAGTTCGGATCGATCGACGAGAGCCTGTTGCCCGATGCAAGTCCGGGAGAGTTGCTGTTCTGGTTGGTGATCGAGCGCAGCGCTCTGACCGGGGCTGCCCTGTTCGACTTCGGCATCGGCGACCAGGACTACAAACGTCGCTGGTGCACGATGGAAAGCGAGCACCACGACATCCTCGTGCCACTCAGCCCCGCCGGCCATGTCGCGGCGATGACGCATCGGAGCGTCACACGCACGAAGAGCCTGATCAAGGGCAACGCGCATCTGTATGCGCTGATCCAGCGATTGCGGGCGCAAGGCACGATCGCACCGGCAGCCCGATCCGAGGATTGACGGCAAGAACGCGTTGTCGCGGAAGGTCCGCTATATCAGGCGGCGTCGCGGGTCCTGCGGGTATGGGGATTCTTCGCTGAGAGAAGAACAAGATCCTTGTAGCCGACCTCTTCAAAGGCGACCATGATCTCGGCCAACTCGTCTGTCTTCGGCTCAGGCGCGGACAGGATAATCTCATGGCGACCGTTGCGGCTCAGCCGCGCGACGCCAGCGGCGTTCGCGGGCCCACACTCCACCAGCACCAGATCGTAGACGTCGGCAAGCGCATCAACGATCATCGCCAGCCTATCCGCACCCCGCATGGCCTGACGGATGTCGGCATTGCCTTGCGGCACGATATCGGCCGCCGAGGAACAGTCCGGATGGATGCAATCGGCAAACGCCGCTTCGCCCGTCAGGAGGTCGGTGATGCCCGAAAGATCACGCCAGGGCGCCATCAGACGCGTCGGGCACGCCGAGCCCGTCATATCGACGAGGACGGTGCGGCAGCCCCGATCCGAGAGTTCTCGGGTTAGCGCAACGGTGCCGGCCGAGCCATCGTCACCGGAGGGCGAAATGGCGAATGCGATCCGCGACTGCTGTTCCACCAGGTGATCGGCCACCGATGCAACGGAGAAAGCGTCATACTCCTCCTCTGACGAGGCCTGAGGCATCTCCGCCGCCACGACCTGTTCCATTTCGTCAACGAGATCGGCATCCGGTGCCACATCGAGCAGGCTCGCAGGCGGTGTGTCCTGCGGGCTGACCCTGGGTGCTTCGGTTGCGACGACCTGTTCCTCGGGCTCTTCTTCAGAGCGCATGGCGGTCGTCGCCCCTGTCGGGCGGAGTGCCCGACCGCTGAACAACTCGGCCAGCATCACCGCGATCGCCGACAGGATCAGTGTCGCGAGCGTGGCGACGATGGTGATTGGCACCACCTTGGGGAAACTCGGTTCCTGCGGCTCGATGGCGGTTGAGATCACCCGCGCATCTGCCGGGCTGGATTCCTTGTCGAGACGCGATGAGGCTTCGCGATAACGCGCGAGGTAGGTTTCGAGAAGCTGACGCTGGGCCGCAGCCTCCCGCTCCAGCGACTTCAATCCCACTTCGTCTTCGCCGGCTCTGGCCGAATCCGCCTTCAGGCTGTTCATCTGGGCAAGAAGCTGGGTTTCCCGCTCGCGGGCGACGGCGGCCTCGTTTTCCAGGCTCGCCGCGACCTTCAACGATTCAGCCTCAACCTGCTCTCGGATGCCGGCAAGCTGCGCCCGCAGCGCCTTCATCTGGGGATGCCCCTCGAGCAAACGTGTGGAAAGGTCGGAGATCTGCGCACGGATCTGCGATTCGGTTGCCTTCAGACGCTGGATCGATTCCGAGCGGGCAATCGCGTCGAGCGTCTCCGTCGATTTGCCGGCCTTGATGCTGGCGCGCAGGTTCTCGGCGGTTGCTTCCGCACCGGCGCGCTCACCGCGCACTCTGGCGAGTTCGGTGGAGATATCGGACAACTGCTTGCCGCTCAAGGATGACTGGTCCGAGCCGAGCGACATCAATCCGGCGGAAGATCTGTATTCCGCAACCTTCTGCTCGGCCTCTCGCACCTTTTCACGCAGATTGGCGATCTCGGTCTCCAGCCAGCGTACTGCGTCGGAGTTGCTGTCGAGCTTGGCGCCACTCTGGAGCGCACGATAGACGTCCATTATCGCGTTGGGTACGGCTGCGGCGAGCTTCGGATCCTTCGAGGTGAACTCGATACCGATCACGCGCGACTTGTCGACCTGATAGACGTTGAGTTTCTCCTTGAAGGCGTTGATCACCCGCTCTTCAGGCGGCAACTCGAGGGGATTGCCCTTAAGGCCAAAGAGGACAAGAAAATCTGTGATGGCCGAGGGGCTGGAATCGGGATCGAATTCCGCACGCTCATGCAGCTTCAGGTCCCGGGCAACCTGCTTGATCAGGTCGACGGACTGCAGCAGTTGAACCTGGCTGGCAATGTTCAATTCGTCCGGCATCGGCTCGACTGCAGACGAGGCGGTGCCGGA
Organism: Rhizobium sp. Q54; assembly: GCA_943372805.1. Taxonomy (GTDB): domain Bacteria; phylum Pseudomonadota; class Alphaproteobacteria; order Rhizobiales; family Rhizobiaceae; genus Allorhizobium. The sequence goes on from CALSAF010000078.1 coordinate 18,475, forward strand.
GGCCGAGAAGCTTGCCTCGCGCGGCTCGATCAGCAGCTTTGCATCGCTCTTGTAGCTGGGAGAAATGGCATTGGCCCCGACAAAGGCGAGGACGCCCACGAGAGCGGTGGTCGCGAGGATCCTCCCCTTGCGCTGCCAGACAGCGGCGAAGAGTTGGGCGAGGTCGATATCGACATCATGTTGATCGCGGTCCACACTCGGCATTACAGACTCCCGGAACATCTTGCCCGCGAAGGTAAAGGATCATGGTAACTCAAGGGTTAACTGCGATCCGCGCGGATCTGGACAGAACCCGGGGCATTCGATCGCAGGGCGTTTACCGGCCATTAACCCTAATCATTCGATAACAGGCCAACGAATGTGAGTTCATTGGGAGCGCAGCAGCGCATGGCGATGGTCGGCAAAGAGGCGATGGTTCTGGTCGCGAGCGTAGTTCTGTCGCTCGGCCTGTCCGGCTGCGCAAGCTATCGGCCTGCACCGAAAGTCTTCCACGAAGCGACCATCCAGCCCTACCGCCTCGACAGCGGCGACAGGCTAAGAATTACCGTCTTCGAGCAGACGAGCCTCACCAATACCTATACCGTCGATCAGGCCGGCTACATCGCCTTCCCGCTCGTCGGACAGGTCGCGGCACGCGGCGCCACGCTCACGCAGCTCGAAGGCGCGATCGCCCAGAAGCTCAAACAGGGCTTCCTCAGGGATCCCGATGTCTCGATCGAGGTCGACCGCTACCGCTCGATCTTCGTGATGGGCCAGGTCGGCCAACCCGGACAGTATGCCTATGTGCCGGGGATGACCATTCTCAACGCCATCGCCGTTTCCGGCGGGTTCAACAGCCGGGCCAACCAGCGCGATGTCGATGTGACCCGCAAGATCAACGGGCAGATCATAACGGGTCGCGTGCCGATCACAGATCCGATCCTCGCCGGAGATACCGTCTACGTTCGCGAGCGGCTGTTCTGATCGATGGCCGAAGCCAAGCCCCTGCGCATCGTGCATTGTTTTCGATCCCCCATCGGCGGCATCTTCCGTCATGTGCGGGATCTTGCCGAATTGCACAGCGCTGCCGGCCATCAGGTCGGCATCCTGTGCGACAGCTCCACCGGCGGCGCCCACGAGGACAAGCTGTTCGAACAGATCATGCCCTTTCTCTCGCTTGGCGTCACTCGGTTCCCGATCGGTCGCTCGGTCAGCTTCAAGGACCTTGCGGCACTCGTCGAAAGCTACAAACTCATCAAGGAATTGCAGCCGGACATCCTGCACGGTCATGGCGCCAAGGGCGGCGTGATTGCGCGGTTGATCGGCTCACTGCTGCGGGTTCGAAGGTATCGCGTCGCCCGCCTCTATTCGCCCCATGGAGGCAGCCTGCATTTTTCGCGCGGGTCCCTCTCCGGCCAGGGAGTGTTCGCGGCCGAACGTCTGCTCGAAAGGATGACCGAGTCCATCTCGTTCGTCTGCGACTACGAGCGCGCCACTTACGAGGCGAAGATCGGCAAGCCGCATTGCGACGCCACCCGCGTCTATAACGGTATCAGCGAACGTGATTTCGGCCGGATTCCGGTGCAGAGCGACGGCGTGGACTTCGCCTATATCGGCATGCTGCGCGACCTGAAGGGACCGGACGTCTTCATCAATGCCTTCGCCGAGGCGGAACGGCTTGCCGGACGACCCTTGACTGCGCTGATCATTGGCGATGGTCCGGATCTGGACCGCTACCGGCGCATGGTGGAGCAGAAGGGTCTCGCACGCCGGATCGACTTTCGCCCGGCGATGCCCATCACCCAGGCTTTCGCTCTTTCCGACATCGTCGTGGTTCCCTCTCGCGCAGAGGCCATGCCCTATATCGTGCTTGAGGCACTGGCGGCGGAAAAGACGGTCATCGCTTCCAGGGTCGGAGGGATCCCGGAGATCCTCGGGAGCGAAAGCGAAGCCCTGGTCGAACCCGGTCGCGCCGACCTCTTAGGCGCCGTGATGGCCCAGGCGCTCGGCGATCCTGATTGGTCCAGGCGCACCATGCCGAGCCCGGAGGCGTTCCGCTCACGGTTTTCTGCCGCCGTCATGGCCCAGGATCTGGAGGCGCTTTACCGGGCGCAGCTCTCGCGGATCTGAGGCCGAACTGTCCTGAAACGGGGCATGTCCACCCTCTTTCTGAGGGTTTCCTAAAGCGTTTCTTAGGACCTTCGGCGTAATCTCCCCGCACACACGTGCGAGACAAAGCCATGAACAAGGTCG
>CALSAF010000079.1:0-20518 GCA_943372805.1 Rhizobium sp. Q54
CGTCCTATCTTGCTTAGTGCGCACTTATGGGTTTGCGTCGCAAACCCGTCCGCACTCCCACTGTCGGGGCCAGGTCGTGGCGATCTACAGCCTGAACCACAAGGCGATCGGCAAGGCGACCCAGGAGCAGCCGCACACGGCGGCCGCCCATATCCGCTACGTGACCCGGGCGAAGGCCTGCAGCCGGGTGCTGGCCGAGCGGATGCCGGTCGGCGCCGGCGAGGCACAGGCCTGGCTGCGGCGCGAGGAAGACGGCGACCGCAAGAACGGCCGGGTGGTCGACAAGCTGATGCTCGCCCTGCCGCGCGAGCTGAGCCCGGTGCAGCGGGTGGCGCTGGTGCGGGACTTCGCCGAGCGGGTGACGCGGGGGAAGGCTGCCTGGTTTGCCGCCTTCCACGACCAGGGCAAGGACGAGCGGAATCCGCATTGCCACCTGGTGATCCGCGACCGTGACGCTGCCACGGGCAAGCGGGTGGCGAAGCTGAGCGAGAAGGGCAGCACGCAACTGCTGCGGGAGCTGTGGGAAGCGGCTGCGAATGCGGCGCTTGAGGCGGCCGGACGCGCAGAGCGCATCGACCGGCGTACCCTCAAGGCCCAGGGCATCGACCGGCCGCCCACTATCCACGAGGGCGTGCGGGCACGGCGGGTGCATGGTCACGGCCGGCGGCCGGTGTCACGCGCGGTCAACCAGCGCAACTCGGCGCTGGCGCGCTCGCGCTCGCGTATGGTCAATTATCCGCTGCTGGACAGTGGACGCACCCGTATCGAGCGCAACCGTCAGCTCGCCCGCGAGCGGGAGGGGGAGCGGGAGTTCTGGGACGCGGTCGACGCCGACCGGGTCGTGCGCGAATGGGAAAGCGAGGACCGGCGGCGGAAGTGGCTGCGGCTGATGCGCGGCGGGCCGGACCGGGGGAAGGGGAGGGAGCGTTAGCCGATGCGGTCGTCGGGATCGAGTAGGTTTTGCCCATAGTTGGGATCGAGCGGCCGCTGCGGCGGTTCCTGGGGGTTGCGCAGCGGATGATCGGCCGGCAGGCGGCTCACCAGGAAGCGCTCCCAAATATTGAGGACAGGCGACAGAAGGTCTGTAACGTAGTTTTCGAGAGTAAAGCGATTGAGAGGCATGTAAAAACGGTAAGATAATGTGGGGGGGATGGCAAGTGGCTGATGACGAAGTCAGAAACAACCTTGCTTCCAGGGTGAAGAGTGCGCAGGCCGACCGTCTGGTGGCGTCGGCGGCGTTCCAGCGAGCAATGGATGCCGTCTACATGGACCCTGAGCTGGCGGCGCTGCGCATGGGGAAGGTCTCGCGCGAGGAAGGGTTCAACGGTCTGCTCGCGCGCCTTGAGAAGAACCCCGGCCAGTTCGGCCAGCGGCGCGGCAGCCTGCTGAGTCCGGAAGGGGTGACGCTCGGCGGGGGCGCCAAGCGGGCGCGGGCCGCCGAGGAAATGCAGAAGCTGGTGGGCCTGGTGCGCAGCGTCAGCGACGCGACGCGGGCGGAAAAGGACGCCGAAAAAGCGCTCGGCATCTACGACAGCGGCGGGTGGAAGCCGAAGGGGGAGGAAGGGAGGCGCAAGGGGTGGCTGGACCTGATGCGGGGCAAGGGCCGGAAAAAGGACCGGGGGGAACCGGAGCGCTAGCCGCGAGCACGCGCCGCCGCCTCTCCATGGTCGAGTTCGGTGTGCTGGCTGGCCTGGTGGTGGTGCTTGCCGTCGGTGTCGGCGGGCTGGTCGCCTCGATGACGGGGGGTGAAGATCCACCGGCAGAGGCGCCTTTGCCGGCAACCCCCGCTCCGATCGTGGCGGCAGCTCCACAGGTGGTGGCCCCGCCGCCGCCGGCATCCTCCCCGTCGCCGGTTGCGGTCGCTCCTCCGGCTGTGGCGACCACAGCCCGCCCGGAAACCTCCGCGCCCGTCCCGGCGGCCGAGCCTCCCGCTCCGCCCCCGGAGCCCGCCGTGGTGGCGGTATTGCCGCCTCCGGCGGCTCCCGAGCCTGTGAACCCCGGGGGAAGCGCCTTTCCCCGGCCGGATCCCCGGGTAGTGCCCGTGGCGAACTGCATGGCGCCCTATCTGACGGCCCGGCAGGAATATGAGCGCGAAATGGCGGCCATTCGGGATGCTCCGGCATCGGAGACTCACGGGGAGGCATGCCGGAACGCGAGACGGCTACTGGCGCTGATGACCAGCCACGCGAAGCGCACCATGCATTGCATGGGCATGATGCAGGAGCCCGGGTTCGTGGAGGATTTCTGGCAGCGGCTGGGGCAGATCAGCGGCTCCGTCGTCCGGGACTGCGCCGGGGTTCGCTGAGCCCGGCTACGTGACCCTCCGGAGTGCCCCCTCTTCAGCCCGCCTTGCTGCATGCGGGCTTCCGCCTCACCTTTCCGGCATGAGTGAACGAGCGTTCGTATGGCGCGGTCTGACCTTGCTAGGTCGCGTTGAGATCGGCCGGTGCTCGCCAGCGTATCAATGATGTAGTACCTTCGCCCAGTCCGTCGTAAGTCAATGCAGGGGCATAGATCGATGGGAGGGGGGCGATATGGTCAAAGTTTACCTCAAAATTGATTTGATCCCAGAATTTCGGCAATTTCCGACTCTGGACTATGATTATAGTTACATAGATCAAACATTCAGAAATAATAAAGTGGAAGTATTTGTTCCAAAGAATATAGCATCAGCCATTGTCGTTGAGCATGGAGAACATAATCCGGAAACGTACTATAATGAAAGCGGAAGCAATAATGCTTCATTGATTACGATATTCAAAACACTTTATGGAACAGATAGATACGCTTACGTTAAGGCGCTAATTTCTGACTTTACATTTGACGCTAATATTGTCGCAAAAGATACGGATATTTTTGTTGAATCGGCAGTATTCCACCAGCAGATTCCGTCAGATTTTATCAATGTAGTTATTTCGCACGTTGACTATTTTTGGCAAGAATTTGAATATGAGAACTACCTGTTTGACGATGAAGACAATGAAATTGATCTATCAAAAATAGATCTGCGCGAATTTGATGTGCGAGATCTTTATGAATCGGATGGCGGAGACGATAATATTCAACTTCCAGAGAGTGACTTTGATTTTAAGAGCGGAGTTCGTTGGAATAGTGAAGAGATATTTGATGGCGGTGAAGGTCGAGATACTCTGACCGGAAGCGATTCAGATGACAACATTCATGGGGGTGCCGGTGACTATGCCGACTGGCTGCGCGGCGGCCGCGGAAATGACTGGCTAAAGGGAGGCGACGGGCAAGATAAAATTGATGGGGGTGAGGGACTCGACATCGCTGCTTTCGACTTTGCGCGAAGCTGGTATACGATACGCCATCTCAGTAATAATAGAATTGAGATTACGCAATTCCAAAAAAGCAAAGAAATTTTAATAAACATTGAATCATTAAGCTTTTCGGATGGCATCAAGCTAGATCCGTTTGGAAAATTGCCGTTCGACGGTGATGAATTAAGGAAGCTAACTGGTATTAGCGATGAACTTGATAATATGAAGGGTGAGTTCTTGGAGTTCAGGGGGGATTCTCAAGAAATAATGAAATTGGCCCGTCAGGATGTGTTGAAGGCAGGTGCCATTAAAGCAGCTATGAATGCTGCGGAATTTTACGTCGGAGAGTATGATGAAAAACTAGCTGCAATCGCCGATAATTTTAAAGTGAAACTAGAGTTGTTGCTCGCCCCCGACTCCCATAAAATGGAGGCGGCAATGGATGTATTGGAGAGTAGTGGCGATCTTGTTTATGAATTTTGCGAAGGATTTTTTTCCCCAAAAGTGAGGGCGGTTGTAACTGCAGTTGAATATGCCTTAGATGCGAAAGAGTGGAAAGACGACGTTGACGAATTTGTCGCTGACTGGAAGCATATTGTAGCAATTGAGAAGAAAGCATACTCTGACCTTCGCAAAGCCGAATCGGCAGTAGCAAACATGGAGCGAAAACTTTTGGAGGCCGCTGCCGTGGTCGACGAATTCAATGCCGACGCCTCGCCGGATGGGGCCGATCTTACAGAAAAATTACTCAAGCACTTGGATAATAATTGGGAGCTGTAACAGTGCGGCCTGTATTAGGCGCCATGGGGTATTAAGTCGTTTGAATCTGATCCTGAGATCCTGTGAATATGAGGCGAAATGTGAGGCTGGAAAAGTAAATACCTGCTAGGTGAAGAGATCAGTGATAATACTATAGACAGATGTAAAATTGACATCACTAAAACTGTGTTTTAGAGATCACCGATAGTGTCATTAGCAATATTGGTAGTATGTGTGGGACGGTGGTCCAAGCAGCGTTAGACTGCCTAAATATTCAGGATTGCTCCTGCATCCCTGTCTGACCGGCGAGGTCCGGGGGTAGCAAGCGCAAGGGGGGTGGTGCGGCCGCAGGGAGCGTCAGCGACCGAGGCTCGGCCCCCTTGCGCGCGCGAGGGGCGGTGCCCCTGAGCACTTTGTCCTTGATGCCGGGCTGGGGCCGCCGAAAACAGGGGGGAGGCGTCGCCGGCGGCCCCGTCCTCCGGCTCACGCCTCGGGAAGCCGCGTCGTACCGTATGACGGCTGGCAGCTGCCATCACGTCCTCGACAACGGCCGGCGCATTCTCCGGCCGCCTGAGCGCCTTTGCTGTTCATGCGGATCTTCTCGCCCGCCACGCCGCGCGAACGCGCTCTGTGTCGCTCCTGGAGGCTGCTGCGGGTCTCTCCCGGTTTCCGTCGCACGCCTGCCGGCCGTGAAGGTCGGAGAGCTGCGCCATGCCTGCCGCCGGTCAATCGGCTGCCCGCTCCGTTCGCTGCGCTCCCGAGTGGCCGTTGACCGGCGGTCGCCGGGTCTCAGGCGCTGGCGCTGGACACTCCCGACCGGCCGCGAAGGGCGTGGCCGGAGAAACCAACGGGAGAACCCCCATGAAACAGCAACCCCAGAAATCGCACCGGCCCAGCCACCACGTCTTCGTGGTCGAGGGCGAGGGCGAGAAGGCCTTTTGGACGCGCATCGGCGCGGCCTGGCCCTCCGGCAATGACGGCCTGTTCGTCGTCCTGAACGCGCTGCCGCTCGATGGCCGCCTGGTCATCCGCAAGCCGAAAGCCAGCAGCGAGGAGGCGGCCTAATGCGGCCGCTCACCATCAACACCCTGCGCGACAGCGTCGTGCAGGGTGACTGCATCCGGGTCATGCGCCGCCTGCGCAGCGCCTCGGTGGACTTCGTCCTGACGGATCCGCCCTACCTGGTGAACTACCGCTCCCGGGACGGCCGCACTGTCGCCAACGACGACAACGACCGCTGGCTGGCGCCGGCCTTCGCCGAAATCGCCCGGCTGATGAAGCCCGGCGCGTTCTGCGTCAGTTTCTACGGCTGGAACCATGCCGACCGGTTCATCGCCGCCTGGCGGGCCGCCGGCCTGCAGATCGTCGGACACATCGTGTTCGCCAAGGGCTACGCCTCGTCGACCCGCTGCCTGGCCCACCGGCACGAGCAGGCGTACCTGCTTTGCAAGGGCCGCCCTGGGACGCCGCAGAAGCTGCTGCCGGACGTGCTCGGCTGGGCCTATACCGGCAACCGCCTGCACCCCACCCAGAAGCCCGTGCAGCCCCTCGAGGAGCTGGTGGCGGCGTTCTCCCGGCCGGGCGATCTGGTGCTCGACCCGTTCTGCGGCTCGGGCTCCAGCCTGGTAGCGGCCCGCAACCTCGGCCGGCGGTTCATCGGCATCGAGCTGGACCGCCAGCTGCAGCAGGGTGCCCGCCGGCGGACACGGCTCGCGGAACACTCCGGTTAGCATTGGGCGTAGAAGCTGAGGGGCAGTGCTAAACCCGGACCTGCTCAATGTCGGCGGCGCGCGCCTCTGGCGCGTCGCCGACCACTGTCGCCCCCGCCACGAGAGAAACTAGGCAGAGAATTGCAAAGAACCTACGCATCTTCCGTCTCCGTGATGATGGCGCTAAAGCGATCGTAGAAATTCCGAAGCTGCTCTCGCCGCTTCGGCTGGAAAACAAACTCATTGAAGTCAATGAGCGATCGGCCTGCAGAAATTTTGTAACCCGCAATAGCCCCGCCGCCTTTATCAGGTCGTCCAAGTACCTCGACATCCCATAGTTGAAGATCGCGGGCGTGATCAAACACTTCTCGCGCCAAGGTCTGCTGGAAGGAATGCCAGCTGGCGGAATTCCGGCGATATCGAAATTCGGCAAGTCCGCCCAAACTCAGAGGCTTCTCGCCACGCAAGTGGCGCTTGATCAGCTGCTGGGTGAGGAAAAAGACGCCCTCATCAAGCATAACATCTATGCTTGAGCTGATCTCGATCGCCGTCGGCGGGTCCGATGTCTGCGGAAAAGTCTCAGCGTACCCCTTGAGAAAGGGGCGGAGAGCAGCCCACAGCACGATACCCCTGCTGTCTTCCTCGTGAAGAGCGATAGCCAGATCACTGCTGCCAATCTTGTTCATCGGAGCGTCTGGCGCGGTGAGCGCTTCGAGCCCGGCCACTAAAGACCGCAGCGCAACAGCTCTGGAACTATCGCCGTCGTCGGCTATGTCGGCACCATCGCCACCAGTATGATCGCCTTCGCCGGGCTCGGCCTGCAGAACATCGCCATCGTCGCCGGTGCGCTGTCCGTCGGCATCGGCTTCGGCCTGCAGTCGATCGGCAACAACTTCGTCTCCAGATTGATCCTGCTCGCCGGGTGTCCGATCAAGGTCGGCGACTGGATCGGCGGCGGCGCCGACGAGGGCGTCGTGAAGCGCATCCACATGCGCTTGACCGAGATCGAGACCTTCGACCGCGCCACTGTCATCGTGCTGAACGCGAGGCTGATCTCCGGCACCGTGAAGAACTGTATGTGCCTCGACCTCACCGGCCGGGTGATGCTCGCTAGGGCCACCAGTGCCAAAATCCAGGGTACGCACGCGCACCTCCACGTTCAGACATCTCGATGTAGGAGGCCAGCTTTGGCTATGGGAGGGGGTGGTTCATACCCCTCCTGATCGGCTCCCTCCGGATGATCACCCTTAGAAGCCTCCGGCTCCTGCCCGAGCGGTGAGTTCTTTACTTCGAGGGGGGCCGCGCTGCGTTGCGCTGCCCCGGCTTCCCGCCGGATCCATCCGCGGAGATACTTTTATGAACCTGAATTCGAAAATTGGCGCGATCGTGGCGATTGCCACGCTCGCCCTTCCGTTCCCGGCGCTCGCGTTGTCCGAGAGCTTCCTGGTCTCTCGTGGAACGGAGCACAAGGTCGCCACCGCGATCGGTCTCGGGGGCGAGCAGCTCTGCTTCACGGTCCGCGATCCGCAGACCAAGGCGCCGGCTCTCGGACACTTCCGCCGGACGCTCAATGGGCATGGAAAGGATCTCGACCAGCACTTCGGGGGGCGGTGCCTCGATACGAAGCCCGGCGTCTATGTGGTGTATGTCACCGCCGTCGATCAGGACATTGAGGTCGTCTACCACTCGAACGAAGTGCACGACTGGCGCCCTAACCCTTCTGGCGACAGCTTCCGTCGCGAGCAGATTGGCGAGTAGTAAGCAATCCTATGGGTAAGGTGGCGGCCCGGCAGTAGTGCCGGGTCGCTTTCGTTTGGGGGGCTATCTGCCGCTTGTGTGGCTGCGGGATGACAAGGCCATGGATGGCCCCGCCCCGCTAACAATGTGTGGAAAGCGCGCCACAAGTATGAACAAAAAAGGAACAAACTGCATTGTCCCCTCGGAATCCTGGTGTCAGGGTGTCACGAAACGACACAGCTACGAATCAGGGGGCATCAGGATGAGAAAGATCGGACGGACGGAGTTTTCCAGGCTGAGGGAGCTGGCAGGCCTCACGGTCGAGGAGGCTGCGGATCTCCTGGAGGTCGCTCGCCGCACGGTCTACCGCTACGAGGATGGCTCAAGCCTCCCCACCCGGCTGGCGCTCCGCACCCTGAAAGAGGCGGCATCACGCCGCTCCCGTCCCCCGGCCGCCTCTGTGCCGGCCTTCCGCTTCATCGACCTGTTCGCCGGCATCGGCGGCCTGCGCTACGGGTTCGAGGGTATCGGCGGCCGCTGTGTCTTCACCTCGGAGTGGGATCCGTACTGCCAGAAAACCTACGCCCTGAACTTCCCCGACAATCACCAGGTCGAGGGGGACATCCGCGCGTTCTCCGCCAAGCCGGAGCTGGTCCCCGAGCACGACGTCCTCCTGGCGGGCTTTCCCTGCCAGCCATTCTCCATCGCCGGCGTCTCGAAGAAGAACGCTCTCGGCCGGCCGCACGGCTTCCTGTGCGACACCCAGGGGACGCTGTTCTTCGACACCGCCCAGATTATTGCCCACCACCGGCCGGCGGCCTTCGTCCTGGAGAACGTCAAGAACCTGGAAAGCCATGACCAGGGGCGGACCTTTGCCACCATCCTGAACGTCCTGCGGAACGAGCTGGGGTATCACGTCCAGTACAGGGTCCTCAGCTCGGAGCCGTGGGTTCCGCAGAAGCGGGAGCGGATCTTCATCGTCGGATTCCGGGAGCCGACCAGCTTCGACTTCGCGGCACTGATGGTGCCGCCGGCTGAGTCCGGACCGAAGCTCGGCTCCATCCTGGAGCCGCACGACAGCGTCGACCCGAAATACACGCTGACCCCGAAGCTGTGGGAGTACCTGCAGAAGTACAAGGAGAAGCACTCCGCCAAGGGGAACGGGTTCGGATACAGCCTCTTCGGCCCAAATGACGTCACCCGGACGCTCTCCGCGCGCTACTACAAGGACGGCTCGGAAGTGCTGGTGGACCAGCCGGGCAAAAGGCCTCGCCGGCTCACCCCCCTGGAGTGCGCGCGGCTGATGGGCTTCGATCGCGGCGACCGCAGGTTCAGGATCGCGGTCTCGGACACCCAGGCCTACCGGCAGTTTGGCAATGCCGTGGTGGTCCCGGTGGTCGAGTTTGTCGCCGCCGCGATCCGTCCTCACCTCGAGCGGGCGCTCCAGGCCAGCCAGGAGCCGGTACAGGCCGCACCACGAACCAGAACGACCGTGCGGGCGCCTCGAGCTGCCGCTGCCGCTGCGCATGGCTGATGTCGTCCCGCCCGAGGTCCGCAGCCGGATGATGGCGGGAATCCGGGGGCAGAACACCAGGCCCGAGCTGTTGCTGCGCCGGGGGCTGCACGCCCTCGGCTTCCGGTTCAGGCTGCACGACCGAGCGCTTCCCGGCCGTCCCGACATGGTGTTCCCCCGGTACCGGGCCGTGCTGCTGGCGCATGGCTGCTTCTGGCACGGGCACGACTGCCCGCTGTTCCGCTGGCCTGCGACCCGCCGCGAGTTCTGGCAGTCGAAGATCGAGGGCAACCGCGCGCGGGACGCGGTGACCCTGGAGCGGCTCGCCGGCGCGGGGTGGAGGCGCGGCATCGTCTGGGAGTGCGCGACCAAGGGCACCGGCCGCCTGCCCCAGGGCGAGCTCATCGCCCGGTGTGCGGAGTGGCTGAAATCAGAAGAAGGTCAGCTTGAGCTGCGAGGGGGGAACGGTGCCGTCTGACCGGGGGCTGCTGTCCGACTATTTCGAGAGGGTGGCGGTGAAGCGCCTCTCGGCCGTGGAGGCGAGCACGACGACCTCCAACCAGCACGAGTTCAACGGCGTCCGGGAACTGCGCCTGCTGTTCGGTGACGCGCGGCTGACGCGGATCCCGACCACGTTCATCTGGCTCGGGGAGGAGCAGGAAGCCCTCACAGAGGCAGGCTGGATGACCTGGTATGACGCCCGGGAGAACCACCCGACACGGAGCGAGTACCGGCTGTACTTCCCGACCACGCCCGTCTCCGAGATGGCGAGCGCCGGCGACGCCATATTCTTCGCGCGGCGGACCGACGGCAGCGTGATGGTGATCATCACGCCGGCGGAAAGCACGATGCAGAACCAGCTGCTCTGGCTCTTCAACGTCGAGGGGCAGCCCGGATTCAGCTTCGAGGTCCAGGACATCGATGCGGACTCCTCCGCGCAGCTGGACTTCGCTGCCCGCTACATCCTGGACGAGCTGGGCATCGAGCCGGAAGAGCCGGAGGCGGACCGGCTGGATGCCATGCTGGAACGGTTCGGTGCACGCTTCCCGACCACCCTCGCCTTCTCGCAGTTTGCCAGGGACACCCTGCCGGACGTGTCTGCCCTCGATGATCCCGACGCCGTGCTGATGGCATGGATCGAGCGCGAGGAAATGCTGTTCCGCCGGCTCGAACGGCACATCGTCGATGCTCGCCTTCGGGCGGGTTTCGTGGCGGATGATGAAGCCGATGTGGACGGCTTCCTGGCGTTTTCCCTGAGTGTGCAGAACCGGCGCAAGTCGCGGGCAGGCAAGTCCCTGGAAAACCACATCGAGACGCTGCTGGGCGCCAGGGGCATCCGCTTCGTGCGCGGCGGCGAGACCGAGAACCGGAACCGGCCGGACTTCCTGTTCCCGGGGGTCGCCGAGTATCAGAACGCCAGCTATCCGGCCGACAGGCTCACGATGCTGGGGGTCAAGTCGACATGCAAGGACCGCTGGCGGCAGGTCCTCTCAGAGGCTGCCAGGATCGACAGCAAGCACCTGCTGACCCTGGAGCCGGGGATCTCGGAAAACCAGACGAGCGAGATGCAGGCGAAGGCGCTGCAGCTCGTGCTGCCCCGGCGGCTGCACGACACCTACCGAGAGGCGCAGCGGGGCTGGTTGATGGAGGTCGGTGATTTTATCGAGCTGGTCCGGGTGCGACAGACCGCGAGCTAACGCTGGGAGCTGCGCTCCGACGTCTCGGCTGACATCTCCAGCCACTGCCGAAGCAGTAACAATCAAAGGCTTCTCCGAATCGTCCTACAAAGGCCCCTCTTGGGGGGGAGCCTGTAAATGTTGTGTCTGCACCCGCACTGTCCGATGTCAGCCCGCACGGGTACATGGGCGGATACGCTTGATCATCCAGCTCTAAAGCTTCGGCCCGGAGCAGAAAAAACGAAGCTTCTAGCCGACTTGACCGCCCGCTTCGATGAGCCGCCTTCACCTGTGGCACGCTCTCGATTGCCACCTCCGGTCAGCGGCGCTTTGCTTCAGCGGCTACTCCGCAGCTGCCCCTGTCTATTCAATCAAGTTGAAGAGAGTCCGAGCGCACAGGCTATCGTTCATTTTTGCGAGTTGTCATTATCGGAACGGATTTCTGACAAGAACGTCACCCGAGCGTTCGATGTTCAGCACCCCAAGGCCCGCTCATGGAAATACCCACCGGCAAAGCTCTTTTCCGGCAAAGGTGGCGATGTAATGGAATTTCTGTGCAGCGAGGTTCTGACGTCAGGTGGAATTCCTCCAATGCACACAGACCGAAGCGGATGGCCCGAGTGGGCGATGCCGGGTCATATACTTCTAAACCAAGGGAAGATGACCGACCTTAAGGCCTTGGGCGACATATTGATTCCATGCGCCCCCACCAATATTATTGTATCTGTGAAATCTGAAAAAGCAAAAGAGCGTCTACTTTACTCGGCTAATTCGATCGAAGGCATAGGTTTTGGCTTTTTTGACACCCCTAGCGAATTCTGGACGGTGAGGCGTATGCAGCTTTACAAGCGAATGGGATTTTCAGCTATATACATGCCGGATTCGACTTTAATGCTTCTACAGGAAAAGCTGGACGCGGAAAAGCGGCAGTCATTTGCGGTCAATATTAATGGCACAGATCTCTATAGACCTCTAAGTCGGTTTAGCGTCGACATGCATCGGATTGTGGGTAAATCTGCATTCGATCTTTAGGTTTATTTGTTTTATTCAGGATCGACAATCGCGCCAGGCCATACAATTTGAACGAAGGTCTGTTCCACCGTATCCTCTACGTATATTATCTCACATACCTTGCCTCTTTTAAGGGAGGCCCTTCCTGTGAAGATAAACTCTGCCCCACGGCCATCCAAGATGAGCCTAAGCCGCTCTGGTAGAGGGTCCGTTCCGGCGGTTGGGTGAGGAATATAGACAGGAACCATGGCCCGACCAGAGAGTATCATCGATTTAGCCTCGATATTGTGCTGTGGCTAACGTTGAACACCTGCGCCACCTCGCTCACGCCCCTGCCCTGGTCCAGCATGGCCAGCGCCTCGCTGCGCTGCGTCGGGGTGAGCTTGAACGGTCGGCCAAGGGACTTCCCCCTGGCCTTGGCGCGGGCACGTCCCTCGGCCGTACGGGTGAGGATGGTGGCGCGCTCCAGCTTGGCGGCGGCGCCCAGCACCGTCAGCATGAACTCGGACAACTCGCTGCTGGTGTCCGCCCATGGCTCCGCCAGGGAGCGGAAGGTGGCGCCCGCCTCCTTCACCTCGTGGATGATGTTCAGGAGGTCGCGGGTCGAACGCGCCAGGCGGTCGATCCTAGTGACCAGTAGCACGTCGCCGCCGTCCAGGGCGGCGAGGGCCTTCTTCAGCTGCGGCCGCTCCGCGGTGGCCCCGCTCACCTTCTCGCGGAACACCTTGGCAGCGCCGGCGGCCTCCAGCTGCTCCAGCTGACCATCGAGGGTCTGGCCCTCGGTCGAGACGCGCGCGTAGCCGTAAATCATGCCATCATTATGCACGGGACTTATGCACAGAAAAAGCGAAATCCGCTCAGTGGCTTAAGTTTTGTGCATAAGTCCTGACTTTTGCGCAGAACCCAGCGGGGTGACATAGCGAACCTTGACTCCGCCAGTGCGCAGCATTCGCAGGGCTGCGCGTTGTGACAGAATCCATCGATCTTCCCCAGCGAATCCCGAACCAACGATAAGCCGCTTCACCCCAGCCCATAGTATGGCTCGCGCGCACTCACTGCACGGAAATCGAGTACAATACATACTACTTCCAACTGGACTTTCTCCTGCCAAAAACGACAAGAACAGTACCGCTCTCTCTGCGTGTTCTATAACAAAATATCTGTCATCACTTCCTACAAAACTAAATTCGCCGGACACACCTGCTTTTAATGCCGGGGGTAGCACGTTTGCCGAACGGAACACATGACCCGATAGTGTAACGAGGACCGCACCAACACTCGATCTGTGGAAAACTTTAGCCTTGGGATCGTCAGAATGAGAGCGCTCCAATTCTGCCTCGTGCAGAAAATGGCGATCGGCCTCGGTTTGGGTTGAGAACCGTCTTGTGTCACGCTCTGGAGGCGAATTGGGCTGGGAGGGGAATGACAATGCTGCTTACCTCGACGGAGATCAATGCGGCCCACCTTATCGCAGGTGGAGTCCCTGCTGGGCAGCGAGACACAACATACGATGCGACCGTGGGCTGCATAATACAGGAAGGAAAAGAAATTAGCCCTGATAGTTTCACGCTTATACCGAGAGGAATTGTGTGGGTAGTATCAGCTGAAAAATTTTGCCTCCCTTCAGATATTACCGGACTTGCAACGCTGCGGACGACGTGGACGCACGACGGTATTCTTGCCTTGAATGTGGGTGTCGTTGATCCTGGCTGGAATGGACCCTTGGCTGCAGCATTGGTAAATTTTAGCAATCGGCCTTTTCCCATTAGAAAAGGTGATACATTTCTAAGAGTGTTGTTTTTTAATCATAATCAATCAGCCGCGAAGAATATTAACGAGAATAGCGAATCATATAAATTAAGGATAACAAAGAATTCTTGTAGTTTTGCAGAAACGTTCCTAGATATGAAGAAATTAAGCTCGGAAGTTGCCTTGAGTGTATTTGGTCTGCCAAAATTCGTATTCTACGTGACAATAATTCTTGTTGCGCTTGGAATATTCTCAGTATTTTCGTCGATGGCATATGGATTGTGGTTCGACAAACGGGCGGTGTCTGCCGAAGTAGAAGTTATAGCCAAAAGAACTGAGGCTATTGAGAGTAGCGCGGCAAATAAGAGAGACCTAGAGAAGATTGAATACCGAATGCAACAGCTAGAGTTGTTGCAATATGAACTGGAGGATATGTTAACCCGTTAACATGCTCTACCGTCATGGCGAGGATGCTCCTGCATCCCTGCCTGACCGGCGAGGTCCGGGGGTAGCAAGCGCAAGGGCGGGTGGTGCGGCCGCAGGGAGCGGCAGCTCCCGAGGCTCGGCCCCCTTGCGCGCGAGAGGGGCGGTGCCCCTGAGCCCTTCCCGCGTCAGCGGGCTACGCAACAGCCGGAGGCCTGTGCGCGCCGGCGGTCGTAGAGCTGAGTGGTGCGCGGGTCGCTGTGGTTGGCCAGGTCGCGGGCTTCATAGATATATTGTCAGGGCAACTGCCCACCCGTTGCGCTCGCGCCGGTCCGCTCGCATAATTTGAATGCCCGCCTGATAGGCGGCCAAAGGGGAGGGGTAAATGGGCTCTGCTCGACCTGACAACAGCTTCCCAGATAGAAGCAACTGTATTTATCGCTCCATTGCCGCTGCAATCAAAGTATGTCTTCTTGTTACGGCGATGCCGGCCCTCGCATTAGCTGATAAACTATATCTTGATGAAGAGCTAAATGCACTGTTAGCTAAGGCGGGAAATTTTCGACTTCCGGATGACTGCCTACCTTTTACCAGAGTGACCGATGGATTCCCAAGTCGCATTGAAGTTGAAATCAAATGTTATCCGAAGCATGGCGTTTTGACGGTAACTCACCCGATCGATTTAATTGAGTCAAACATTACACTTGGCTCGCCAATTAAAAGCGCCCTTCCAGAACGTTTTTCTGCCGATCGCATTTATCTGCGCAACTGCACATCCTCTAGGCAAACATTAACTGGCAATATGTCGCTGCAGGCGCAGGTCAATCAGCAGATAACTAATAGCACTCAAATCCAAACATCTCGTTCGACAAGTTTAAGTGCGACGTTCTCCATCAACTTTACGAAAACTAGTGCGGGTCAATTTGCTGGTAGTCAGCAATGGCAAAAACAAATGTCTACTACACAGGCGGTAGCGACCTCCGAGATGGAAACTATTACGAAGGCGTACTCTGTACCAATTGATGTGCCACCCATGACATTAATTATAATGACAGGGCAATGGGTTGGGTCAGAGGTACAGATTCCTTGGGCCGCAAAATTAACCGTTGACTCGAACGTATCTAAAAATTTGTCTGGAAAGAACCGGATGTCAGATGTACTGTCTCATGACGACAGGACGTTTTCAACGCAAGGCATAATTCGTGGATTTAGTTTGAATAGCGTTGACGTAGTTTATTCAGAACTGAAACTGTCATCTGAACACTGCAATGATACATCAGAGTCTCGTAAGATGTCTTCATTTGAGGTGAAATGATGGAATCTCGCAGTAAGCATTGGCCGCTTATCTCAGTAATGGCGCTGGCATCATTATGCCCAATCCCTGCGGCAGCGGACATTGGTGTATGGGTGCGGGAGCCCTTGTTTACGCAACTGCACACTGCATGTACTCGAGTGTACCGGTGCACACCCTCATATGACATGATCTTAGATCCAAGCTGGCGCATAGTTAAATCTCCGGACGAACTTGTATGGGGTATATGTTCAGCGTCTGGAGGGCCAATCGACTCTTGCAATGAATGTGTAACGTCTGACCCTCCATCAATCTGCAATTGGTCTATAGAGAAACCATAGCATTTAGTTGCCCGCAGATGATCGCTCAAGGTCTTCTATCGGATGCTCCTGCATCCCTGCCTGACCGGCGAGGTCCGGGGTAGCAAGCGCAAGGGTGGGTGGTGCGGCCGCAGGGAGCGTCAGCGGGCTACCAACAACCCGGCGGAGGCGCCCGCGCTCCCATAAGCGCTGTAGGGCGTCCGGAGCTGGGGAGGCCGCAGGCCTCTCATTGTCCGACAATCGGCGCCGGCGGCGCCAGCATGAACGGCACACCAGCCGGAGGCCTGCGCGCGTCCGCTTGTGAGCGGAGATCCGCGCGCGGGCTGGGAGGCCGTTCGCCGCCCTTTGACCGGTTTAACAGGGCAGCCGCAGGAGTGTCAGTGCAGCGGCCGGCGCAGCCGGGACACGGGACCGACTACCCCCGGCGAAGGGCTCCGCATCAGCCATGGGCGGCGTATGAGCCCCTGCCGGCGGTCGGCTCGATGCCGGGCGGCGGCATGGATGGGTGCGGGAAGGCCCCTTCCCGCTTCGCCGGGTGTGGCCCGGCGAACCTGGCGGCAGTGCCGCCGTCGTCACTACGGCGGTCTCCCGCGTAGTGACGACGGCGTTCGCGGGCTCCGCCGGTAGCGGCCCTGTCACCTTCGCTGCCGAACGGGTGGGCAGCAGGCGCGACGACGCGTGCCCGCGAGTGCCAGGATGGGGCGCCGGCCGCTTGCAAGCGCGGCTTGCCGGACACACCGCCGAATGGTGACACCCCAGGCCTGCGGGCCACGTCCTTTTGAGGAGAACATGCATGGCGAGGTACGCCGAGCGAGCCGGGCGCGATCCCGGCGAGTGCCGACCTGTCCGCGCCCCACGGGCGACGGCGGCGGCAACACCCATGGAGGTGAGCGACGACGAGAAACAGGCCAGGTAGGGCAACAACGGTCGGCAGTGCGACGGGCTGACGGGTGGTTCCCCGGCCCGATTCCGCGTGCAGACCGGAGTGCAGGAAAGGAGGTCCAGCTAACCGAGTTTCCGGCCCCTCCCCCGGGATTCCCGGGGGCCGCCGATGCCACGGCACGGCGGCGGGTCATCAACACTAACCGACGACGAAAGACGACGATGTGGACGCCCTGGCGTTCGACCTGAAGAACCTGGCGCTGGCGAGCGGGGAAGGCTCCTTCACCACCCGTGCCCAGCGCCACCGAGGATTACAGCTGATGGCCCGCGAGCTGCGCGCCCTGGGCTATGTGTTGCCCGGCGCGCGCTCGCTCAAACCGAAGCACATCGAGGCCCTGGTGACGAGCTGGCAGGCCGCCGGCCTGAGCCCCGGGACCATGAAGAACCGCATGGGGCAGCTGCGCTGGGCCACCGCCCGGCTGCGCAAGGCCAGCATCATTCCGCGCGACAATGCCGAGCTGGGCATCCCGGACCGGCATGCGTTCCGGGGCAACCGCGCCAAAGCCCCCTCCCCTGCCCAGCTGGCCACCCTCCCCGAGCGGATGCAGCTGGTGGTGCGTCTGCAGCTCGCCTTCGGGCTCCGTCTCGAAGAAAGCCTGAAGTTCCGGGTGCGCGGCGCGGATCTCGACGACCGCATCGCCCTGCAGGCCTCCTGGTGCAAGGGCGGCCGCGCCCGCGAGGTCGCCCTGGTGCATCCCCGCCAGCGGGCGCTGCTCGACGAGGTGCGCCGCCTCTGCGGCGACGGCTCCCTCGTCCCCGACGGGCGCAGCTACATCAGTTTCCGGCGCGAGGTGGAATCCGCCACCCGGCGCGCCGGCATCTTCAACATGCACGGTCATCGCCACTGGTATGCCCAGTGGCGCTACCAGGACCTGGTCGGACGCCCCTGCCCTGCCGCCGGCGGCGTCACCTATGAGCGGCTCTCGCGCGCTGAGCGCGCCGCCGACCACCGGGCGCGGCTGCAGATCAGCCGCGAGCTGGGCCACGACCGGCTGCAGATCACCGATACCTACCTGGGTAGCCGCTTCGCGGCCAAGGTGCGCTCATGAAGCCGCCTGTCGCCAAATTGCAGGCGTTCCTCCGCGAGGAGACGGCCGCCCGCCTCGAAGAACAGGCGGCGAAGCTGCTCCACCCCGACTTGGCGCGCGAGAAGATCGTGGAGGCGGCCGGGCGCGGCCAGTGGAGCTGCCGGCTGCAGCTGCCGGACGGGCTCAACATCGCCACCACCATGGCAGCCGAGCGTCTGCAGCAGTGGGCGGTCGGCGAGGGGCTGCGGTTCGAGTGGCAGCGACGCCCGGTCGACCTGCCCGACGGCCGGCGGGGCGACGTGTATGAGCCGGAGTTTTCGTGGGAACCCACGAACCATGATTCCCGGAAAGCATGATTCCATGGCTCACAGCATGCATGCTTCCATGGAACCATGCATCCATGCCTAGCGCTTGGTGGCGGCGTAGGCCTCCCACATCTGCAGGAAAAGCTTCGACTTTGCGCCGTGGCTGAAGCCGAACGCCTGGCCCGCCTCCTGGCTGAACGCCTCAAACACGCTCTCCGGGACCTGGACCTGCAGCGGCTTGTTGGTCTCCTTCTTCTCCCGGGGAGCGACCTTGATGTTCTGCGGGGCGGCCTCGCGGGCGGGAGGTTCCCCCTTCCCCATCGGGCGCTTGTCCTTCAGGGCAGCGATGTTCGTCATCACGCGGCCTCCCTCTTCTCGGCCAGCGCATCGACAAGCGCTTGGGCCAGCCGGTCAGCCTTGCCTGCCAGCGACGCGAACGGCGCCTCGCTCACGGCTTTGCCGAGATCATGGGCCTTGCTGAACGCGGTGCGCACCGGCAGCTCGCCGGGCAGCACCCGGTAGCCCGCCTTGCGGATGTACTCCCGGGCCGCCCTCACCTCCGTCTCGCTATCCGTCACCTTCACCAGGGCGAAGGCGATCCGCTTGGCGGATATGCCGTCGTTGGTGAGGTCGTGCGCGAGCAGGATCGAGGGATTGAGGTCATCCAGGCCCTGAGAGGTCGGAATGACGATCAGGTCGGCCGCCCGGGCTATCTGAGCGGTGTCCTTGGAGGCGTGCGGCGCGCCATCGAAAATGTAGACGTCATAGTCCCCCGCCTCTGCCAGCGCGGTCTTGATCGAGCGGAACGTCTCGATGCGGATTTCCGGCTCGATGTGGTTCTGAGCGCGCCGCTTGGCCCACTCGTAAGACGTCCCCTGCTGGATATCGACGTCGGCGATCTTGACACTGGCGCCGCCGGCGGCCACTTCCCGAGCGAGCAAGCGGGCGAGCGTCGACTTTCCTACTCCCCCCTTTTGCGAAACAAATCCAACGATATAGGCCATGCGGACCTCCTTTCCGGGAAGCATGCTTCCATGGAACCATGCCCACATGAAAGCATGGAGGCATTAAGCCATGGTTTCATGGCGGGCCGGTGTGCCGCTTCCGTCACGCGGCAGGGGAGGGCGGGCCAGAGCAGAGCCGCCACGCGCGGGAAGCCATGGAAGCATGGAAACATGGGGCCATGGGAGCATGGCGAAGCAGCTCTCACCGCAGAACGCTGCCCATTTTTGGGGCTTCGATTCCCGTTTTTGGTGCGGCAATTCCCGTTGTCGGGTATCGTGCCGGCCATAAGGAATCACAGCTCGATGGACACCCGCCGCCCGCTTTCCCCTGAGGAGCACCAGCGCCTGGAGCGCCTGGAGCGCACCCGCCAGAACCGCCGGGGGCGGCGAAACCCCGCCACCATGCCGGATCGCCTGGCGCGCACGTCGGCCTTCGCACCGCGCCGCCGCAACCTCATCTCAGACAGCAACTTTGTGCGCGTCTACGAGGTGCCGGGCTACTCGGTCGTCGAGGTGAGGGGGCGTGAGCTCGGCAGCCAGCACCGCGACGCCATCTATGCCCTGTTCCGCCTGAAGCGAACCAAGGTCCGCGTCGACAATCCGGCCTATCGCAAGGGCACCTTCATCTCGCCCTCACTCACGCATTTCGAGAGCCGCACGACCTGGCGCGAACTCCTCACCATGATGGGCCGTACCGTCCACGTAAATAACCTACTAAGCATCCTGAATATCTTCACCGAGATCAAGCAGGTGGCGCTTGTCATCCACGAGGGCCGCACCCTCGAAGATATGGAGAAGATCCGGAAAGCACGGGCAGGCCGTCAGCTCGCTGATACATCAGGCCGCGTCGAGTCAATAATCTCTGTTGTTGACTGGGCAGGCGCCCAGCTCGACAGCGAAGTGGTTATTCAATACGGGCTGACCGTCTTCGACATGATTGAGAAGGCGCACCTGGTCAGCATCAATGCGGATGTGCAGTTCCGCCTGGGATCCGACCACGCCAAGACCTTCTGGCCGTTCATCGACAGCCAGCCCAACTACAACTACATCGACGAGGAGCGGCTGGCGCAGCTCGCCGGCCGTGACCTGTGGGAGGAGGGGGAAACCAGCGCCACCCGTGCCCAATTCCGCAAGGAATGCCGCGAAGCCTTCAAGGACATGGTGCAGGCGGGAGGCCTCACCGACTTCCGCGAGGAGGTGCGAGGGGTGGGGCGCAAGAAGACGCGGCGGTATCACTACATGCACGCCGCGCCGCGTCAGATGGAGCTGGAACTGCGGGCGAACCCGCCTTCCTCCCAGCAAGCCGCTGAAAAATAACGATCGCCTCCGGAAGTGACGCCCCAAAAGAGGGTTCAGACGGTCGCCGGCAAGGCTTCCGTGAGCGCTTCCGCACAAGCTGTGATGGCTAAAACGTCCGTCAGCTGCCACCTGTGGACAACTCTGCGGCGAGCGGAAATGACGCCCCAAAAGAGGTGAGGTGACGCCCCAAAAGACGGAAATGACGCCCCAAAAGTGCGGAAATGACGCCCCAAAAGTAGGGCATAACCCTTTGAATCTGAACGCCGATTTTTCTAAAGACTTTTCTTATAGACGTAAATAGATAGGAAAGACGTTCGGTGGCCATCACGAACGGCGTGCCGTCCGCCAGCGCGCTCGCCCAAAAGGGGGGCGCGCGCTGGCGATGGTTAGGGCTAGGAAGGGCGGTAAGCGGTTTTTGGGCGGCCGGGCGAAAACTCCCCGTTCGATACCTCAAAACCGCACCAGCGGCCC
>CALSAF010000080.1:0-20462 GCA_943372805.1 Rhizobium sp. Q54
GCGGCTCGATTGCAATCGAGTGGATGCGCGCTGGTATGGGCACCAAGGCGATAGCCATCGAACCGCAACCGGAGCGGCTGGCGATGATCCGGCAGAATGCCGAGACGCTGGGCGTGCCGGATCTGGAGATCGTCGAGGGCCATGCGCCGGAAGCACTGACCGGTCTCAAACGCCCGGATGTCATATTCATTGGTGGCGGCATTACCGGGGAGGGGCTGTTCGACACCTGCTGGGCTGCGCTCGGAGTGGGCGGCCTTCTGGTTGCCAATGCAGTGACCATCGAGGGCGAAGCGCGACTGGCGGAATTGCGTGGTCAGCATGGTGGTGAACTCGTGCGTATCCAGGTGTCGCGAGCGGCCCCGGTCGGGCGTTTTTGCGGCTGGAAGGCGGCGATGCCGGTCACGATGTGGACGGTTGTAAAGGGAGAGGGTGAATGACCGGGAAACTCTACGGCCTGGGGCTCGGGCCCGGCGATCCGGAACTGCTGACCCTGAAGGCGCATCGCATTCTGACGCAATGCCCTGTTGTTGCCTATCCGGCGCCCGATACCGGCCCGAGCTTCGCCCGCCAGATCGCAGCTCCTTATCTCACCGCCGCCCAGTTGGAGGTGCCGATTATCGTGCCGATGCGTGTCGAGCGCTTTCCGGCGCAGGACATCTATACGAAGGCCGCCGAGACGCTGTCGCATCATCTGGACGCAGGCTCCGATGTCGCCGTCCTCTGCGAAGGCGATCCCTTCTTCTACGGTTCCTTCATGTATCTCTTCGAGCGCCTTGCGGACCGGTATCCGACCGAGGTCGTGCCCGGCGTGTCCTCGATGATGGCCGCTGCAGCAGGCCTCGGACGGCCGCTTGCTGCCCGCAACGACGTGCTGACGGTGCTGCCGGGACCTCTGTCGGATGACGAGCTTGCAGCCCGCATCGAGTCCTCCGGCGCTGTCGCTATCATCAAGCTCGGGCGGCATTTCGCCCGCATCCGCGCGCTGATCGATAGCCTCGGGCTGACCGCCCAGGCCGGTTATGCGGAGCGGGTCAGCCTTTCCGAACAGAAGCTGACGCCGCTTGCCGAGGTCGCCGAGGACACCGCGCCCTATTTCTCGATGATCCTGATCTACAAGGGCGACGAGCGCTGGCATCCGGCACTTGCCAAGACCCTTGGAAGTGGGGTCTGATGACTGACATCTCCGCAGCCGCCGCCAAACCGGCAGTCGTGATCCTCAGCGAGGCCGCCGCCTCGCTTGGCCGCCGCATTGCGGTGGACATCGGGGGCGAACTGCATGGTGCCGCCGCCCGCGTCACAGAGGCAGACATGCGGTTTGTCTCTGCCAAAGATCATGTCCAGGCCCTGTTTGTCGCCGGCAGGCCGATTGTGGCCGTCATGGCCTCCGGCGCCCTGATCCGGCTGCTCGCTCCGCTGTTGTCCGACAAACACTTGGAACCGCCGGTGCTCGCCGTGGCCGAGGATGGCTCCTCAGTCGTGCCAATACTCGGCGGCCACCACGGCGCCAACGACTTGGCCAGGGTGATTGCGACCGCTCTCGGTGCCCATGCCGCGATCACCACAGCCGGCGATCTCAAGTTCGGCGTGGCGCTTGATCAGCCCCCTGATGGCTATGCGCTTGCCAATCCCGAGTGCGCCAAGGCCGTGATGGCGGAGCTTATCGCGGGTGGAGGCGTGCGGCTCGACCTTCCTTCTCCCCGCCTGCGGGGAGAAGGTGCCCGAAGGGCGGATGAGGGGCTGCAGCAGTCCGGCGCGCATGACCTGCCCGTCACCCCAGCCCTCTCCCCGCAGGCGGAGAGAGGGGGTATCCCCGCCTGGCTCATCCAATCAAGACTGCCATTCCAAAAAGAGGCCCGCGTGACGCTCTCCGTGACCGACCAACAGAAGACCGCCGGCGAGCTGGAGCTCGTCTATCACCCGAAGACGCTCGTGCTCGGCATGGGCTGCGAGCGGCATGCAAAGCCGGAGGAAGCCATAGCGCTCGCGGAAGAGGCGCTCGCCAAGGGTGGTTTAGCAAGTGAAAGCCTTGCCGCCATCTGCTCGATCGACCTGAAGGCAGATGAGACCGCGATCCATGCGGTGGCCGCCCATTTCGGCGTGCCGGCCCGCTTTTTCACGGCAACCACGCTGGAAGCTGAGGCGCCGCGCCTGAAGAACCCGTCCGAAGTCGTCTTCGCCGAAGTCGGCTGCCATGGCGTGGCGGAAGGGGCAGCCCTTGCGGCTGTCGGCGCGTCGGGCGAACTCGTTGTCGAGAAGATCAAGTCAAAGGGTGCCACAGCCGCGATCGCCAAGGCGACTGATATCATCGACCCGAAGACAACAGGCCGTGCCCGCGGCACGCTTTTCGTCGTCGGCATCGGTCCGGGCTCGGAAGGCTGGCGATCGCCCGAGGTCTCGCGCATGGTGCAGGCCTCGACGGATCTCGTCGGTTACTCGCTCTATCTCGACCTGCTCGGCCCGCTTGCCGACGGCAAGACCCGCCACGATTTCGATCTCGGCAAGGAAGAGGCCCGCGTGGTGCATGCCATGGAGCTGGCCGGTGAGGGAAAGACGGTGGCGCTGGTCTGCTCTGGCGATGCGGGCATCTATGCCATGGCGACGCTGGTTTTCGAACTCTTCGACAAGGGCGGCATCACCGATGGCGCAAGCCGCATCGAAGTCCAGGTCTCACCCGGCATCTCCGCACTCCAGGCCGCCGCCGCCCGCATCGGCGCGCCGCTCGGCCATGATTTCTGCACCATATCGCTCTCGGACCTTTTGACCCCCTGGGAGCATATCCAGCGCCGGGTGAAGGCGGCGGGCGAGGGCGATTTCGTCATCGCCTTCTACAATCCCGTCTCGATGAAGCGCCGCACGCAGCTGGCTTACGCCCGCGACGAATTGTTGAAATATCGTCCTGCGACGACGCCGGTTATCCTCGCCACCAATCTCGGTCGCGAGGGCGAGACTGTGCGCACCGTGCCGCTGGGCGAATTGAACGTCGACGATGTCGACATGCTGACAGTCGTGGTCGTCGGTTCCTCCGAGAGCCGGACAGTGACGACAGGGGACGGCAAAACCTGGGTCTATACGCCCCGCGGCTACTCGGGCAAGGCTGACAGTGGCATGAAGGGAAGTGAAGCATGACTGTTTATTTCATCGGCGCCGGGCCCGGAGCCCCCGATCTGATCACCGTACGCGGCCTTCGCCTCATCGAGCGCTGCCCGGTTTGCCTCTATGCGGGCTCGCTGGTGCCGGAGGAGATCGTCGAGGCAGCGCCGGAGGGTGCGATCGTCAAGGACACCGCACCCATGCATCTGGACGAGATTGTCGCCGACATGGTGGCCGCCCATGAACGCGGCGAGGACGTGGCGCGTGTGCATTCCGGCGATCCGTCAATTTACGGCGCAATCGCCGAACAGATGCGCCGCCTCGATGCGGCAGGCATTCCCTATGATGTCGTTCCTGGCGTGCCGGCCTTTGCCGCGACGGCGGCACGGCTGAAGACGGAGCTTACGCTGCCCGAAATCGCCCAGACCGTGATTGTTACCCGCACCGAGATGAAGGCCTCCTCGATGCCAGAATTCGAGACGCTGGAGATCCTCGGAAAATCCCGTGCGACGCTTGCGATCCACCTGTCGATCCGCAACCTCACGCATATCCGCGATACGTTGACGCCATACTATGGCGAGGATTGCCCCGTGGTGATCGCCTATCGCTCCACCTGGCCCGACGAACTCTTCATCCGCACGACCCTGAAGGACATGGCGGAAGAAGTGCGCAAGGCCAAGATCACACGGACCGCACTGGTGCTGGTCGGCAAGGTCTTTGGTCATGTCGAGTTCCGCGACAGTGATCTCTACAATTCCGACTTCAGCCATGTCCTGCGCAATGTCGGGAAAAAGAAGAAGGCGAGCGCCTGAGCGCCAGTCTTCCCGTCGTCACGCTTCGGGTCTATCGTCGCGCCCACTTGGCGCCAGCCGGCCAACAAAAAGAAAAGGACTTTTCCCATGCACAAGGTCATCTTCGATACGGATCCGGGCGTCGACGACGCCATGGCGCTCCTCTTCCTGCACCATCATCCGGAGATCGACCTCCTCGGCATCACCACGGTCTTCGGCAATGCCGAAATCGATGTGACCACGCGCAACGCACTGTTCCTGAAGCGGGAATGGAAGATCGATGCCCCGGTTGCCCGCGGCGCCGGCGAGACCTTCATCCCGCACCGTGTCAGCCACGAGCCGCCGAAATTCATCCATGGCGATGACGGGCTTGGCAATATCGGCGTGCCCGAGGTGACGGATGTGCATGCCGATCCGCGGCCTGCCCATCGCTTCATCGTCGAGACGGTCCGCGCCAATCCGGGCGAGGTGACGATCGTTGCCGTCGGGCGCATGACCAATCTCGCCAATGCGCTGAAGGAAGATCCTGGCATCGTCGGTCTCGTCAAGGAGGTCGTCATCATGGGCGGCGCCTTCGACGTCAACGGCAATGTGACGCCGGCGGCCGAAGCGAATATTCACGGCGACCCGGAAGCGGCAGACGTGGTGATGACGGCAAAGTGGCCCGTCGTCGTGGTCGGCCTCGATGTTACGATGCAGACTGTGATGACACGCAGCCAGCTTGCCGACATCAGGGATGCCGCCGGCACCAGCCGCGCGCGCCTGCTTTTCGACCTCTCGCAGTTCTATATCGACTTCTACGAGGGCCTGGTCGATGACGGCATGGTCGTGCACGACAGCTGCGCCTGCGTCTATGTCGTGGCGCCTGAACTCTTCAAGACCCGCAGCGGTGTGATCCGCGTCGTTTGCGGCGGCATCGCCGATGGCCAGACAATCCAGAAGCCGGATGGCCGTGGCTTCGGTCCCTCCGACTGGGACGGCGACCTGCCGAGCCAGAAGATCTGCACCGGGATCGACGCGCCGGCAGTCCTGAAGCTCATTCATGACGTGATCGTCGCCGTCAGCGAAGACTGAGCTGCGCTGCTGAGCAGACAAAGAAAAACCCCGGATCTGGGAGGAGATCCGGGGTTTTTTCTATTCTGGATCCGACCGTAGTCGGGACCGATCAGCCGTTGACGGCGTGACGGGCGACGCGACGGATGTCTTCGCGTCCAATGCCGAGGTCACGCAGTTCGCGGTCCGACATGCGGCCGAGTTCGGTGACGGTCTGACGATACTTGCGCCAGTTGTTGAGCGAGCGAGCGATGTTCATGTGGGTCTACCTCTGGGTTGGGCCCCGCCGTGGGCCGCGTCTCTGAATTCGATGGCTGGAATATATGCTGCATTGCGAAACGATTGAAGACATAATGCGGCAGAGCACCCATGCGTCAGGCGCATATCGATCAATTTAACGCTTTGTTAATTGACGCTTTTTTGAGCGTTTGCATCTTGCGAAACAGCGCCCGGCAAACGGGCATGTGGGCATGCAGGTTCAGCTCGAATTTCATCAGGGGGAACGCAGCGCAAAAAAATAACGCCCACCGGGGGAGGAGGTCCGGTGAGCGTCATTTTTGCAGACCAACGACTGGGAGGAGGAGTGTCGTTGGCCAATCGATCCCGCTTTGGGAGGAGGAGTAAGCGGGTCGAAGAAGAAGCGCCAGAAGTTCCGTCGCTCTGTTGAATATGAATATAGGTGACACTTACGAGTTTGTGCAGTGCAAAATGAGCATGGAAGGCATGCGGTTCTTGCATGGGCCGATGATGCCCCCTGCCAAGGTTCCGACCTCCGCTTGTCTTTCCTGTCCTGTCGTTTCAGATTGCGGCGGGAATAACGGGGATAGCGAAATGTATCGGGGCCGACTGAAACGCGACCTGGACGACTGGGTCGGACGCGGAATGATCGATGTGGCGACAGCCGAACGGCTGCTGGCCGATGTTGATCGGCGGGGCGCACGCTTCAGCATCGGCAGTGTCCTGTCGATGTTCGCGGCCGTGTTGATCGCGGCCTCCCTGCTGATGCTGATTGCGGCCAACTGGGAACTGATACCGCGCCTGGTCAAGGTCGTCGGAATCATTGCCCTGATCTGGATCTTCCATATCGCGGCGCTGATTGCGCGCTCGCAGGATTCCAACCGTTTGGCGGCTGGATCGCTGGTGCTGGGGGCGGCGGCCTTCGGAGGGGCGATCGCGCTGATCGGGCAAGCTTACCACCTTTCCGGCGATACTTTTTCCGCGATGTTCCTCTGGTTCGTCATGACGGCCATTTCTGCGGCACTCTTCCGCTCCGGTGCGCTGGCGGTCATGACGGGCGCGCTGTCGCTGGCGACTTTTGCCGGCGGCTTTGAAAGTTTCGGCTGGGACGTTACCAGCCACGGCCTCTGGGCCTGGTGGCCGCCGGCGGGTGCCGCAGCGATCTTCGGCCTTGCCTATTGGACGGGCGCAAACCGGGCGAAGCACTTCGGTTACATTTTGCTTGTTGTCTGGATCTGGTGGATGACGATACTCGATCGCAGCGAGGTCTATGCATTCGCTGTCGCCGTGGCCGGCACCGTGGTCTTCCTGGCTCTGACGCTGCCGGGCTCTCCCTTGGCGGCGCTGCATCGCCGGCTTGGCGCCTCCGGCAGCTTCTATGCCCTGGTGATGGCCTTGAGCGGCTTCGCCTATTTCCAGGGAAGTGCGCTTGAAGCGGTCACCACAGCTGCTCTCGGCGTGATGGTCCTGGCACTTTCGATCGCTGCCATCGCGCTCGACGGCCGAGACAATGGCGCCGTCCGCTTCCTGGCTTACGGCGCCTTTGCCGCAGAGATCCTCTACCTGTCCTATGAGACGATCGACAGCATCCTTGGCACATCCGCCTTTTTCCTGCTGTCCGGCCTGGTGGTCGCTCTGCTGGCCTTTGTCGTCATCCGTCTTGAAAAACGCTTTTCGCGCGCCGCTGCAGAGGTGAAGTCATGATCGCCACGAAACCCTTTGCCGCCGTCGCCCTGGTCGTTGCTCTCGTCCAGACGTCGATCCTAGGCTACATGATAGAGGGCAGGGCATCCATTCTGCGATCCGGAACGGAAGTCCTCCTCAAGACGGCCCCCGTCGACCCGCGTGATCTTCTGCGCGGTGACTATGTCATTCTCACCTATGACATCTCCAACATTTCAACGACCTCGATTTCAGGCACCCGACCGAAGGAAGGCGAGGTTGCGAGCCTGCACGTGCGCCTGAAGCCCGGAGCAGATGGCTTCTGGACCGTCTCCCAGGCGTCCTTTGATCCGCTGGCGGCGGAAGACGGCAGCGTGGTCCTGCTCTCCCAGCCGATCACGATGTATGGCTGGGAATGGGAAAACGCCGGGAATCTGATCGTGTCCTATGGAATCGAGCGCTTCTATGTGCCGGAAGGCGAGGGTAGGCCGATCGAGGATGGCCGCAACGAGGGGCGCGTCTCGGTCGCAGCACGCGTGTCGGATGATGGGCAGGCGCAGATTCGCGCCCTGATGCTGGATGGCGAGCCGCTCTATGAGGAGCCGCTCTACTGAGCGGCGCCATTCCCCCGCTGCAAAGCCTGTGAAGCCTGTCCGGCGGGCCTTGCAATACTGTCATTTTTCCTTTGCGTGGGGGAAAACGGGTGTTATAGAGACGCGCGCTCCGGAGGGGCCATGCGCGATGCAGCATGCGCTTTTGGACGCGGGTATGGTGAAATTGGTAGACACGCCAGATTTAGGTTCTGGTGCCGCAAGGCGTGGGAGTTCAAGTCTCTCTACCCGCACCAGCTAAGCCGCGCGGGATCGATGAGAGAACACCGAGGTGTGGCTCCCGTCAGTCCGGCGCCGTTTTGCTTGGCAGATTGTTGACGAATTGCGACGCAGCCACGTCCGGGAAAATCAATTCCGGCGTCGTGCTCAGGGAAAACCACCGGCTGTCCGAGCACGGCCGCCACGACATGAAGGTAAGAACATGCAGGTTATCGAAACGCTCGCTGAAGGGCTGAAGCGCGAAATCAAGGTCATCATTCCGGCCAAGGACATGGAACAGCGCATGAACGAGCGCCTGGCCGATGTGAAGGACAAGGTCCGCATCAACGGCTTCCGCCCGGGCAAGGTGCCGACCTCCCATGTCAAGAAGATGTACGGCAAGTCGATCATGGCTGAACTCGTCAACGAGATCATCCGCGACAAGCCGGCGGCGATCCTGTCGGAGCGCGGCGAAAAGTCGGCAACCCAACCTGAAATCGTCATGACCGAAGACGAGAAGGAAGCGGAAAAGATCCTGTCGGCCCAGGCTGACCTGGAATTCACGCTCTCCTACGAAATCATCCCGGCGATCGAACTGAAGTCGGTTGACGGCATCAAGGTGACCCGTGAAGTCGTTGAAGTCTCGGAAGACGAGATCAACGAGCAGATCCTCAAGATCGCAGAAAGCGCCCGCACCTTCGAAACCAAGAAGGGCAAGGCTGCTGAAGGCGACCGCGTTACCATGGATTACCTCGGCAAGGTCGATGGCGTTGCCTTCGACGGTGGCAAGGACGAAGACGCAGAGCTGATCATCGGCTCCAACCGCTTCATCCCGGGCTTTGAAGACCAGCTCGTTGGCCTGAAGGCCGGTGACGAAAAGGTCATCACCGTGACCTTCCCGACCGAGTACCCGGCTGCCAATCTCGCCGGCAAGGAAGCCACCTTCGACATCACCGTCAAGGAAGTGGCTGCTCCGGCTGCCGTCGAGATCAACGACGAGCTCGCCACCAAGCTTGGCGTCGAGTCGGTTGACAAGCTGAAGGACATCGTTCGCGGTCAGATCGAGAGCCAGTTCGGCAACGTCACCCGCCAGAAGGTAAAGCGTCAGATCCTCGACCAGCTGGACACGCTCTACAAGTTCGAATCGCCCTCGAAGCTCGTCGATGCCGAGTTCGAGAACATCTGGCGCCAGATCAACACCGATCTCGCCCAGTCCGGCAAGACCTTCGCTGACGAAGACACGACCGAAGAAGCAGCCCGCGAAGAATACCGCGCGCTCGCCGAGCGTCGCGTTCGCCTCGGCCTCGTTCTCTCCGAAATCGGCGAAAAGGCCGGTATCGAAGTGACCGAAGAAGAAATGCAGCGTTCGCTCTTCGCTCAGCTGCAGCAGTTCCCGGGCCAGGAAAAGCAGATCCTCGACTTCTTCCGCAACACGCCGGGTGCCGCCGCTTCGCTGCGCGCTCCGATCTTCGAAGAGAAGGTTATCGACAAGCTGCTGGCTGAAGTCTCGGTCACCGACAAGACCGTGAGCAAGGAAGAGCTTCTGGCAGATGACGCCGAAGAAGGCGAAACCTCGGCCAAGAAGGCAGCTCCGAAGAAGAAGGCTGCTGCCAAGGCTGAAGACGCTGCTGAAGGCGAAGAAGCTGCTCCTAAGAAGAAGGCCGCTCCGAAGAAGAAGGCGGCCGAAGGCGACGCCGAGTAATCTTCGTGCCTGATTGAACGTCAGAGAAAGCCGTCCCTCGGGGCGGCTTTTTCGTATTCGGGAGAGGGGGGATCAGGCATGCAGATCAAGCTCATTCGCAGCGCGACGCTCACCGTCGAACTCGCCGGCATCCGGCTTCTGATTGATCCCTGGCTCGCCGGAAAGGGCGAGGGACGAAGCTATTCGGGAAGAGGACAGTCCCCGCTCGTTGATCTCCCGTTTCCCGTCGATGAAGTGCTGGATGGCATCGACGCCGTGCTGGTTTCGCATTTGCATTCCGACCATTTCGACGATGTGGCGCAAGACCTGCTGCCGAAGAGCATGCCCATCCTCTGCCATGGCCGGGACCAAGAGGCGATCCTGGCCAAGGGTTTCGTGGACGTCCGGGTCATCGGAGGTGGCATCCAGCTCGGCGCTGTAAGCATCAGGACGACCGATGGCCGTCATGGTCCACCAGAGGTCCTCAATGACATGGGGGAAATCTCCGGCTTCCTGATCGGTGCTGAGGCCGAACCGATGCTCTACTGGGCTGGTGACACAATCCTGTGCCCCGAAGTCGAGACTGTGTTGGCCGTCGAAAAGCCCGGCCTTGTCGTGGTGCATGGATGTGGAGCGCGATGGAAGGGCAATGGGCCGCTGGTCATGGATGCGGGGATGGTGATGGAGACGTTGCGTCTCGCCGGTGACGCCACGGTCATCGTCACCCATCTTGATGCTGTCGATCATGCCACGGTTTCCCGTGCCGACTTTCGGGTGCTGCTTGGTACCCACAGCGACGGAGCCGAACGACTTCGGGTGCCGGACGACGGCGAGGCGATGAGCTTCTGAAGATTTGGACGTCACACAAGTTTCAGCCGTGCGCGATCGACCGTCAGTAGGCCTGCGACGCCGGCCAGTGCGAGCACCAGGCCAAGCCAGGCAGTGCCCGAATAGCCGAAGAAGTGCGCCCCAGCCGCGAACGTGCCGGCGCTTACGGCATTCCCGAGGAAGGAATTGATCGGCATGAAGGCGGTACCCAAGCCCGGCCTGATCGGGAAGAGATCCTGGAAATAGGTAATCGGCAGGGAGAGAAGGGCCGCCGCCGTGGCCGCGCCTGGCACGGCGAGCGCGTAGAAATGCCAGGGCGCCGTGGCGAAAACGAAGCCCACCATGTGCAACCCGTAGAGCAGCGCCGAAGCAACGATCAGGACGAGAAGGCTGAAGCGTTTCAAGAGAAAGGCTGCCAGGAGCATGAAGGGGATTTCGATGAGGGCGATCAGCGCGGCGATGAAACCAACATCCCGGGTCGATCCGCCAAGTTCGAGCGTCAGGATCAGCGGCCAGATCATCGTCGCGAGCCGCGTGGTCCCCGTCACGGCGGCCATCGCAACCATCCGCACCAGCATGTCGGCCCGCACGAGTTCGCGTAGCGCGTCGAAGAAAGCTGATTGACTGGTGTTTCCAGGCTCATTCGGTTCCTTGGGTGGAGCAAGGAGCAGCAGGGACGCGATCGCGACCAGAAGCGTGCAGGTTGCCGCTGCACCCCACGCGCCGATCATGTTGGCCGACTGGGCAAGCGCCAGGCCGAGGATCGCGGGCATCACCACCCAGGACGCCGACATGAAGGAGCGAACAACCGTATTGACGGCCGCCGCGTCGCGCGAGGAAAGCGTGCTCGTCTCGATCCGCGCAGAGGCGAAGAGCAGCGAGTGTACGGCTTGGGAGAAGGGGATGATGAAGGCGGTGGCGACGACGAAGACGGGGATCGACGGGAAGAGGAATATCGCGCCGTAGCCGATCATGCCTGCGAGCGCCAGAAGCGAGATCATCCGACGGCGGTCGCCCATGCCATCGGAGAGAATGCCGAGGGAAACGCTGATTGTCACAGTCATGATCGATGCGACGACGGTCAGGGCCGAGTAGGCCTGATCACTCATCCCGAGTGCACCGATTGCTGTCACACCTAGGTAGGGCAGAGTGGAGCCATAGGCACAACCCTGCACGAAGATCATCATGGACAGGATAACCAGTTGCGGGCGGGCCGCGATCTGGTGGAGGGACGACGACATGGGCGACTCGGCGATTGGCAGGAGAGCGCGCCTGCTTAGCAGGTGAGCCGCGCACCGTCTCCTCCAATCACAATGGCCTCCCGCAACGCCTCACTCCGCAGCCCGTCGCTCCACCTTTTCGACTTTTAATTCGCCCATCCGGTTCCAGGCATCCAGACCGGCAATCTTGTAGGCCTCGGCGAGCGTTG
The DNA here is from genome assembly GCA_943372805.1 of Rhizobium sp. Q54. Taxonomy (GTDB): domain Bacteria; phylum Pseudomonadota; class Alphaproteobacteria; order Rhizobiales; family Rhizobiaceae; genus Allorhizobium. The sequence continues at coordinate 11,581 of CALSAF010000080.1, forward strand.
GATAATTGAACGTGTTCTCGACGAAGTATTCGACGGTGCCTTTGAGGTTGAGGACCGCCTGGCCGATATGCACGAGCTCGGTCGCCCCTTCGCCGACGATATGCACGCCAAGCAGCCGGCGCGTCTTCAGCGAAAAGATCATTTTCAGCATGCCGCTGTCGAGACCCATGATGTGACCGCGTGAAGTTTCGCGGAAATGCGCGATCCCGGTCTCGTAGGGGATGCCGCGTTGAATGACCTCTTCCTCGGTCAGGCCGCAGGTCGAGATCTCCGGAACGGCATAGATGCCGTAGGGAAAGAATTGTGGTGGATCATGCGCCGGCGCACCGACGGCGTGACGGGCGGCGATGCGGCCCTGTTCCATGGAGGTCGACGCGAGCGATGGGAACCCGACCACGTCGCCTGCAGCATAGATGTTGGAAACGGAGGTCTGGAATGTCTCCGAATTGACCTTCAGCCGTCCGCGATTGTCCGCTTCCAGGCCGGCAGCCTCGAGGTTGAGCGTGTCGGTTGCACCAACGCGGCCGGCAGCGAACAGTACCATTTCGGCCGTCAGCACGCGCCCGTTCTTCAACGTCACGCGGCATTTGCCGTCAACTTTCTCGACGCCCTCGACCGTCTGGCCAAAGATCAGCTTCATGTTGCGGTCGCGCAGCTGGTAGGTGAAATCCTCGACGATCTCCTTGTCGATGAAGTCGAGCATGGTGTCGCGCGGCTCGACCACCGTGACAACGGTATCGAGCGCCGAAAAGATCGTCGCATATTCAATGCCGATGACGCCGGCACCGATGACGATCATCGAGCGCGGCAGCTCCTTGATTTCAAGGATTTCGTCGCTGTCGATGATGCTGACACCGTCGAAGGGAATGTGCGACGGCTTGAAGGGGCGGGTGCCAACGGCCAGCAGCACCGATCCCGCCTGAACATGCATAACCTCGCCGTCTTCCTTGACGACTTCGAGCGTGTGCGGATCGAGGAAATGCGCCTTGCCGCGCATCTGGTGCACGCGGTTGCGAGAGAACTGGTGCTCCAGCACCTCGACCTCGTGGTCGAGCGTGATCAGCAGACGCCGGCGCAGGTCGTCGGCGCTGATTTCCTGCTTCACGCGGTAGCTGCGACCGTAGAAGCCGCGTTCGCGCCAACCGGTGAGGTTGAGAGCGGTCTCGCGCAGCGTCTTCGACGGGATCGTTCCGGTATGAACCGAGACGCCGCCGACGCGCGTGCCCTTTTCGATGACGAGAACCTTCTTTTCCAGCTTGGCCGCCTGGATCGCCGCACGGCGTCCGGCCGGTCCGCTGCCAATCACGACGAAGTCATACTGGTTCATGAGGTGCCTCTGATTCGCCTGCTGCCATGTTGCAGTGCACATTTTCCACATGCAGTATGACAGGGCAACGTCACCGTTTCGTTATCAATGTGAAATCCGATCAAGAGGGCGAGTTCCATCAACTGGGCACCCCTTTGATCATCGATGCGCCGTCAGATCAGCCTAAGGCCCTTGAGGCTCGCATGACCGTCCTTGCCGATGATGATGTGGTCATGGACAGTAATGCCGAGCGGCTTGGCCGTCTCGACGATTGTCCGGGTCATGTCGATGTCGGCACGGGATGGTGTCGGGTCGCCACTCGGATGGTTGTGGACCAAGATGATGGCGGTCGCCGACAATTCGAGCGCCCGCTTGACCACTTCCCGCGGATAGACCGGCGTGTGGTCCACGGTGCCGCGCCCCTGAATTTCGTCGGCGATCAGCACATTGCGCTTGTCGAGGAACAGGATGCGGAACTGTTCCCTGGTCTCGTAGGCCATGGCCGCATGACAGTAGTCGATGACTGACGACCAGGAGGAGAGAACCTGTTTCTCCCGCAGCTCGCTCTTCAGCATGCGCTGGGCGACATTTGCGATCAGCTTGAGGTCGAGCGCGACGGACTCGCCGACGCCCTTGACCTCTTGCAGAAGGGCAGGCGGCGCGCCGAGTACCCCTGCGAGCGTCTGGAACCGTGCGAGCAAGGCCTTGGCGATCGGTTTTGTGTCGCGGCGCGGGATCAGGCGAAAGAGCAGCAGTTCCAGGATCTCGTAGTCGGCGAGTGCGGTTTCGCCGCCATCCCGAAACCGGCTGCGAAGACGCTCGCGATGGCCGACATAATGCGCATCTGGCGGCAAGGGCGCGCGGGGCGAGGAGGCCTTGTCCAGGCGGTTGTCACGCGCCGGTTGCTCGGCAAAGAACATGCGCTCGTCTGCGTGTTCGGCCGGAGCCGGGCGGCCACTTGAAAGGAAATCTGAGATCGGTCCCGCCGGCTGCTCGTCGTGACCCCTGTGCCCATCGGAAACCGGATGCTTGCTCGTCATGCCACCCAATCCTGACCGTCATGGTCCTGCGGCCTGTTCGCCGCCAAGGCATAGTGACACGACTCACGCGGGGCGCAAGTTCAAGTTGCGATTGGTTGGCCTAATCGCGTCTCCGCTCAGCCTAGCCCGGGACGGTCGAGCCCTGCAGGGGATAGGGTAAAGATCTCGCAGCCGTTTGCCGTCACGCCCACGGTGTGCTCGTATTGCGCCGTCAGCGACCGGTCACGCGTGACTGCGGTCCACCCGTCGGAGAGAACCTTCACATGCGGTTTGCCGAGGTTGATCATCGGTTCGATGGTGAAGATCATACCCTCGCGCAGCTCCGGGCCTTCGTTCGCCTTGCCGTAATGCAGGATGTTGGGACTGTCATGGAACAGGCGGCCGACGCCGTGACCGCAAAAGTCGCGGACTACAGAGCAGCGTTCAGCCTCTGCATAGGACTGGATGGCTTCGCCAATGGCACCGGTTCGGGCGCCTGGACGGACGGCTCCAATCCCGCGCATCAGGCATTCATAGGTGACTTCCATCAGCCGTTCGGCGGCACGCTTGATCTGTCCGACCGGATACATGCGGCTCGAATCGCCATGCCAGCCGTCCAGAAGGAAGGTGACGTCAATGTTGACGATGTCGCCTTCACGCAACGGCTTGTCATCCGGCATTCCATGACAGACCACGTGGTTGATCGATGTGCAGACAGAGTACTTGTAGCCACGATAGTTCAGCGTTGCGGGCAGTGCGCCGTGGTCGGCGCCGAATTCAAAGACAAACCTGTCGATTGCCGCAGTCGTGACGCCTGGCTTGACCATGGGTACGAGGGCATCGAGACAGCGGGCGGTCAGTTGGCAGGCGCGCCGCATGCCTTCGAAGTCGTCTGCGCCATAGAGCCGGATCGCGCCGGTGTTCTTCAACGGCGTCGTCGCCGCGTCGATATAGGTGACCATGGATGGGCTTTCGGAATGTCTAATCTAGGAGCTTGGCCGTTCATAAAGCACGGATACCGGTTTCGTCTATCGGGATGAGGCTTTCCGGGGTGATTTTGCCGGAATCCAGGGCGCAGCGCACGGCATAGGCCTCGACACCACGGAGAACCGCCCGGGCGAAGGCAAGGCCATAGATGGGGTCGAGGTCGGCGGAAATCCGCATGCGTTCGCAGTCATTTCGCTGGATGACGAAGAGCATGGCCGCCCGCCGGCCGCTCTCGGCCAGATCCCCCATCTCCTCGAGATGCTTGGCGCCGCGCGCCGTCACGCTGTCTGGAAATTCCGCAAGACCCTCACTCCGGACAAAGTGGACGTTCTTGACTTCCACATGGACGCTCCCCTTCGTGTCATCCTCAAGCAGGATGTCGATCCGAGAATTGCGGCCATAACGTTGCTCGCGCTTCAAGCGCTGGAAGTCTCCAAGTGGAGGCACGAGGCCTGCAAGGATGGCTTCTTCGGCGATCTGGTTGGGAAGCGCCGTGTTGACGCCGACCACGATGCCTCCGACCTCGACCAGTTCCAGGGCATAGGCGTATTTGCGCCGTGCCGTATCGTGTCGCGAGAGCCAGATCCGCGAGCCCGGTTCGGTCAAGCCGCGCATTGAACCGGTATTGGGGCAAAAGCCCGTTATTTCGGTGCCGTCCTCCAGCACGGCGTCGAAAAGAAATCGCTTGTAGCGGCGCACGAGCCGCGCCGGCACGAGGGGCGGGGAGAAGATCATCGGACGATGCGTCGAGCCGTGTCAGACACGGGCGAGCACGTAGCGCCCGGGCGCGTCGGCGATTGAGTTCAATGCCTCGCCACCCGGTTTGCGGGCCGGCACGCGATCGTGGTCTAGGCTTTCGATCCAGTCCTGCCAGTGCGGCCACCACGAGCCCGCTGTCTCCTTGGCATTTGCCATCCAGTCCTCGTAGCTGCCCGACGCCGGACCATTGGTCCAGAACTGGTATTTCTTCTTGTCCGGCGGATTGACGACGCCGGCGATGTGACCTGAGCCGGAAAGCACGAATTCGACCGGCCCACCAAACAGCCCGCTTCCGACAAAGACGGATTTTGCCGGCGCTATATGGTCCTCCTTGGTCGCGAGATTATAGATCGGGATTGTCACGTCCTTCAGCGACAGCGTCTTTCCCGCGAGCTGCATCTTGCCCTGGCTCAGCGTGTTGTTGAGATAGCAGTTGCGGAGATAGAAGGAGTGGTTCGCCGCTGCCATGCGAGTCGAATCGGAGTTCCAGTACAAGAGATCGAAGGGCATCGGATCCTGGCCCTTCAGGTAGTTGTTGACGAAATACGGCCAGATCAATTCGGAGGCGCGCAGCATGTTGAAGGCCGCCGCCATCTTCGAGCCGTCGAGATAGCCTGTCTCGTGCATCCGCTCTTCAAGGCTGCGCAACTGCCCCTCGTCGACGAAAACCTTGAGATCACCGGCATAGGTAAAATCGACCTGCGTCGTGAACAGTGTCGCACTCGCGATCCGGCTGTTCTTCTCCTGCGCGTGCAGCGCGAGGGCTGCTGCAAGCAGCGTTCCTCCGACACAGTAGCCGACTGCGTTGACCTGACGCTCGCCGGTCGCCTTCTCCACCGTGTCGAGGGCGAAATCGATGCCCTCGCGGATATAGGCTTCCCAGCCCTTGTCCGCGTGTCGTTCGTCCGGATTGACCCAGGAAATCACAAAGACCGTATGCCCCTGGTCGACACACCACTTGATGAAGCTCTTCTGCGGATTGAGGTCGAGAATGTAGAACTTGTTGATCCAGGGCGGGCAGATGAGGAGAGGGCGCTTGAGCACCGTCTCCGTAGAGGCCTCGTACTGGATGATCTCACACACATCGCTCTGCGCGATCACCTTGCCCGGTGTGATCGCCATATTCTCTCCGACGGCGAACTTGCTGGTATCCGTCTGGCGCATGCGTAGATCGCCATCGCCCGCCGCGATGTCCTCCGCGAGCATCTGCATGCCCTTGACGAGATTCGCCCCATTGCTCGACACCGTTTCGCGATAGAGCTGCGGATTGGTCGCGACGAAGTTGGCCGGCGACAGCGCCGCCGTGATCTGCCGCATGTAGAAATTTGCCTTGTGGCGCGTGTGTTCATCCAGGCCGCCTGCATCGTTCACCATCTTCTCTGCCCATTGGCAAAGCACGAGATAGGTCTGGCGGAGGAAGTCGAAGAAGGGATTGCGCTCCCAATCCTCGTCCGAGAATCGCTTGTCCTTCGGCAGCGGATCCTCGACGGGTTGTTCGGGCATGGCGAGGCGGGACAGTGAGCGAGTCCAGACACCGAACACGGCATTCAGGAGATGCGTCTGTGCCTCCAGGGTCCGCTTGGGGTCGGACATCCAGTATTCGGCCACCTTGCCCATGGTCTTGGTCAGTTCGGCCATTGGTTCGGTAACGGGGTCGACGATTTCCCCGGTTTCGCGAGGCTTCAACCAGACGGAGGCCGCCTTGCCGAGGTTTTCAAGCGCCTTGGCCGTGTTGACGGCGAGTGCCTGCGGATCCTTGACGATATAAGGCTCGATCAGTTTCGGATCGAACGCGGCACCCGCTTCGGCTTCTTCCCGCGTCCTGTCCATGTCGTCCTCCCCAGGATTCTTCTGGCGTCTTTTGTATTTGCCTATCCTGCATGAAAACGACTACAAGTTCCAGCTGTTGGCGCACAGTCTTTCGAAGGTGATCGAAGGTTGCGTCCTTGAGGAATGTCAGTTTTGCCGCGTGAACGCGGCCGGTCGGGGCGATGGTTCAGAGCATATTCAGTTTCGCGGGTCTTTCGGTGCAGACGGTTGCGGCGGCATTGGTCGCGCTGATGGCGGGCACGGGATGCCAGTCGGCGGCACCGGCCACCGCCACGCCCGTCGCCTCGGCGCTCGAAGTGAATGTCGAGGATCCGGATCAGCCGGAGCCGCTGCAGCCGCGCCCCACCTATCCGGACGGCTACCCGAATTTCGCCGGCTCTCTGAGTGCAGCAAGCGTCCAGATGGGCAATGATGAAGCGGCCGCTCTCCAGGCTCAGCTGACCTCCTTGGGGGCAGCACGCAAGGCCGGGACGATCTCCGAGGCCGAGTATCAGGCGCGCCTCCTGGAATTGCGCCGGATCGCTGCCGAGCATGGTGCTGAAACCCAGGCGCAGATCACCAATTAGCGCTTGCGTTCCCTGCGATTTTTTCGCAAAGCAACCGGGGCGTTTTTGACATAAAATTTCGTCGGCGATTCAGGGCTTCTCGCCGGATTTGCGACAAGATTTCCTGCCAGCGCTCTGATTGGGATACAATCACTAAGCTCCGATTTTGCGGTTCGTTGCGGAGCCTGTGATCACGAACAAAACGAGCGCGCCTGCCGCGGACTATGCACCCGCGCGGTTTCAGGGGTTGAAGATGGAAGAGTTTCACAAAGTCCGGCGGCTGCCGCCCTACGTTTTCGAACAGGTCAACCGTTTGAAGGCGAGCGCGCGAGCCGGTGGGGCCGACATCATCGACCTCGGCATGGGCAATCCCGACCTTCCGACCCCGCAGGCGATCGTCGACAAGCTCTGCGAAGTGGTCCAGGACCCGCGCACCCATCGTTACTCCTCGTCCAAGGGCATTCCGGGCCTGCGCCGCGCCCAGGCGGCCTATTACGCCCGCCGCTTCAACGTGAAGCTCAATCCCGACACGCAGGTCGTGGCGACGCTGGGTTCCAAGGAAGGCTTCGCCAACATGGCGCAGGCGATCACCGCACCCGGTGACGTCATTCTTTGCCCGAACCCGACCTATCCGATCCATGCCTTCGGTTTCCTGATGACCGGCGGCGTCATCCGCTCGATCTCGATCGAGCCGGATGAAACCTTCTTCCCGCCGCTCGAGCGCGCCGTGAAGCATTCGATCCCGAAGCCGCTCGCGCTGATCATCAACTACCCGTCCAACCCGACGGCCCGTGTTGCGAGCCTGGACTTCTACAAGGACGTCATCGCTTTTGCGAAGAAGCACGATATCATCGTGCTCTCCGACTTGGCCTATTCGGAAATCTACTTCGACGGCAACCCGCCGCCGTCCGTGCTCGAAGTCCCGGGCGCCATGGATTGCACTGTCGAGTTCACCTCGATGTCGAAGACCTTCTCCATGCCCGGCTGGCGCATGGGCTTTGCCGTCGGCAATGAGCGGCTGATCTCGGCGCTGACACGCGTCAAGTCCTACCTCGACTACGGCGCCTTCACGCCTATCCAGGTGGCCGCCACCCACGCGCTGAACGGCGACGGCTCCGACATTGCGGAAGTCCGCAGCGTCTACCATCGTCGCCGCGACGTGATGGTCGAAAGCTTCGGCAAGGCTGGCTTCGAAGTGCCACCGCCGGCCGCGACGATGTTCGCCTGGGCGAAGATCCCCGAGAAGTTCCGCCATCTCGGTTCGCTTGAATTCTCCAAGCTGCTCGTCGAGAAGGCCGACGTGGCTGTTGCCCCGGGCATCGGCTTCGGTGAAATGGGCGACGAATATGTCCGTCTCGCCCTCGTCGAAAACGAACACCGCATCCGCCAGGCCGCCCGCAACATCAAGAAGTTCCTGTCGACGGCCGACGAGACGATGCACAACGTGATTTCGCTCAACGCCCACCGTTGAGCCCACGTTGAGCCCCGGGCGGTCCGGTCAGGACCGCCTCACTTCCTTTTCGATGACGTCAGGAATGCCTCATGGCAAATGCCCTTAAAATCGGCGTGGCGGGTCTCGGCACCGTCGGTGCCTCGCTTGTTCGTATCCTCCAGACCCGTGCCAATGCGCTGGCCGTGGCCTGCGGCCGCCCGATCGCGGTCACGGCCGTCTCTGCTCGCGACGCCTCTAAGGATCGCGGCATTCTGATGGATGGCATTGCCTGGTATGCCGATCCGGTCGAGATGGCGAAGCAGGCCGATATCGACGTTTTCGTGGAGCTTGTCGGTGGTGCCGAAGGCGCAGCCGAGCAGTCGGTCCGTGCAGCTCTCGCCCGCGGCCTGCATGTGGTGACGGCGAACAAGGCGCTTCTGTCGCGTCACGGCGTCGAACTCGCCAAGCTCGCCGAGGAAAAGGGTCGCCTGCTGAACTACGAGGCGGCGGTTGCTGGCGGCATCCCCGTAATCAAGACGCTGCGTGAGTCGCTGACCGGCAACAACTTCTCCCGCATCTACGGGATCATGAACGGTACCTGCAATTACATCCTGACCCGGATGGAACGCGAGGGCCTGTCCTTTGCCGACTGCTTGAAGGAAGCCCAGCGCCTCGGTTATGCCGAAGCCGATCCGAGCTTCGACATCGAGGGCAATGACACCGCGCACAAGCTGTCGATCCTGACGACGCTGGCCTTCGGCTGCGAGATCTCGGCAGACAAGATCTATCTCGAAGGCATCACCAACATCTCGATCGAGGACATTCATGCGGCGGCCGATCTCGGCTATCGCATCAAGCTCTTGGGCGTGGCCCAGAAGACCGAAAGCGGCATCGAGCAGCGCGTCCATCCGACCATGGTGCCGCTCGACAGCGTGATTGCCCAGGTCGATGGCGTGACCAACGCGGTGGCGCTCGAATCCGACATTCTCGGCGAATTGCTGATG